>NZ_CAXTKW010000003.1:0-292521 GCF_964245105.1 Candidatus Dorea massiliensis AP6 | reverse complement strand
TTACTGTTAAAAGGTGTTCAATCTTATTTCTAAGACCAAACTGTTCTTGAATTATTCTCTTAGAATTTTCAAGGTTTACACTGTTCAGTTATCAAGGTTCGTTGTTCTCGCTTTCGCGAGTCAGCTTTAATAGATTATCATGTTCGCAACCGTTTGTCAAGTACTTTTTCAACTTTTTTCGACTGCATTTTCATCTTTAAAGCAGAGCGGAGAAGAAGGGATTTGAACCCTTGCGCCGCTATTAACGACCTACTCCCTTTCCAGGGGAGCCCCTTCGGCCAGCTTGGGTACTTCTCCAAGATGCTCGATTTCTTCAAATCGAATATTTACTTGTCACCGCTGTATCAGTGGTAACTAACGGAGAGGGTGGGATTCGAACCCACGCGCCCTTTCGGACAAACGGTTTTCAAGACCGCCTCGTTATGACCACTTCGATACCTCTCCACACTCTGACGTGTTTCCGCCCTTGCGTGGCGACAAAATGTATTCTATCATCACTAGTCGACAATGTCAACAACTTTTTTCATTTTTTTAATAATTTCTTCAAATTCCCAGTTCCATGCCTGTTTTCAACAGACGAAACAGGCGCAGCGCCGCCTGATAATACAGGATTTCCGCGTTTTTGAAGGCTTCTTTCGGTGGCATGATGCCATTTACGGTAGTAACAATGGAACGGATGCCATGCTCATAGATTTGCTCCGCGCCTTCACCCATACCGCCTACCAGAGCTACCGCAGGTACGTTATGCTTCCGGCAGCGATCACCGACGCCCTGTACCACTTTGCCATAACAGGACTGCCAGTCAGTGCATCCTTCTCCGGTTACCACCAGAGATACCCCTTTCAACCGCCTGTCAAACTCTATCAGATCCAGCACGGTCTCGATTCCGGATTTCAGCTGTGCGCGAAGGAACACCAGCAATGCCGCTCCCAGTCCGCCTGCTGCGCCGGAACCGGGAATAGTATCCGGATTCATGTCATATGTTCGGATAAGGATATCTCGGTAGTTCTCCATGCCGCGCTCCAGACGTTCCAGTATCTCCGGAGTTGCGCCCTTCTGCGGGCCAAAGGTGTAAGTAGCTCCATTTTCTCCACAGAGGGGATTGGTGACGTCGCACATGACGGTAAAGACTGCGTCTGCGATCCGCGGATCCAGGCCGCTGTCGTCTATCGCAGCCAGGCGTCCCAGATCGGAACCGTTTCCCATAAGCTCCCGCCCCGCCCGATCAAGGAAGCGGACGCCCAGCGCGCGCATGCAGCCCATGCCGCCGTCGTTGGTGGCGGAGCCGCCGATGGCGATGGTGATATCACGGAAGCCTCTGTCGAGGGCGTCACGGATCAGTTCGCCGGTTCCGTAGGAGCTTGTATACAGGGGATTTCGCTTTTCCGCAGATACCAGGGCGTAGCCGGAAGCCAGGGCCATCTCGATGATGGCCCTGTTTTCATCCAGTTTTCCATAGTATGTTTCTCTTGTCTGCATCAGGGGATCCTGCGCTTTCACTCGGATCTGCTGTCCCTGTACCGCCCGGATGACCGCATCTACGGTTCCTTCTCCGCCGTCTGCTACCGGGATACCTTCACAGATACAGGCCGGAAATACCTCTTTTGCCGCTTTTGCCAGAAGTCTGCCTGTGTCGTCGCTTGACAGGGTTCCCTTCAATGAGTCAGATGCAAACAAAAATTTCATACCTTTCCCTTTCCTTTCGCTTCTATAAACAGAAAGCAGAATCCTGTTCTCAGAACTCCGCTTTTTTCCATTCCCCGAATTGGTTTTCTATCCGGGTTCTCTTACATTTGATTATGCAGAAACGTCTCCGCAATCTTCCGATCTTCCGGCGTGGTCAGCTTGATATTCTCGTAGGAGCCTTCCACCAGCTTCACCTTTGTATCGGTAAAGGCCTCAATAATCATGGAGTCATCGGTCACATCACTGCGCCCGCTCTCTTCCAGGGCGGCGTAAGCCCGGTAAGCTAGGGAAAAATCAAAAACCTGCGGGGTCTGTACATTCCATACCCGGCTGCGGGCCGGAGTTTCGGACACAAAACCATCGGCGTCGGCGATTTTGACCGTATCTTTACTGGGCATGCCGACTACGCAGGCGTGATATGCTTCTACCGCGTCAAAGGCGCGGCGCAGAATCTCTTCATTTATAAAAGGACGCACGCCGTCGTGAATGAATACAAAGCCATCCTTTTCTTCTTCACGCAGGCTTTTTTCAAGCGCTTTGAGGCCGTTCCAGACCGAAGCATAGCGTTCATGGCCGCCTGCCGCGACTGCACATACCTTATCAAAATGATATTTCTCCACGATTTCCGATTGGACATAGTCTATTTCTGTCTCGCCGGTTACAAGAAGAATCCGGTCGATGAGCGGGGATTCCTGAAAAGCCCGGATGGAATAATAGACGACCGGGTGTCCTTCCAGCTCCAGAAACTGCTTGTGGACGTCGCCTCCCATCCGTTTCCCCTGACCTGCTGCCAGGACGATAGCTGTGCATGATTTTCTCTTCATATCATATCTCCTGCAATACTCTTATGTAACTATCCTAAGATCTCGTTGCGCGCTCTACAGACAGAGCCTGTACATGCGAACTATAATCTCGACAAACGAAACAGACAGCAGCATACATTACCGCTCTCCCAGCTTCAGATTCGGCACCGCGTTCAGGTCGAGACCGTCCCGCTTGCCTGCGATAAACTCATAGTAAGCCGCTACTCCAATCATCGCCGCGTTGTCTGTGCAGAAAATCGGAGACGGATGATAAAATTCAATCTGACGCTCCGCGCAGGCTTTCTCAAAGGCCGCACGCAGTGCGGAATTGGACGCCACGCCGCCGGCAATGGCAAATTTATTGAGGCCGCTTTCCTTCACTGCGATCATGGCATGCTCCACCAGTACGTCGCAGACTGCCTTCTGGAAAGAGGCCGCCACGTCGGCGCGGTTAATCTCAATGCCTTTCATCTGGCATCCGTTCAGATAATTCAACACGGCAGATTTCAGGCCGCTGAAGCTGAAGTCGTAGGGGGAATCCTCGAATTTCGGACGCGGAAACGCAATGGCCTCCGGATTGCCCTCTTTGGAAATCTTATCAATCTTCGGACCGCCCGGATAACCCAGGCCAATGGCGCGGGCCACTTTATCAAAGGCCTCTCCGGCCGCGTCGTCACGGGTCCGTCCCAGAATCTCGTATTTTCCATAATCCCGCACAACGACCAGATGGGTATGTCCGCCGGATACCACCAGGCACACAAAGGGCGGCTCCAGATCCGGATTTTCGATATAATTGGCGGAAATATGTCCTTCAATATGATGTACGCCCACCAGCGGCAGCTTTTTTGCATAGCTGATGGCTTTCGCCTCAGCCACGCCCACCAGCAGCGCGCCCACCAGCCCCGGACCATAGGTGACGCCTATGGCGTCCAGATCGTCCAAAGTCATATTTGCTGTAGTCAGGGCTTCCTCAATGACCTGATTGATGCGCTCAATGTGCTTGCGGGACGCGATTTCCGGAACTACACCGCCGTAGAGAGTATGCAGATCAATCTGGGAGGAAATCACGTTGGAGAGCACTTCCCGGCCATTTTTTACCACGGAAGCCGCTGTCTCGTCGCAGGAGCTCTCAATTCCCAATATATAGATATCTTTTTTCGTATTCATCGTCTCACTCATTTTTCTTCATCCTCAAAATCCAGTTCTATGGATTTTCTGTCCTTTCCGGCCACTGCGCGCGGGAATATCTTGCGTACCTCGTCCATGTATTCTTCAGGCCGGGTCAGGGACGGACTGTAATGGGTCAGCCACATCTCCTTCACATCTGCCTCTTTCGCAAGACGGGCCGCTTCGTAAAAGGTCATGTGTTTATTGGCGACTGCTTTCGCCTGCTTGTCCTTCTCGCCATACATACCCTCGCAGATAAAAAGATCCGCGTCCTTCGCATTTCTGGAAATGGACTCTGTAGGCCGGGTATCCGTACAATACACCAGCTTAATGCCCTTCCGGGGCGCTCCCATAACCATATCCGGCGTATACACCGTTCCGTCCGCCTCGATGGTTTCCCCCTTCTGCAGACGATTCCAGAAATTTTTCGGAATGTTCAGGCTCTGAGCCTGCTCCAGATTGAATTTGCCCGCCCGCTTAATCTCAATGGAATAACCGTAGCAGGTCACGTTATGATTGACCCGGAATGCTTTGATATGATAACCGTTCAGCTCCAGCTCCTCTTCCGCCTTTGTCAGTTCGATAAATTCAATGGGAAAGGGCAACTCCGGCGCGATGACGCGTAAGGCGTTGACCACCCGTTCCAGCCCCTTGGGTCCCACTAACGTCAGCGGCTCCGTCCGCTCCGCATTTCCCATGGTGAGCAGAAGCCCCGGCAGGCCGCTGATATGATCCCCGTGGAAATGGGTAAAGCAGATCACATCAATGGGCTTAAAGCTCCAGCCCTTTTCCTTCACCGCTATCTGCGTTCCCTCTCCACAGTCTATCAGTACACTGCTTCCGTTGTATCGCATCATCAGCGCTGTCAGCCAGCGATAGGGCAACGGCATCATACCTCCGCTTCCCAGCAAACATACATCTAACATTCCTGTCTCCTAATCTTCCTATCTTATAACCATTCGCTCTGTTCTGTCCGCGTCACAGGGACTTTAAACTGCCCGGTAATGCGATCATAACATGCCTCGCACAGATCAAAGCTGTCCTGTTCTCCATCCCTTTCGGACTCGTACCCCCAGCTTTGCCGCACAGCACAGACTCCCTCCAGTGGAATACCGCCGCGCAGGGCAATGACTTTACCGCAGCTATTACAAATCAGTCTGGTTAAAATTTTTGTCTCTGTCATCTTATACTCACGCATCTTATTCCTCCCGCCGCTTTCGCAGCTCTGTGTCATTCCGCCGCGCTATCCTCTGGCGCGCGACCGGAATCTACGTTTTTATTTTACGTGAATATTCTACATAATCCGCTTTTTTCTGCCTAGTGGAAATGGTTGTCAATCTTATGTCAACCTTTTACCATGATCACGGCGTCCTCCACCGGCTGCTCATAAAAGCCCTTCCGGATTCCCACCCGGGTAAAGCCGCTCCGTTCATACAGATGAATGGCCGGTTCATTGCCGGCGCGTACCTCCAGGATATAGCGCTCCAGCCCCCGTTCCTTTCCGTAGGAACACAATTTTTCCAGAAGCTTTCCGGCAATTCCCTGCCCCCGCAGCTCCTTCTTTACGGCCACGTTGGTGATTTCCCCTTCTTCAAAGCTCTGATAGCAGACGCAATAGCCTGCCACCTGGCCGTCCTGTATGGCAGCCAGCAGGATCGTGTGCTCCAGTCCGAGGCTTTCCCGAAAGGCCTGCTCCGACCATGGCGGGGTGATGGCTTCTTTCTCGATAGCCGCAGCCTGCGGCAAATCCAATTCCTCCATGGGGCGAATCAGAAGCTCATTCATGCTTCCTTCTCCGCTTTTTCTTTTTCCAGCCGTTCCCGCTCTGCCTGAGACAAACGCAGGTAATCGGGACGGTGCTCCGCCGCCGTCTCTGTCTTTCCGGCGCGGACATAGGATACGGCCAGCATGGCTACCGCAGCAGCCCGCTGCTTATTGACATGAGCCGGGGCGAAGGAGAAGCTTACGCCCTTCATGAGTTCGTCAGTCAGTACCTGGCGGAAGACCGGCACGCCATCGCCCAGGAAAATTACATCCTTCCCAAGTTTACATAACTTCTCCGCAATTACTTCGATGCCGACTGCCATCTGAGGCTCCAACGCCACCAGCTTGTCTCCCTGAAATTCGTAAACACCAGTATAAACCTGATTTCTGCGGGCGTCCATCAGCGGGCAGATAATTTTATCGGTTCCGTATAAATTATAAGCCAGGGCGTCCACAGTAGGAATGTGTACCAACGGCTTGCCGAGCGCCAGGCCAAGTCCCTTGGCAGTTGCAGAACCGATGCGCAGTCCCGTAAAGGATCCGGGGCCGCCTGCCACGGCGATGGCGTCGATGGTGTTCAGATCCAGTTCGATCATATTGGCAATCTCGTCCAGCATGGGGAGTAGGGTCTGGGAATGGGTCTTCTTGTAGTTGACCGTGTACTCCGCCAGGAGATTGCTATTGGTGCCGTCATCCTCTACCACTGCCACGGACGCAACCAGTCCTGAGCTGTCCAGTCCTAATATCTTCATGTTATTCCATCTCCTCCACGGTTATTTTCCGGTAATCAAAGCCCTTTTCCAAGTCTTTTTCAATCAGAATCTCTGTGCGCTTCTTCGGAAGCAGCTCCTCAATGAGCTCCGCCCACTCAATCAGGCAGACGCCCTCTCCATAGAAATAATCCTCATAGCCGATTTCGTCCATTTCCTCGATATCGCCGATACGGTACACGTCGAAATGATAGAAAGGAAGGCGGCCATCCTCATATTCCTGTACGATGGTGAAGGTGGGACTGTTTACATGCTCGGTGACGCCCAGACCCTTCGCAAATCCCTGGGTAAATACGGTCTTGCCCACGCCCAGGTCGCCGGTCAGGGTGTAAACGGTTCCGGGAACGGCTTCCCGACCCAGCATTTCACCAAAGGCTCTGGTGTCTGTCTCTGAAAATGTTTCCTTTATCATCTTAATACCTCATATAAATCTTCGTAGCAAAATATAAGAAGCAGCCTTTGCAGTTTCGTTTTCACTCGTTGCTCGCAAAACAAAAGCCCCGCAGAGGCTGCGAGGCTCTATTTTTGCTTTTTTTGGCCGTTTCTGCGGCTTTATTATAGCATTTCCGTTTTGTACTGTCCAGTGATTCTGTGAGCACCTAGTTCTTTTTCAAAATCGGGCTGATATGCTTGTAGAGCAGCATGGTAATGACAGATACCACCACGCCCTTCAGGATGTTGAACGGCACAACCGCGAAGAACACCAGGGTCCAGACGCTGTGAATACTGCTGTTGATGGCGGTTCCCATACCGATGATCGCGTCCATGGGCATTCCAAACAGTTCAGAGAATTTCGGCAGCAGATAGAGGGCGTTGAAGCTGCTTCCAAAAATGGTCATAATCAGAGTTCCCAGCGCCAGGCCGCCGATGGCCATTTTCTTATTCTTTCTTATGTAATATACGATGGAAGCCGGGAGTACCAGGCTGCAGCCCACCACGAAGTTCGCAAAGTCGCCGACAAATGCTGTCGTCGTTCCCTTCAGCACCAGCTTCAAAAGCACCTTACAGAGTTCGGTGGCCACGCCTGCCACAGGTCCCATGGCAAAGGCACAGATCAGTACCGGAATCTCACTGAAATCCAGCTCATAGAAGCTGGGCGCAAACCACAGGGGCAGTTCAAAAAGCATCAGTACCGCCGCAATCGCCGAAAATACGCCAACCAGTGCCACCCGACGAGCCGGGGAATTGGTTCGAGCCATGGAATTTTTCTGCCGGAGAGCTTTCTCCGTCAGGCCGGCTACCACAAAAATCGCCACCACAATCACCAGGCAGACGCCTAAAAAGGCCAGATTGTCCTTTACACTTTGCATTAAGTTTGTCATGTTACATTTCTCCTTTTTTTCTGTAGATTAAAAAGGATAATTCTTTAAGGTGTTCGCGGCGGAAACGGATTTCACCTCGTTTTCCGCGAAAAAAAGCCCTGAGTACTGTAAATACTCAGGGCTTAAAAGCAAAGCTGTCGATCTTCTTCAGATCCTGTATTCCGCTTCCTTTTCTTCTCTCATCCAGACTCTACTGTCGGTATCGGAATCTCACCGATTCGGCCATATCTCTAAGGATACAGCTCGCGGACTTTACCGCCGGTCGGGAATTACACCCTGCCCTGAAGAATTAACCATTTTCTGATGTGTATTATAAGCCTGTCTGCGGAAATATGCAAGCTTTATTTCAGAATTCTTTTATGAATTCTTTTTTCTCTTTGTGCAGATAACTGCGCAGCCGCAGCCTGCTGCCAGCAGGAGCATGGCCCATACTGCAATCGGAGCGGTATCGCCGGTAGCCGCCGCATTGGTACTCTGGGTATTGGACTTGGATGAGCTTCCGCTTCCCTTGTGGGAACCGCTGCCATTGCTGCCGCCAGTCGTACTGCCTGTGCTGCCGTTATCTGTCTTGTTGTCATTGCCCGGCTTATTGTTATCGCCTGGCTTGTTGTTATCACCCGGTTTGTTATTGTCACCCGGTTTGTTATCATCCGGATTGATGACGGTGGAACCGGAAAGCACCTCGAAGGTCGCGGTTGCTTCGCCATATCTGGTTACCACAGTCATGGTGTGGCTGCCCTTGGACAGTGTCTTCAGGTAAGCTTCGGTTAAGGTAATCACGCCATTCTTAACGGTGTAGGAATCTGCGGAAATCTCCTCGTCATCCACATACACTCCGAGAATCGCATCGTCCTTTGCGTCTGTTTTAAAGGTCAGATCGCCCTTCTTCCACTGGCTGCCGTCGCCCTCGGTAATCGCAGGCGCGTTTACCACATCCTTTTTCTGGGTCAGGCCCACATTCATCTCCACTGCTGCCGCAAAATTATTTCCATTCAGAGTAGATACTGCTGTCAGGCGGAAGCCGTAAGCCTTGTACTCTTTATCCAGCGCCACGCTGTTCGCTGCGCTGTCTGCGTCGAAGGTACCTTCCTTGATGGTGGTATAGGTTCCGTCCGCATTCTTGATCTCCAGGATGTAATCCTTGATGGAACCGTTGGAGCTTGCGCCGCGTCCGGTATACATGAAGTGATCGAAGGTCTCTTCCTTACCGAAATCCACTGCAATCCAGTGCTTGTCGCTGCAGGTATCTCCGCCCACATAGTTGGTATGCCACCAGGAGCCTGTGCTGCCGTCGATGGCTGCCATTGCGCTGGCGTCACCGGACATGCCCGGCATCTCGGAGCATGCGCGTGCGGTCCAGCCCTCGCGGCTGCTTTCCTCTACAACCGGAGGCTTGGGAGCGATGGCGGAGGTCTCGTCATAGGCTAATGCGCGGTTCAGCACCTGTACAGCTGCCAGATCGCCGGTGTAGCCTGCGCCGCCGATGGTGATAGCGCCGCCCTTTAAGTTCTCATTGATTACATTTGCGTCGTATGCGGAAGCTGCCAGCGCGCCGTCGATGTAAAGCTTCAGCATGCCGTTGGCCTCGCGTACTGCTGTGATGGAGTGTGCTTCTCCGTCGTTTACCTGACCCCTGGTCGTGGTCGTCGCCTTGGTGGGCTGATACTCATCGGTACCGAAGGTTCCGGTCGCCTTGGAGTCTACGGTGGTTACCTTTTCCTCTGAGGTCAGAGTCAGGGATCCTGCCTTGAATTCCACAAAGCCGTCCTTATTGATGGAAAGCTTCACATCGTCGCCTGCAGTTACCAGGGTGGTTCCTGCCGCTGTGGTCTTAACGCCGGTCACAATACTGAAATCTGTGGTTCCGGTCAGCTGATTGTCTGTCTTTACCTCATAACTATCCGTTACGCCGCCAAGCCATGTGGTCTCCGTCTCCGCGTCGTAGGACGCCTTGATGCTGTTTTTGCCCTTTACGTCGGTGCGGGCTGCCGCCTCGGCGATGACGCCGTCCTTGTAGCAGGCTACTGTCACGTCAGCGCTTGTGGTATTGCCATTTACATCGCTTACCTTCTGTACGCCTACCTTTACCTCGCCCTCCGGCAGCTTGTCGGTGGTGAGTACGACGGTGCGGTAATCCTCTTTTACTTCTGCTTTCGCCTCTTTGCCATTTACAGTGAAGGTACCGCCCTGGATGCGCTCGTCAAACTTCAGGGTCAGCTCCTGATCGCCGGTGGACTTGGCAGATACAAGCTTCGGAGCCTCTGCGTCCCTGCTGCCATACTGCTGAATCACAGTCTCATGGGGCTTCAGCGTTACGGTGATGGTATCTCCATAGGAAACAGCCTTCAGCTCGCCTGCCTCATAGGGATGTACCCGAACACCCTTCGCGTTATTCAGTGCCGGATCTGCGCCGATGGTATCATTTACCTGCAGAGAGTAGGTCTGCTCGGAATCCAGCGGGTTTGTGAAGGAAATGATTCCCTCTGTGCCATTCCAGCTGGAATAGCCGTATACGCCGTTCTTCGGCTGATTTCCGAAGAGCTTCGCGTTCTTCAGAATCTCATGGTTCTCTTCTGCCCATGCAATGGCGTCTGTGGTTACCTTCCACTTGGCGTCATCCATGATGGACGGGGAGTAATAAAGCTCCCAGAAAGCGGTACCGCGCACGGCGTTCGCGAACAGGAACTCACGGAAGACTTCTGTGGTCGCCTGGCTATTATCGGATACGCCGTAAATCGGGTCGTGGTTGTAGATATTCTTCAGCGGGAACTGAATCTGGTTCTGCTTGTACAGCTGATAGTATACCTGGTCACGGTAGTAAATCTTCTGCTGATGACGCTCGCCGGTTCCCAGCTGTCCGGTATCGCCGGAATCCTGTACCCAGATGGTGTTGACCCACTGCAGCAGCCATGGACTTAAGTTTACATAACAGGTCGCGTTGATGAACAGGCCCTTGCCCTCTTTTGCTCTGGCCTCTCTGGCCGCGTCGAAGAGGTCGGTCCATTTCTCCCAGAGGTCTGTGGTGTAATACATGTTCTGGGTTCCGCCGGTCATATGATCGTGGCTGGCATTGGTACAGGGTCTTAAAGCAAAGCCGTCCCATTTCCAGTAATCGATGTTGAAACGGTTCTCATAATCGATGAACAGGCTCTGCAGGTTCTTCACATACTTGTCGGAGCCTACGCAGATATTTTTCCAGTAATCGTTCTGTACATATCCGGTTCCCTTGGACTCCAGATACTGCGCAAAGGTTCCGAAATAATTGTATCCGCCCTGGGGTCCGAGCCACAGTCCGAAGGTGGACTGGAATTTATCGGACAGGGCGCTGGAGGTATACAGCTCGTTGGGGAACTTGGCGTTAAACTCCCAGAAACCGGTCACATTCGGGGTGGTTCCCTGGGAAGATCCCGGCGTCGCGGTATAGGTACCGTCGTAGTAATTGTTCCAGCCGTCATCCACTACATAGGAATCCAGGGGCTCTACGCCATTCTGGGTCAGGCCCTTCTCCGCTCCGTAGAAGGAAGCCGCAATACTCTCGTCGGTGATGTTCATCATATTGTCATACCAGGAGTTGTACTGCTTCCGGAATTCAGTCGGTGTGGCAATGTCCTCGATATAGCTGAAGAAATCAGTCTGTACCACAGCTGTGTCAGTTCCTCTGGCCGCGCCGATGACATTCCACCAGGTGCGGAAGGTTCCGTCTGCCTGCAGCTGGTTATCCTGACCCAGACGGGTGAAGGTCTTGCCGGAGTAGTAGCGAATCTCTGTGGTGTTGTCCGTGATTCGGGTGTCTGCCGCCGGGAACTCAGATCCCATAAACAGACCATTTACGTAGATCGGCTGTCCCAGCATCAGCTCATGACGTCCAATCCACATGGAAGAAATCTTGGACTCGTCCGGATGGGACCATACGCCCTCCGCGTTGTCCGGAAGTACGAAGCGATCCATATCGATGTAATCGATCTGAGCCTTATCTGCATCGGATACGCCGATTTCCAGATAGGTATTCATGTAATGCTCGTCATTCATCAGGATGGCTACCTGATCAATGTCGTACTCTACGCCGTTCAGCGTATAGGGCGCATAGTGAATGGTCAGCTTCTTGCCGCCGTCGATATCCGCCTGCTCCGCAGAGTCAAATACCAGATCGCCGGACTTGATAGTTTTGGAGGTGGGAGCAATGATGTCCGAACCATCCTCGTCGGTATTCCAGTTGGGACCTACGTACTGATCTGCGTAGAGATTCAGCTCTGCGCTGGTGAACTCATCGCTGCTGCCCATGGAGCAGGATTCCTGAACCAGACGCACGTACCGGGTGGTGTAGGTCTTCTTGAAGTTTGCGTATACACGGTCGCCCACATTGTAGAGGCCGTTCTCCTCATGCAGATTGTAGGCCTCTGCGGTAAACTCTCCGGCTCCCGCGAAGGTGTAATTGGTTCCATCCTCGCTGACATACAGCTTGAATTTGCCCATGGTTCCGTTGAGACCGTAATTGGCGTCGCCGTAGCCCGGGCGCTTGTCGATGGACAGGGAGGAAACTGTCTGTACGCTTCCCAGATCGATGTCCACGGTAAACGGACTTCCCGCCTTGGTGTACTCGTCCGGATGGGTATTCAGAGCGCCGTCAATCAGTCTTGCGGTATGAGCCGCGTCGAAGACCTGTCCGCCGTTATTGGTAATGGTTACCTTCCAGGCGCTTCTGTCCAGTACCTGGGTCGGTTCCACGATTTTCTGTGTTTTCTCAAAGGTTCCGGTATAGAAACCAATCTCGGCGCTGGTGAACTCCTCGGCGCTTCCGATCGCTGCGCTTGTCTGTAGTACACGGACATACTGCGCGTCTACCGCATGGTCGAAATTCACATATACCATATCTCCCACGTTGTAGAGGTCGCCTTCCTTATGCAGGTTGTAATCCGCCTCCGTAAATTCGCCTTCGGCTACCTTCTCATAATTTTCGCCGTCGTTGCTTGCGTAGATCTTGTATCCGCCCATGGTTCCATTGGTTCCGTAATTGGAATCGCCAAAGCCCGGGCGCTTGTTTACGGACATGGACGCGATCGTCTTCGTCTCGCCCAGATCGATGTCCAGGGTGAACGGATGTCCGCTGATGGTGTACTCGTTCGGATAGCTGTTCAGATCATTGTCAAATAAGGTCTTTACTGCGCTCTCCGGGAATTCTGTACCGGCGCTGTTGATCAGCTTCGCGCTCCATCTTTCTTTGGAGATGGCGTCCGGTGTGTTGAGCTCCCACTGGGGATCATTGGTGATTTTATCCGTATCTTCACCGGGAGTATCCGGCGTCTCGGACTCGGACTCGCCCAGTGTATTGATCACGAAATCTTCTGAGCCGTCCTGGGGAACCAGATTGGTTCCAATCCGCTTGTTTACGATCTGCGTCGTTTCGATGTGGCCGTCTGCAATGCTGTATTCTCTGGAAATATAGTCATTGCCGATGGATACCATATCATTTTCAATGGATACGGCTGTCCGGGATCCCGCTGCCTGTGCGTCCAGCTTTACGGATCCTGCCGCGGTGCACAGCACCAGCGTCCAGGCCAATGCGGCCTTTCCATGTCGTTTTTTCATGCTTCCTTCCCTCATTTTCCCATTTGTCTGCGTTCGTACCCGGCCTCTGAAGCATACCGTCGGTCCGGCCAGCTGCGCACTCTCGCCATTCCGCCCACATATTCTTCAGAAAACCTTTCTGCGCTACGTCAAATAATACACTAATATCCTTATATTTTTCAATCTGTTTGTCGAAATTGACAACATGTTCGTTGAAAAGTTCAATTACATTTTACGTATTTTCCCATTCTGTGTGGTGCATACTGTTTCTATGATGAGAAAACGATTTATTTTATGCGGCCTGGTGGGCTGGTGCCTGGAAATTTTCTGGACGGGACTGAAATCACTTCAGCGGCGGCAGCTGAAACTGATGGGGCATTCCTCCATCTGGATGTTTCCCATTTACGGGATGGCCTTTCTGTTCGCGCCCATTTCGCGGCTGCTCCGGAAAAAGAGCGTCTGGGTGCGGGGCAGCGTCTATGCGGGTGGGATTTTTCTGACAGAGTACCTGAGCGGCATGTTTCTGAAAAAACGGGGCATCTGCCCCTGGGATTACAGTCATGCCCGGCTCAATGTAAACGGGGTCATAAGGCTCGACTACGCGCCGGTCTGGTTTCTGACCGGACTCCTCTACGAGAAGCTGTTAAATAAATTTATGGCTTCTTAAGATTTTTTCACAAAAGTTTAAATCCTTTTCCGTGGTTTTCTGGTATACTGGAGGTGAAAACAGTCTGCCCTTGCGGCATTTACCGGAATATACTATTTATTTTTCTAAAGGAATGGGGTTTTTTACTATGGCTGAAGCCAAAATTGTAGTCGTAGACGACGAGAAGGAAATTGCGGATTTGATCACCTTGTATCTGACCAATGAAGCTTACGAAGTGCATACTTTTTATAACGGAACCGACGCTCTGGCGTATATGGAGGCCGAGACGCCGGATCTGGCAGTGCTGGACGTGATGCTGCCGGATATGAGCGGTTTTACCATCTGCCAGAAAATACGGGAGAAACAGAATTTTCCCATCATCATGCTGACCGCCAAGGATGAAGAGGTGGACAAAATCACCGGCCTGACCCTGGGCGCCGACGATTATATGACCAAGCCCTTCCGGCCCCTGGAGCTGATTGCAAGGGTTAAAGCCCAGCTGCGCCGTTTTACCAAGTATAATAATTCGCCCGCCCAGGAAGAGGATCCGGATTCCATTACCATCTCCGGACTGACCATCAATAAACGGGATCACACCTGCACCCTGAACGAGCAGCCGCTGGCGCTGACACCCACAGAGTTTTCTATTCTCTGGAGTCTCTGCAAAAACCGGGGGCAGGTGGTCAGCTCTGACCGTCTCTTCTACGACGTCTGGGGTGAGAAATATTACAGCAGCAATAATAACACGATTATGGTACACATCCGGCATCTGCGGGAAAAGATGAACGATTCCAGCGAGAAACCCAAGTATATCAAGACCGTGTGGGGAGTGGGGTACAAAATTGAATAAAAAACAGTCGCGGGGCAGTAAATACGTCCTCTTTGAACGAAAACTGATGCGAAAAATCCTGTCGCTGGTATTTGTGTCCATCTGCGCGGTTTTCCTGCTGCGGGAACTGATTCGCGGGCGGTTCGGCGATACAGTGGTGGGCTTTCTGACCGGCCTTTTCCATCTGGACTACGACGACGCCCTTTATATCTACGAAATCACCTTCCGCAATAACCTGGAAACCATTCTGGCAGGCGCCATCATCATTGCCATCATCGTGGTATTCCGCTATTCCATCCGCTGGATGACCGAATATTTCGATGAGATTTCCGCCGGCTGCGACGCGCTGCTGGATGAAAAGACCGAACTCATTACCCTTTCCCCTGAAATGGGTTTTCTGGAGCTGAAACTCAATGAATGCAAAAACATTCTGGAAAAACGGGAGCGGGACGCACGCCAGGCCGAGGAGCGCAAAAACGATCTGGTGGTCTACCTGGCCCACGATATCCGCACGCCCCTGACTTCCGTCATCGGCTATCTGGATCTGATGAAGGAAGCGCCGGATCTGCCTGTGGAACAGCGTGCCCGGTATCTGTCCATCACGTTAGACAAGGCTTACCGGCTGGAACAGCTCATCAATGAGTTTTTTGAAATTACCCGGTTTAACCTGCACAGCATCCCTCTGACCCGGGAAAATATTCCGCTGTCCTTTCTGCTGATGCAGCTTGCAGAGGAATTTTATCCGATTCTGACGCCCAGTGGAAAATCCGTACATATGGACGTGCCGGAGAACCTGATTCTGCCCGGAGATCCGGACAAGCTTGCCCGGGTGTTCAACAACATTTTGAAAAATGCAGCCGCCTATAGTTTTCCTGATACGGTCATCGAGATTCGAGCCCGGAAAGAGGCGGAGCTGATTCATATTACCTTTACCAATCAGGGGCCGCAGATTCCCAAGGAACAGCTGGACGTAATTTTCGAGAAGTTTTACCGGCTGGACAGTGCAAGATCTTCCGAAAAAGGCGGAGCCGGACTGGGACTGGCTATCGCGAAGGAGATTGTGGCGGCCCATCACGGGACGATTTCGGCGGAGAGCGACAAACAGGGAACTACATTTTCCGTGGTATTGCCTGCAATCTGAAGCTCCGGTTCGTTCCAAAAAGCATTCTAAGTTTCCCCTGTCAAATAAAAAAGAATGTGCCGTTGGCACATTCTCGCGCCGAGGCGCGGTTGCTTCAGCAACCATCTACCGCTGCGCCGAGTGCGATAATATTTTTTCTGGAATAGGGAATTCTATCGGAATTTCCTATTCCAGAAAAAATCCGTTTATCCACATTTTTTCAGGATAAACGGATTTTTTTGCACATTTTAGACTATTTTCTCTTGTACTTTTCCTCACAGTACTTGCAGCGGTACACCTCTTTGCGCGGGTCGGTCAGGACAAATACCTGATCCAGCTCCTGCTCAATGGAAGTGATGCAGCGGGGATTCTTGCACTTTACGATATTGCGAATCTCCTTGGGAAGCGTCAGGGTCTTCTTCTCCGTGACCTTCTCGTCTTTTACGATATTGACGGTGATATTATGGTCGATGAAGCCCAGCACATCCATATCAATATAATCAATCGGACACTCGATTTTCATCAGATCCTTCTTTCCCATCTTGCCGCTGCGGGCATTCTTGATAATCGCCACGGTGCAGTCCAGCTTGTCCAGGTTCAGATATTTGTATATCTCCATACTCTTGCCCGCCTGAATGTGATCCAGCACAAAGCCCTCGGAGATACGTCCTACACTTAACATTGACATTATACATTCACCTCCAGAAGTGTGAGAATCAGCGCCATACGTACATAGACGCCATACTGTACCTGCTTGAAATAAGCGGCCCGCGGATCATTGTCCACCTCGACGGAAATCTCATTGACTCTGGGCAGCGGATGCAGAACCAGCATATCCGGCTTGGCCAGAGCCATTTTCTCCTTGTTCAGGATGTAGAAATCCTTCAGACGGATATAATCCTCCTCGTTGAAGAAACGCTCCTGCTGAACACGGGTCATATACAGCAGATCCAGGTCGCCGATCACGTCCTCCAACCGTTCCACTTCCTTATAATTCTGACCGTTGGCGTCCAGTACCTCCTCACGGATGTAGCTGGGAATCCGCAGCTCCTCCGGGGAAATGAATACAAAGCGCACATTTTCATAACGAACCAGCGCTTTTACCAGAGAATGCACCGTACGCCCAAACTTCAGGTCGCCGCAGAGACCGATGGTAATGTGATCGAGACGCCCTTTCAAAGAACGAATGGTCATCAGGTCCGTCAGGGTCTGGGTCGGATGCTGATGGCCGCCATCGCCTGCGTTGATCACAGGAATACCGGAAACTGCGGACGCTACCATCGGAGCTCCCTCTTTCGGGTGCCGCATCGCACATATATCAGCATAACAGGAAATCATACGAATTGTATCGGAAACACTTTCTCCCTTGGATGCGGAACTGGACGCCGCACTGGAAAATCCTAAGACCTGACCCCCTAAATGGATCATAGCAGATTCGAAACTAAGTCTTGTTCTTGTACTCGGTTCATAAAACAATGTCGCCAGAACCTTACCGTCACAGGCATGCGCGTATTTTGCAGGATTCTTCTCAATGTCGCTGGCAAGGTCCAAAACCTTCTCCACTTCTTCCACGGAAAAATCCAACGGGCTCATTAGATGTCTCATAATAACCTCCCATTTGGCTTTGTTAATTTTTATCTCGTAATATATTACATCAAACTTTTGCGGATTTCAACAAATATCTTTTGCAAAATTGTACTTTTTCAAGTATACTTTTCTTGACGGGGAGATTCCTGCCGGAAAGCGAGGTATTCATTATGGAATTCAAAGAGAAAAAACGTTGGGTATTCTTAGGACTGCCCTTTACCTTTACCACTTATACCATTACCGAAGAAATCGTCACCATCGATGAAGGCTTCCTGAATCGCAAGGAAGACGACTGCTACATGTATAAAATCCAGGACGTAACCCTGACCACCAGCCTCTTCGAGCGCATCATGGGCCTGGGCACCGTCATCTGCAACACCGGCGACGTCACCCATCCCAAGCTGGAGCTCGCTCACATCAAAAACGCCCGCGCCATCAAAGACTTCATCCTCCAGCAGTCCGAAGACCAGCGCCTGAAGCGCCGCACCCTGAACACCCAGAACATCGGAGCGATGCCTGATCCGGACCATTTTCACGACATGCACGATGACTGCGACTTACATATGCACTAATTAAATACAGATGAAAACCAGAAAAACGGCGGACCAGCCGGAAAAAACTTTTCATACCTGTGTCCTTGTTCTCAGGACATCCAGGGATACCCGTAGGGTATTCCTAAGGAGGGGCTAATTTGTCCCCGAGCATGGAAAATTTTTTCCGGCTGGTCCGCCGTTTTTCGTCAAGGCAAAGCGATAAGCCGGGTTATGTCATTGGATGTTCATCTATCTAGTCCTATCGTCACCGACAGGCTCAAGCGACCCACCTGAGACACCCGGGCCGGGTTATGTCTCGTTTCGGTCTTGCTCCGGACGGGGTTTACATGGCTCCGCCTGTTACCAGACGGACGGTAGTCTCTTACACTGCCTTTCCACCCTTACGTCTGCAAACGCAGCCGCGGTTCATTTCTGTTGCACTGTCCCTGGAGTTGCCCCCGCCGGACGTTATCCGGCGTCCTGCCCTGTGGAGCCCGGACTTTCCTCACCTGGCACCTTTCGGCCTGCCAGCCGCGAACACCTGCTTTACCTGCGTGTTACAGTATAGCACGGGGAATTTTTCCATGCAAGTACCGATTTCCCCTATCTCACTATTTTTCTCCAAAGTTTCTTGACGGACAACCTGATTTCCACTATCATAAAACTAAATATGCTGCTTCAGGCAGTATCCGGATAAAAGGAGGCACATGATGACAAAAGAAGATCTGACAAAACGCCTTGGAAATGGAACGCTGATTCTGGACGGAGCCACAGGCTCCAACCTGATGAAGGCCGGTATGCCAAAGGGTATCTGCACCGAACAATGGGTAGCTGAGCATCCGGACGCAATTATGGAACTACAGAAAGCCTATGCGGAGGCAGGCTCCGACATCGTCTACGCCCCCACTTTTATGGCCAATCCACTCAGTCTCGCCACCCACGGACTGGCAGCCGAGACGGAACGGCTGAACCATACCCTGGTGGGCCTGTCCCGGAAAGCCGTCGGCGATCAGGTTCTGGTGGCCGGAGATCTGACTACCACCGGTAAACTCATGGAACCGCTGGGCCCCATGAAATATGAAGATTTATATGAATCCTATAAGAAACAGATTTCCTGTCTGGCAGATGCCGGCGTGGATCTTTTGGTGGCCGAAACCATGCTGGCCTCCAATGAAACACTGGTTATCCTGGACGCTGCTCAGTCCGTCTGCGACCTGCCCGTCTTCTGTACCCTGACCATGGAAGCGGACGGCAGCCTGTTCTTCGGCGGAAATATATTTGACGCCGTGGAGGAACTGGAAGCCATGGGCGCCTTCGCGGTAGGCTGCAACTGCTCCACCGGCCCGGATCAGCTGGAATCTGTGATCGCAGGCATCCGGCAGCGGGTATCCATTCCGGTTATCGCAAAACCCAACGCGGGCATGCCCACCATTTCTCCTGAAACCGGTGAAGCTGTCTACAGCATGGAACCGGAAGAGTTCGCTAAGAGCATGCTGAAACTCAAAGCGGCAGGCGCGTCAATTCTCGGCGGATGCTGCGGTACAACGCCGGAGTTTATCCGGGAGCTGAAAAAAGCTTTAAATTAATACGGAACATAAGGAAAACCCGGCAATCGCCGGGTTTTCCTGTTCTACGCTATTTTCTCAGATATAAAATTCGCTGCCGGATCGTTCCCGTTGCTGCTCCAGCAGATCTTCCAAGGTCACACTGTCCACATATTCGGTAATCACCTTGTAAAGCCCTTGCCAAAACGGCAGAGTCGCACATTCAGCCTGGCGGGGGCAGGTATTGACCTCCTGCTCCAGGCAGGCCACCGGAGCCAGCTCGCCTTCCGCATACCGCAGGATCTCACCCACTGTATAATCCTTTGGCAGTTTTGCCAGACGATAGCCACCCTGCGGTCCACGGACGCTTTCCAGAAGTCCCAGTTTTCCGAACTGAGATACTATCTGTTCCAGGTATTTTAAGGAAACCCCCTGTCGCGCCGATATCTCCTTCAACGGCACGTAGCGGCCTTCGCCATGGGCAGCCAGATCCAGCATAAAACGGAGCGCATAGCGCCCCTTTGTTGAAATCTTCATCTTTCGCTCCCTTTATTTTTCTTTTTTCTCGAGACGCTCAAATACCATGTCGTATCCATCCTCACCGTAATTCAGTGAACGGTTTACACGACTGATGGTTGCTGTGGAAGCTCCCGTCTTCTCAGCTATCTCCAGATAGGTCTTCTGCTCCCGCAGCATCTTCGCGACCTCGAAGCGCTGTGAAAGAGAAAGTAACTCATTGATCGTGCATACATCCTCGAAAAATGTATAGCACTCTTCCTTATTCTGAAGACTCAAAATCGCGTCAAACAGAAAATCAACGGCTTCCGTTCTAATTTTCTTGTTCATGACATTCCCCTTCTTTGTTTTGTCCTTAATATATTTATTTTAGCACAGTAAAATTTTAAAGTCCAGAAGATCATTGGATTTTATAAAACCTTAATTATTTTACACGGTTTTTTATGCTATACTGAATATCTATACAAAGAAGGAGGGTTTATTTATGGCAAGAAAAAAGAAGCAGCTTCCACCAGGCGTTCTGATTACCGGCGTAGTTCTGTTCCTTTTAATCATTCTGACCATTTTTCGGCTGATCAAAGATACAAAGACAGTTTCAGACGAGACTTCTGCAAATTCCACCCCGCTCGAGGAACACATTGAGGCTTCCCCCTCGGAAACGCCTGATGGCTCAGAAGAATCGAATACGGATGATACGGCTGTTTCTGAAAACACTATTTTAACTCCGGAAGAACAGCTGGCTGCTTTTCTGCCGGATTACGAAAGCGCGCCACTATTGAGCACTACCTCTATCCGGGATCTTTCTCTGGAAATCGGCGCTTCATCAGACGAACTTCGTTTTAACTGGCTTTCCCCCAGTGCTTCTGCCGGAATGATAAAATGGACCAATTCCTCCGGCGAAATGCAGACTTTTGAAGCCCGGACCTCTGCCTCTGCGACTGTTTCCGGATATTATGTAAATAAAGCTTCCGTAACCGGCATCAATGCCTCTGCCTCCTATACTTATCAGGTGGGCAATGACGACGGCTGGTCTCCGGTTTATTCCTATCACGCTCCGACGGACAATCCGGATAAGCTAACTTTTCTTGTCACCGCAGACGCTCAGATTGGGCAGTCTGATATGGAGGACGCATCGGTTACCGCTGAACGTTGGGACAGTGTCCTGAACCGCATTATTTCCTATGTGCCGGATGCAAATTTTCTCTTCCATCTGGGGGATCAGGTGGCTGATTTCGGAAGTGAAGAACATTATCGACTCTATCTGGAGCATCTTCCGCTCTACCGAATCGCGCTGGCTCCAGTAGTGGGAAACCATGACGTACCCAATGATTACTCTCTGGAAGAAAACGGTCACCCCGGCGGCCAGTATTTCTATGAACACTTCAATGTCCCCAACCGTTCTTCCCTTGGACAAAGTCAGTATGACCAGGATGGGGATTACTATTTTATCCGAAATAACGTTCTCTTCCTCGTTCTGAACAGCAATACCAGCCAGGGAGAGACTGTCCATGAACAATTTGCAGCCCAGGTAACGGCAGAGCATCCGGATGTCCGCTGGAAAATTCTGGTGCAGCACTATTCACCCTATTCTGCTCAGGACAGCCATACCAATACAAAGGAATATCTGGCCCGCATTGCCGCCGACAATGATATCGATCTGGTGCTCAGCGCGCACGATCACATTTATTCCCGGGCAGCCTTTATGAACCGGGACTGCGAGTCTTACAATGATTACGATTACGAACCCGGCAGCACTGTGGTGAATCCAGAAGGTACGCTCTATGTGACCTGCGGTACATCCAGCGGCTGTCTGTACCATGAGCCGGATCCGGATATTCGGGTAGTTTTCGTGGAAAAAGAGCATTTTCCGGTTGCCATGCGATTTGATATCACTGAACAAGAGCTGCATTTTCAGACTTACCGGGTGGACAACTGGACGGTATGTGATGAATATACGATTCGAAAAGATTAATGTATTTGTTCTGCTTATCTTATGCAAACCGGCATGCCGATCTTTGGGGTCGGCATGCCGGTTTGCTTTATTTTCTATTTTCCTGCTGCTTTTTCTGCGTATTCTGTCGTCACCAGTTTTTCATAAGGCACGCGCTCACCTAATTCACCAGCCTCTGCCAGAATATCCTGCAGAAGCTCAAAGCTCCTTTTTTCGAAAATCAGGTTATTCTTCCAGGTATCCTGCTCATAATAGCGGGTTACGATGGTGGTAATATCTTCCAGATCCGTCTCCGCAAACTGGGGCGCGATGACTTTTGCAATCTCCGCCGGGGTGTGGCTCTGTACATAGTCCATTCCCTTCTGAAGCGCATTGGTGAAACCCTGAATGATTTCTGGGTGAGCGTTCAGATAGCTCTGCTTTGCGCTGTAAGCTGTGTAGGGCACATAACCGGAATCCACGCCCAGGGAAGCCACCACATAGCCTTTTCCTTCCTTCTCCAGCGTAGACGCATCCGGCTCAAACTCCACGGTAAAGTCCCCCTGCCCACCGGAAAATGCAGCAGCGGTAGAACCGAAATCAATACTCTGATCAATATTCATATCGGTGGCAGGGTCAAGGTTGTGCTTTTTCAGAATATATTCGAAGACCATTTGGGGCATGCCACCTGTCAGACACTATACTATGTAAATATTGCTTGGATAGCTGCGCAGCGGTGATTTCAGGCCGGATATCCGGAAGGAAATCATGAATTAAGGGCTCTATCTCTGCTTTCAGCTTTACGATCTCGTAGGGCTTTAATGGGTTATCTGTGTCTTTCAGAACGCCCAGCTCCTTCATCAGACGGATGTAGGGCAGGATACTTTGCTTCGTCTTTTTGAAGCCCAGTGCAGTCATATGCTCGGACAGGTACTTGGCGGAGGTGTAGCCTCGCTCATCCTCGATAATAAGCTTCATGACCACAGCGATCATCGTATTTTCCCGGCGGTTCATCTCGTCGGCGGGATTGTAGCTGATAAGACCGGACAGGCCGTATTTCAACGTAATCTCCGGCAGACCGTCGGCGTCCACGTCGATGCGCTCAATCAGCAGCTCAATATCCCGGCGATCCAGTCTGCCTCCGGCAATGATTTTATCCACCACATCCAGGGCGCTTCTCAACTTATCCTTCACGTCCGGCGTCTCCATCGTGGTTGCGTCCAGTTCCTTCAGACGCAGCTCCAGACCGTGAATCTGGGCCAGCAAATCCTTCTGGATGGACTCGTAGGTGTCGCTCACCAGTTCTTCATTTCCTGCTGCCCTGGTCAGATCCCGGACCTTCTGGGCCAGAAGTGTCTTGAGCTGGCTCTTCCGCTCGCCTATCTCCGCCCGGATACTCTGACGCTTCTCCTCCACCGACTGGATTTCCGCCTCGAAATCCTTTAAATCATAGGCGGCAATCACCTCGCAGAGGGCGTTGCGGCAAAGGCGGATATAATTCAGTACGTCCTCCATCAAATCATTTTCTTCGATGAGATGGGCTTTTTCGCAGTAACGCCTGCCCTTGGTGTTGTAGGTGGTGCAGATATAATATTTCCGCTCACCGCTGCTGTTCTTCCGCTTGATGGGCGTCAGGCGGCTTCCGCAGTCCTTGCAAAACAGACAGCTGCCAAAGGGATTCGGAATCTCCGAGCCCAGCCACTGGCCATGGCTGCCGCGGTAATTGGTGCGGTTGCGCTTCTCCTTCAGCTCCTGCACCAGCGAAAAGGTCGCCCGGTCGATGATGGCCGGATGATGATTTTCAAAAATACACTGTTCGTCCCTGGGGACGCGCTTATCCTTGCCGTGGACGGTATTTCTGGAGCGCTTTTTCAGCCGAAAGGTGCCGATGTAGAAATCATTGTCCAGCAAATCCTTGATCATGCTGTCCGACCACTCGGTAGCAATCCGCTTTTTACTGACGCGGCCTTCCGCAAGTTCCCGTTCCCGGCGCGCCATGGAGGGCGTGGGGACGCCCTGCTCCGTCAGGTAGGCGGCTATCTTGCGGTAGCCGGAGCCGGACAGATACAGGTCGTAGACCAGCTTCACAGATTCTGCCTCCTTGGGGACGATTTTTAAAACGGTTTTGTCTTTGGCATCCCGACAGTATCCGAAGGGCGGCTGGGTCACCAGTGTCCCTTCCTTCTGTCTGGCTCCGATGGCCCGCTTGATTTTTTTGCTGGTATCCTTCACATATCGCTCATTGAACCAGGTCTTGATTCCCACCGTGTCATCGCTGGAATCCATGGAATCATAATTATCATCAATGACAATCAGATGCTTTCCCCGTTCCTGAAACTCGTCCAGAAGCAGCAGCACCTTGGCATTGTGGCGGCCCAGACGTGAGAAATCCTTCACATAGACCGTATCCACGTCCTGATCCAAATCCGCCATCATCTGCTGAAAGCCCGGGCGGTCAAAGATATAGCCGGAAACGCCGTCATCCTCATACCAGCGGTCGATGACTGCGCCGTGGTCGGCAGCGTACTGGGTGATGATGAGTTTCTGATTCTCGATGGAGACGTAGTTCTTTTTGTCGTCATCGCGGGAGAGACGGACGTAGCCTGCGGTCATGTTGTTCTTCCTTTCTGTTTCTATTTTTTCTTTACTTGGTCTTTTGTTTGTGCTCTTTTATTTATGCTTCATGTAATTATATGATATATCATGCATATTCGTTTGTAAATAGAAAATGACAGAAATTTTCATTTGCATAACCCCATAGACCAATTATCTAAAATGCTTAAGTAATCTCCGTTCAACTGTCGGAATCAAAAATTCAGGAATCCTCCCAGTGATTTCGTATCAAAGTTTTCAACGCCTGCCGGATGTCTTTCTGTTCCGGCCCGTCTGTGTAAATGGCAATCCGGAAGCCGCAGCGCTTTAGCAGGTCATATTGTCTTTGAAACTGCTCCTGCGGAGCACCTGGGGATTTCCAAAAATAATAGGTTGGTTTTCTTACATGTATCATCTCCATTCTACATCCTGTGACGCGGATGGGCTTGCTTTATTTGTATGAAAGCCGTGGGGTGGACTTGCCTGTCCGCTTGTTTATTTTTGTTTGTGGGATGAAATGATTGTAGAATGGAGTGGGAGATTTCTTTATACCGGGAAGCACGCAGAATTGCGTGGCGGATACGCTGGGATTTTTCTTCATAAATTCGGAGTCTCTTGCCAGATACGCATTTGTGACGTCACCGCCAAAATGCTTCTGGTCAGGGGAAAAGCCCCTGAAACCCCTGATAATGTGAAATGACGGCAGATTTTGCCGTCACTTTTAATATATGACGGCACTTTTTGCCGTCATGATTTCCGATATTTTGTAAATGACGGCATTTTCCGCCGTCACTTTTTTGAATTTGACGGCAGGTTTTGACGGCATTTTTGAAGAGTGCCGTCGCTTTTTGCCGTCATCTTCTTAAAATATTACATATCTTTGCTACTGATAACTTACCTTATGAGAAAGTTGGCAAAAATGAGCCTGTGTGTATTGCGGATGAAGTACCGTTTGAGATTCCGGAGAACTGTGAGTAGGTGCGATTAGGCAGTATCGGTGAAACTAACATCGATCTAACTTATAAACCAAGTGATAAAGTAGATAAAAAATGGAATAGCTGTTTTGCACTCTAATAATATTCAAAAAGGGAAAATCGACTATAATGATATGATTTATGTTTCTTGCAATGTTCCTGAATGAGCAATGATATCAATAAAACAATCAAAGGCCGCAAAAATCCTACGACAAACATCACACAGCTGATCAGACTTGCGTTCTCTTGCCTGGTAAAAAAGACTTATCATCGTGCCAAGACAGTTCCTCTTCATTATGCGACCTCCTTCCTATAATCATACTGGACATTTTTCTTCAATTAGTGTAGCAAGTTTTAATATCTCAGATGTATCATTCTTGTTATCAATACCCATTAGATACTTAACATCCATCAGTATGCCCATAATATTCTCGTACTTCTTGTCTCCCTTTTTCCAATCACTTGTAGCCGAACCGATATAATCAATAGGCATCCCAGTTGGAAACTTTTTTCCGTGCGAATCATAAGGCATTATAAATGCATTATAAACCACAGGATGCTTCCCATCCTTCATAAATTGCTCTTCCTCAGCAATATACTCACCATAAGTAATCTGCTTATTGATTGATGTGGATTCTGGTAAATGCCCAGGTGCCCCGGACCATCCGAATTTATAGCCCTAACAATACGATAGTCATATCCGGCTTCGGTGATAATCTCAATAAATCTATCAATAATCACTTTGTTCGTTGGATGCATCAGGCTTTCAACATTCTCGAACAGAAAACCATCTGGTTTAATATCTGTAACCACCCTCAAATACTCATTGACTAGAGTAGCCCTTGGATCATTAATTCCTTTTCTAGTGTTATTACCCACCCAGTATCCAGCCTTGGAAAAAGGCTGACATGGTGCACCACCAATAACAATGAACTTATCAGGCTTCTGCTTTCCTGATCCATCGGCGGAGGCACTATAGAATCTGTGACAGCTCTGCCTTTGCTCTTTCTTTCCAGAATTGTAGCAATTCGTGTACTGCCTCTTGTCTCCCCATCTGCTTCTAATTTCTGCGCCAACAATTTAGCAAAACTTGCTACTTTATCTTGGTCACGTTCTAATCCTGCTTCAATAATCTTACTTATTTCAGAATAATACATTTCATCTACTCTCCTTGGTAATGTACATTTTACCATAGAGATTTTCATTTTTCAATGTGTTTGGGCATTTTTTATAAATATTGAGCATTTTTTATTTTTTCCAAGCATTTTCTTTACTTTTTGTTCAATATGTCAGTTTCGTATTTTGCACTATTCATCCCCTCCACCCAATGACACAAAATCACAATCGTCTCTAAGTTTACATGAATATATGTACGCCACCCTTCCGTCCTCCCAGAATATCCTTACTCTTCAAATCCACCCATTCAAAGTCCGCCATTGGCTGCCTTGCCACCAGGAAGTTCCCGGCGCGCTGGGTAAGCTGGGCGAAGTTGACAATGTAGTCGTCGGGATTCTGGCTGTATACATAGATGGATGACTCAGAGCCCATGAAGCCGATGTCGGCTTCACCGGAGAGGACGGCGGTCATGGTTTTGTCGGCTCCAAAGCCGGTAACCAGCTCGAGGTCGATGCCCTCTTCAGCGAAGTAGCCGTTTTCGATGGCCACGTACTGAGGTGCATAGAAAATGGAATGGGCTACTTCGTTTAACGTAACCTTTGTCAGATCATCGGTTGCGGCGCTGCCCGAATTGCCGCAGCCTGCGGCTGCCAGGCTGCCGAGCAGAAGTATGCCTGCGAGGGATGCGGTTAATATGGTAGTATGTTGCTTTTTCATAATGGAGGCCTCCTTTTTCGAATACTATATACTATACCCTGAATAAAAAAACGTGCATTCCTCTCCCCACATATCTTGCGTTCTCCCCAATTTTAAATTATACTGAGATCAGCCCGTCACAATAGAATGCAGCAATGCGGAACACGCACCGGCTTCTGGAAGAGCTGCATTTTCCAACGGAACTGATTTTAAATAACGATCTCCGGAAGCTGAAGCCTTTCTGACGCAGCATGGCTGGCAACAACAAATTATTCTAACCGAGGTGAATATTTATGTTTGGTTTCATTTTTGAAATTATTATATTTATTGTGATTTTCCGCGCTATTCTGGATTCTAAGAAAAACAGACAGCGAAAACAGCAGACTTTCCAGGGAGCCACACCGCCCCCGGTAGGAAGCAAACCTGCGACGCCGTCTTATAAGCCGCCAGTGCCAAACAAGCCGGCTGCAAAGAAACAGAAAACCGGCTGGACGCCCCGTCCTGAGAAAACAAAAACAGCTGTTCCTAACCGGCCAAATCCGGGAAAAGAAGCTTCCGACGCAGAAACCTCCGCCCGTTCCTTTATTGAACCCACCAGGCGTTACCGGGCCCCGCATAATGCAGGCGAGCGGTATGAAGAATGGATGCCTGTTCCCGAGGGCAAAAAAGTCTGCCGCTGCGGCTACTGCGCAGCGGATAATCTGATTCCAAAGGGCGCAGATCCCGGAAATTATACCTGCTATTTCTGCAGAGAAGAATTATAAACAAATGATAAAAGGACGCTTTTTCGGCGTCCTTTTCTTACTGATATTCCACCTCCATCAGAAACAGTCCCTGCGCCGGAGCCATGACGCCTGCTTGCTCGCGGCTCAGGGACGCCAGAATCCTCTTCATATCTTCCGACGTTTTCTTATGAAGCCCCACTTCCACCAGCGTTCCGGTGAGAATTCTGACCATATGATAGAGGAACCCATTTCCAGTAAAGGAAAGCGTTATGGCAGAGCCATCCTGGTCGATGTCGATGGACTCGATGGTGCGAACCGTGGATTTTTTGCCCCGTTTGATGGAGCTGAACGCCCGAAAATCATGGGTTCCGGTAAGCTCCGCAGCAGCTCGGCGCATGGCAGACACGTCCAGCGGCTGTTCGATGAACCAGGTATAACGCCGCTCGAAGACATTGTGAACAGAACTGTTCCAAATACGATAGCTGTAGGTCTTCCGTACAGCGTTCAGGCGACTGTGGAAGCGCCCATCCATCTCTTCCGCAGAAATCACTGCGATGTCCTCAGGCAGATAATGATTCAGCTTTTCCAGAATTTCTTCGCAGGACATACAGGAACATGTCTTAAAATTCGCCACCTGCCCCAGAGCGTGAACGCCTGCGTCGGTGCGGCCCGAGCCGGCCAGTTCTGTCTCTTCCTCCAGCAGACGTCTCAGTACGGCTGTCAGCTTGCCTTGAATGGTATTTTCGTCGTGTTCCTGACTCTGCCAGCCGCTGTACCGGGTGCCGTCGTATTGAATATTGATTTTTATGTTTCTCATAAACTGCGCATTTCCTTTCTGTATGAGCTCAGACTTTTCTGGCTTTCATTTCTTTCCGAATCCACTTCTCCGATTCCGCCAGTCTCCGATCCAGAGCCCCCACATTTTCCCGGCCCACGGCCTCCTTCATAAACGCATACTCATCCATAAGTCCCTGCCCATGGGACACCAGATATGCGCCGGAATCACTGCCCAGGCCAATCCGCGCGCCGCGCTCGAAAGCAAACTGTACTGCCTCCTGCTGCCGTTTCAGGATAGCCCTTACCTGCTCGTCCGGGAATCGTCCACAGCCGACGAGATTGCCGATGGGGGAGAAGGTGGGCACCCAGATGGTCTCACTTTCCGCCAACTGACAGAGGGTTTCTTCTTCCATATAATTGCCATGCTCCAGAGTGTCTACTCCTGCGTTCAGAGCCGCCTGCGCCACCGCGTCTCCATTTCCATGGGCCATGACCCGAAGCCCGGCGTCGTGAGCTGTTCCGATCAGATACGCAATCTCATCGGCTTCCAGCCCTTCCTCTGTCAGCTTTCCAAAGGTGTCAAACTCCATAATCCCGCTGATCATAATTTTAACAAAATCCGCGCCACGCAGCTTCGCCGTTTTCACCAGATCCCGGTAGCCCTGGTGATCATCGTAAGGCAAACCAACGATGCCGCCGTAATGTCCCCTTTTATGAATAGCGAAAATGGGCGACCGATAATCGATGCCATATTCCCCTGCCAGCTCTCTGGCCCGCTCCGACACGCCGTAAGCGTCGCCGCCGTCCCGCACAAAGGTGATACCCGCCTGCTGCCAGGCCGTCAGATGCTCCCGAATGGCTCCCTCGTCTGGCTTCTCCTTATGTATCGCCACCGCCGCCTTATAATTTTTTCCATCCATGATCACATGGGCATGACACTCTCCAAACATCAAAAATCCGCCTCCGTTTTCTGATTTGCCCTGTAGGATTTCTACTCTGTCAAGTGTACTCAAATGCCCGAAAAAAGTCAATCTTTCTCCCCGTTTTTGATTGACACCGATTGCCGTTTGTGATACTCTAAACCCAGCCGCATTAACGCGGTAATAAACCTTTTTTAATTATTTTGGAGGTATCACAATGAACAAAGGTACAGTTAAGTGGTTCAACAACCAGAAGGGTTACGGATTCATCTCTGACGAGCAGGGAAACGATATTTTCGTACACTTCTCCGGCATTAAATCTGATGGATTCAAGTCTCTGGAAGAGGGTCAGGCTGTAGAGTTTGACGTAATCGACGGAGCTAAGGGACCGCAGGCTACCAACGTAACCAAGTTATAATCAGCCGTAAATCATGTGCCTTTTTCTAATATACAGACTGAACAGTTTCTGACTAGAAAGAAAGCATCGTAATTAAAAGCAGATTAGAAGAGAGGAGCCGCTTCTGTGATAACTCACAAAGCAGCTCCCCTTTTTTCTTTGCAGAACTTCATCTGAATTTTCGCAATTATTTCGCAACTGGTCAGTTCAATGTAACTGGTCAGGTATTGAGCAGTTACATTATTTCAATAATTCCTTCAAAATCTCATTGACTTTACCCGGGTTCGCCTTTCCTTTCATCTCTTTCATGGTCTGTCCCACCAGGAAGCCCAGAGCCTTCTCCTTGCCGCCCTTGTAATCGGCTACGGACTGGGGATTGGCCGCCACGATGCGTTCGATGGTTTCACGCAGGGCGCCCTCGTCGTTGACTGTCTTCAGGCCCTTCTCCTCCACATACTTCTCCGGATCCACATCCTCATGGAAGATATGCTCAAAGACCTCTTTGGCTACACTGCTGTTGATGGTTCCTGCGTCCGCAAGCTCGATAAGCTTCGCCAGATGCTCCGGGGAAAACTTCATATCCTCGGGCTCCTGTCCGGCCTCTTTTAAGAGACGCATAGTCTCCACCATCAGCCAGTTGGATACCTTCTTCGGCTTCTTGCAGATGGCTGTTGCCGCCTCGAACATATCCGCCATCTGCTTGGAACCTGTCAGAATCCGCGCGTCATAATCGGGAATCTCAAACTCCTCCTTGTAGCGCTTCAGCTTCTCAGTCCGCAGCTCCGGCTGACGGGCCTTAATTTCCTGAAGCCACTCCTCGCTGATATCGATGGGCACCAGGTCAGGCTCCGGGAAATAGCGGTAATCCTGAGCGTCCTCCTTGGAACGCATGGCGTGGGAGCTCTCTTTATTATCATCCCAGCGGCGTGTCTCCTGGATGACCTGTTTGCCCTCCTCCAGCAGCTCAATCTGACGCTGGCGCTCGCCCTCGATGGCGCGGCCAATGGCCTTGAAGGAGTTCAGGTTCTTCATTTCAGTACGGGTACCGAATTTCTCCGTGCCCACCTCACGGACGGACAGGTTCACATCCGCACGCATGGAGCCCTCCTGGAGCTTGCAGTCAGATGCACCCAGATACTGAATGATCAGACGCAGCTTATCCAGATAAGCAATGACTTCTTCCGCGCTTCGCATATCCGGTTCGGACACGATCTCGATCAGCGGCACGCCGCTTCGGTTATAATCCACTAACGAACAGTCTTCCCATTCATCGTGAATCAGCTTTCCGGCGTCCTCCTCCATGTGAATCTCATGGATGCCGATTTTCTTCACACCGGTCTCCGTCTCGATTTCCACATAACCATTTCTGCAAATAGGCGCATACAGCTGAGAAATCTGGTAGTTCTGGGGGTTATCAGGATAGAAATAGTTCTTCCGGTCAAATTTACTGTGACGGGTAATGGTACAATTGGTGGCCAGACCTACAGCCATGGCGTACTCTACCACCTTCTTGTTCAGCACCGGCAGGGAACCGGGCATACCGGTACACACCGGGCAGGTGTGGGTGTTGGGCGCTCCTCCAAATGCGGTGCTGCAGGAGCAGAAAATCTTGGTTTTAGTGGCCAGCTCTACATGGACCTCCAGACCGATGACGGTCTCATACTGTTTACTCATTTTCTCCACTCCTTCCTAATCTCTCTTGCCTGCAAGGGCCGTCCGGCCCCGGCTGCACTCATATGCGTAAGCTGCCCGGATGATATGCTCCTCTTTGAAGCAGTCGCCCAGAAGCTGCAGACCGATGGGCAGTCCCTTGGAATCCATGCCGCAGGGCAGACAAATACCGGGAAGCCCGGCCAGATTCGCGGAAATGGTATATACATCGCCCAGATACATCTGCAACGGATCGGACAGGGACTCGCCCAGCTTCGGCGCAGTGGTCGGCGCCGCCGGTCCCAGAATCACGTCATATTTTTCAAAGGCACGGTCAAAGGCCTGACGAATCAGAGCCTTGGTGCGCAGGGCCTTCAGATAATAAGCATCATAGTAACCGGAGCTTAAGACGAAGGAGCCCAACATAATCCGGCGCTTGACCTCGGGACCGAAGCCCTCGGAACGGGTCTTCTTGTACATGTTGTGGAGACCTTCGTACTCCTCGGTGCGGTAACCGTATTTCACGCCGTCAAAACGGGCCAGGTTGGAGCTGGCCTCGGCGGAAGCGATGACATAGTAAGCGGGGATGGCGTAGTCCACCAGGCTTAAGTCGAATTCTTCCACGACAGCGCCCTTCTCCTCCAGAACCTTCGCTGCCGCCTTCACTGCAGCCGCCACCTCCGGATCCAGGCCTTCGCCAAAGTAGTCCCGCGGGATACCAATGCGCAGGCCCTTCACATCATCCTTTAAGGCGGAAGTGAAGTCATAGGACTCCCGCTTCACGGAAGTGCTGTCCTTCTTATCATAGGAAGCGATAGCCTCCAGAAGCAGTGCGCAGTCCGTCACATCCTTTGCCACCGGTCCGATCTGGTCCAGCGAAGAACCATAGGCAATCAGACCGTAACGGGATACCGTTCCGTAGGTGGGCTTGATGCCGGTCACGCCACAGAAGGAGCTGGGCTGACGGATGGATCCGCCGGTATCGGAGCCCAGAGCGCAGGGTGCTTCGCCGGAAGCCACAGCCGCGCAGGATCCGCCTGAGGAACCGCCCGGCACATGCTCCGTGTTCCAGGGATTGCGGGTAACGCCAAAGGCAGAGGTCTCGGTGGTGCTTCCCATGGCGAACTCGTCCATGTTGGTCTTGCCGATCACAATCATTCCGGCTTTTTCCAGATTCAGAACTGCCTCTGCGGAATAGGTCGGCTCGAAGTTATAAAGGATTTTGGAGGAGCAGGTGGTTTTCAGCCCCTTGGTACACATATTGTCCTTGATGGCAATGGGAACGCCTGCCAGCGGACCGGTCAGCTCGCCGCTGTTGATGCGCTTCTGCACCTCTTCCGCTCTTTTCAGGGCCCCTTCCTCATCCACGGTGACAAAGCTGTTCAGAACCTCATCCTGTTGTTTGATTTCCGCCAGGGCTGCCTTCACAGCGTCCACGGCTGTCATTTCTCCGGCCTTGATCTTCTGTCCGATCTCCGCCGCTGTCATTTCACGAAATTCCATTCTCTGTCACCTCCTACTCTACCGTCTTCGGTACCATATACATACCGTCTTTTACCTTGGGCGCGTTGACCAGCATCTCCTCGTGGTCGTCGCCATTTTCCACTTCGTCCTCCCGGAACACATTGCTCACGGGAAATACATGGGACATGGGCTCCACGCCTGCGGTGTCCAGCTCATTCAGTTTATCAATGTAATCCAGCATCCGGCCCATATCCTTCTTGGCCGCCTCTTTCTCCTCGTCGGACAGCTCCAGCTTCGCCAGAATGCCTACATATTCAATGGTTTCATCGGAAATAATGTTTGCCATATTTTTCTCCTTTACTCCGCAGTGCACGCTCGATTTTGCTTCGCAAAACCTCGCTTTACGGGCTCCGCCCTATAGCCTGCCATAAAAAGTCATTGCTTCCTGCAAGCAGGCGCACTGCCTTTTTACGGCAGGCTGCACTGCTCATTGCCAACGCTAAGGCTCTAATCTGCTAAGGTCTCTCGGAAACAGGGTTGTTTCACGTACATTGTCTTCGCCTACCAGTTTCATGGTCAGTCGCTCCAGACCGATGCCAAGTCCGCCGTGGGGCGGCATGCCGTATTTGAAGGTATCCAGATACTGCTCCATGCCCTCCTCGGTCATGCCTCTGGCCGCGATCTTGTCAAGCAGCATCTGATAATCATGGATACGCTGACCGCCTGTGGTAATCTCCAGACCATCGAACAGCAGATCAAAACTTAAGGTGAACTTCGGATCCGCCGGGTCATCCATGGCGTAGAACGGACGCTTCTTGGACGGATAATGGGTGACAAATACAAAGTCAGAACCGTACTCCTCTTTGAAATAACGTCCGATCAGCACTTCCTCCTCCGGCTCCAGGTCGTAAGGGTTGCGAATCTTGTGTCCGTATTTCTCTGAAGCCAGGCGCTTTGCCTCATCGAAACGGACTGCCGGAATCCTGTCAGCCTTCGGTAAAGTAATACCGAGAATCTGAAGCTCCGACGCATAATCCTTTTCCAGAAGGGCCAGCATGTACTGAATAAATCCGGTCTCCATGGCCATAATGTCCTCGAAACCGTCGATATAACCCATCTCGAAATCCAGACTGGTATACTCATTCAAGTGGCGCTTGGTATTGTGCTTCTCCGCACGGAATACCGGGCCAGTCTCGAAGACACGGTCAAACACGCCTACCATCATCTGCTTATAGAACTGGGGGCTCTGTGCCAGCACAGCCGGGCGGTGGAAATAATCCAGACGGAACAGGTTTGAGCCGCCCTCAGCGCCCTTGGCTCCGAGCTTCGGGGTGTGAATTTCTGTGAAGCCCTGGCTGTAAAGGAAATCCCGGAAGGCTCTTACCACGCCCTCCTGAATCCGGAACTTTGCACGCTCTCTTACGTTCCGAAGGGAAATAGATCTGCGGTTCAGCTTGGCGTCCAGGGAAGTGTTCAGCTTCCATTTAGCAATAGGCAGCGGCATGGGCGCAGCCGGCTCAGACAATACGGTGATGCCGGTCAGTCGAAGCTCCACACCGTGAGGGGCGCGCTCCTCCTTACGAATCACACCCTCCGCCACAATTCCGGAGGCTTCCTTCAGGGTCTTCCAGTCAAACTCTGTGACGCCCTCCTCGAAAACACACTGCAGCAGCCCTTCCCTCCGTCTCAAAATCAGAAAAGCCACCTCGCCCATGTCACGGATGGTATGGACGGTTCCTTCAATCTTCACGGTTTTGCCTTCCATGCCCTCTGCGGTCACGTCAGCCAGAGTAACGGTTTCCTTTTCTTTTACGCCTGTCATAAATTCCATTCTGTTTTCCTGCCTTTCGAATATTTGCTCTCCGGATCCTTTACTCTTCCGGGGCATTTGTTTTTCCGGGGAGGGAATATAAAAAACCCCGTCCCGGAATATTTCTATTCCGGGACGGGGTTTCAGATTCAACAGAAATCCCGCGGTACCACCCGCATTGAAATGTGTCCGCTCTTTCGTCAGGCTCACATTTCCTCTTTTATGCCCGTAACGTGGACAGCTCCGTACCGGCCTACGTCTGCTACCAGGTTCAGCCGATCTGCTCCCAAGTGTTCCCGCAATCTCCTCTTCCCAATGGCGCTCTCAGTCGGTGACGCCATATTCCTGTCGGCCTCTGAAGATCCGAGTCTTGTTCTTTGCATTTACTTATAGTATAATCATTTATAACTGTAACGTAGTGAACAGTTATAAATTTTTATGCGAGAAATATAGCACAGTTTATTCTGGATTGCAAGACCTTTTTTCTGACATTTTTATTTTTTGTAAATTTTTGTGTCAGCCTTTTGTTCTGGCAAAATATTTTTCGCGGCAGCCATTTTACATTCTGTCTATTGGAGGAGTAACACATTATGGAACATCTGTATATCCCACCCGATTATAGTTCTGCGCTGGGACTCTACGACACCCAGGTCGCTATCAAAACAGTCAAGGACTTCTTCCAGCAGTCTTTGGCAGAGCAGCTCTATCTGCTGCGCGTATCTGCTCCGCTGTTCGTCACTCCGGAATCCGGTCTCAACGACAACCTGAACGGTGTGGAGCGCCCCGTTACCTTTGGCATCCGGGAACAGAACGAGCGCCCGGCCGAAATTGTCCACTCTCTAGCCAAATGGAAGCGCAACGCCCTGAAGCAGTACGGCTTCCACATCGGCGAAGGCCTCTACACCGACATGAGCGCCATCCGCCGGGATGAGGACACCGACAACATTCATTCTATCTATGTGGATCAGTGGGATTGGGAGAAAATCATCCTGAAAGAGGACCGCAACGTGGAATATCTGAAGGAGACGGTCCGCAAGGTTTATAAGGCCCTGAAAAAAACCGAGAAATACATGGCTATCCGCTATGATTACATCGAAGAGATTCTTCCGAAGGAAATCTTCTTCATCACCACCCAGGAGCTGGCGGATCTCTACCCGGATAAGACGCCCAAGGAGCGCGAGGATATCATTGCCCGGGAAAAGGGCGCTGTCTTCCTCATGGAGATCGGAGACAAGCTGGCAAATGGCGAACCCCACGATGGACGGGCGCCGGACTATGACGACTGGCACTTGAACGGCGATATCATCGTGTGGTACCCGGTTCTGGGCCACGCGCTGGAGCTGTCCTCCATGGGTATCCGTGTGGACGAGGATTCCCTGGCACGCCAGCTGAAGCTTTCCGGCTGTGAGAACCGAGCGAAGCTGCCCTTCCAGAAGGCCATTCTGGAGAAAAAACTGCCCTACACCGTCGGCGGCGGTATCGGCCAGTCCCGCATCTGCATGTTCTATCTCCGCAAGGCTCACATCGGCGAGGTTCAGGTATCCATCTGGCCGGATGAGGTGCGGGAGAAATGCGCGAAATGCGGTATTAACCTGCTGTAAGCTTTATTTTCGACATCAAAAAGGAACGCGCCATCAAATGATGACGCGCTCCTTTTTTTACATTTCAGGCTTTGCTCTCATAAGCCAGAATCTTCTGGTATATATCCTCATAACTGATCGTGCTGAAATCAGTTACATCCACCGGAATATCCAGTCCCAGATTGATATTGTACTCCTTGTGGGCGATGGCCGCCGTAAACTCTTCAAAGCTGGGAGCAACCCGGGACACGGAATGCAGCATCTCCGGCCGGTAGGTTTCCTTATGGTAGCTGGTCAGCAGATGTCCCGGATGTCTGTCACCCTCCTCATCCCGCTTTGCCCCCCGCCGGTAGACCGTCTCCGGATCGGTATACAGATACACGGTCACCGCGTCATAACCAGATTCCTGAATCAGCTCCTCCAGCTTCGGCTTATGGCGCTGATAGAAGGGATATTCAATGAGAATGGTTTTATTTTCCCACATCCGTTTCTGAATCGTCAGATAGAATTCCTCCAGACACCACCAGTTGAGTCGGTCCTTCTGCTTCTCATTGTCGAAACCAAAGATATCCCAATTTTTCTCTTTTATCTCATCATAGCTGATTTTTACGATATCGTCATTTCCCAGATATTCCAGAAAACGGCGAGCCGTACCACTCTTACCGGTACCCGGTCCGCCCGTAAAAATAAGCAGCGTCCGTTGATTCGGAAACACTCTTTTCATAGCAGTTCCTCTAAAATTTGAAGGTGCCGTCTCTCATGGCCTGTACATTTTCCGGGCTGATCTTTCCCTCCATGGGACCAAACGCCGCCACGTTCAGCGCCCCGGCTGCCGCCGCAATCTCTGCGCATTCCTTCAGTTCCTTACCCTCCAGCAAAGCACACAGAAATGCTCCGATTGAAGTATCGCCGGCACCGGTGGGATCTACACAGTTTACCTTATAAAGTCCCTGCTCTACCACCAGACCGTCACGGGTATAGATCTTAGAGCCCTTATCTCCGTTCTTCAGCATCAGAATCTCCAGGTTCGGGTTCTCAAAGCATTTCTTCACTGCCGCGTCCACATCATCCAGACCAGTAAGAAGCTTCAGCTCATCCAGACCCGGCGCAAAGAGATTGGTGATCTCCAACACCGCATTGATAATCTCAAAGGATTCCTTACTCTTCTTCGGATTGGTCAGATGCTCCACACGTACATTGGGATCAAAGCTAATCTTGGTTCCCTGGGCCTTCATGGCCCTGGCAGTCTTTACAATCTCCCAGCCATAGCTCAGACGAGCCGTCAGCGCACAGCCCATGATATGAAGATACTTTGCTTCCTTCAGGGACGGCTCTGTCACATCGGGCATCACTGCCTTGGTTGCCGGAGTATCATCCCAATGGAACAGATATCTTCTGTCGCCCTTATTGTCGTAGGCTACAAAGGCACAGGCTGTAGAACCGTCCGGATCTACCAGAACCTTCGATACGTCTACGCCGTCCTTCTTCAGACGGTTCAGCATACACTCTCCGAAACCGTCCTTTCCCACGCCGGAAATAATTCCGCAGCTGTGTCCCATCCGCGCAACCGTAGAAATCATAATTGCGGAGGATCCGGACGGATAGGGACCGGAAAACAGTGCTGTTTCATTCAGAGGCTTGTCAACCTCTGTTCTCATAATCTCAACCAGGGTCTCGCCCATTGTCCAAATCTCAGCCAAGTGCCTTCACCGCCTTTTCTTTTTCCTCTTCGGACGCAAACTTCTGAATAAATTCTACTACCTCATGGTTCGGTCCGAGAATGGTGATATACTCTACGCCGTGCTCCCAGTAGGGAAGGAACGCCGGTCCTTCATTGATATAATAGCCTGCTTCTCTGATTTCCTTTACACAGGTTACGATATCGGTACAGTTCAGAGCTACGTGGTCAATAGCGCCGGTAGCGTTGGTTGCGCCTCCATCCTTCTCATAGGTCTCAATAATAATATTGCCGTGCTCAAAGAATTTTACCGGATGTCCTCCGTAGGTGGTCTCCCATTTCAGCTTGAAGCCAAGACCCAGATAGAATTCCTCTGTCTTTTTGATATCATCTGTAGGAATTCCGATGTGCTGATAACCTTCCACATAATTTGTAAGCATAATAAAACCCTCCTTAAACTCATAGGGCAGATACTTTTTTCAAAATACCTGCCCTTTTTTTCTTGTTTTAGATTCTGATTTAGCCGTAAATGCTCTTCAGTACAGCCGGAGCCTTTCCGCTGCAGTTGAAGAAATCACTCTTGCTTGCGATTTCAGCTGCAATTGCCTTACGTCCCGGTCCTGCAATCTTACGCGGGTCATACTCAGTCTCCGGAAGTGTCTTGATTGCCTCTCTGACTGCGTCGGTATATACCTTCTTCAGTCCTGTTCCCACATTAATCTTGCTCATACCCATAGCAACACACTTGCGGAAATCATCCTCCGGTACACCGGTACCGCCGTGAAGCACCAGCGCAACATCTGTCTGCTTGCGGATCTCCTCCAGAAGGTCAAATTTGATTTCCGGAGCAGCCTTATAGAAACCATGTGCGGTACCGATAGCAACTGCCAGAGCATCGATTCCGGTTCTCTCTACAAATTCCTTTACCAATGACGGATCGGTATATGCTTTTCCGGACTCCTCTACGTGGATATTGTCCTCGTGACCTGCCAGCATTCCCAGCTCTGCCTCTACGGAACAGCCGTTGATACCATACGGACTGTGATTATGGGCGAAATCCGCGATTTCCTTGGATTTTGCAATGTTGGTCTCGAAGTCTTCCTTGGAAGCGTCAATCATAACATTGGTGAAGCCTGCCACAACAGCCTGCTTAATCTGTTCCATATCTGTCGCATGATCCAGATGCAGACAGAAGGGAACCTCCGGATAAGTCTTTGCGATACCCTTTGCAGTCTCTGCAATCAGCTCCAGGGAACCGATGTATTTGATTGCACCCAGGGAAGCCATCAGGATAACCGGCGCATTCTTTTCACGGGCACCCTCTACGATGCCAACCATCTCCGGAATGGTACTGAAATTAAATGCTCCTACTGCATATCTTTCCTTCGGATCAACATCTGTAGTAGCAAGCTTTACAGAGTCAGCCATAATCTGTTTCATTGTAAGTAACGGCATAATATTTCTCCTCTTTTCTTAAATTTGACCTTACAGGCTTCCGTCAATGGCTTTTTTCACCATTACATACGCGCCGTAAGCTACAACCTTGTCATTCAGCTCGGAAACACGGATTCTGTCCTCGTCAAAGGGGAAGCAGGCATGTCTGCGTATCTCGTTCATCATGCTGTAACGGAAATACTTATCTGCCTTTGCCATTCCGCCTGCCAGAACAATCACATCCGGGTCAAGCAGGTTAATCAGGTTGGACAGTCCCACACCAATATAGTATCCCTCCTGCCGCAGCATGTCAATGGCATAAGCATCCCCCTCTGCCGCTGCGTCACTCAGGATTTTTCCATTTACCTTTTCCGGATCATAGTCAATGCTTTCAAAAGCAGCAGACTTGATTCCGGAACGGATATCCCGTTTCATGCGCTGATTTACTGCAGTTCCGGAAGCATACAGCTCAAAGCATCCGCTTCCGCCGCAGCCGCATCTGGGACCCGCAAAATTAATTGTCATGTGTCCGAACTCTCCTGCAAATCCGGAGCGTCCGTGATAAATCTCTCCTCCGATGGCAATACCGCCGCCGCAGCCGGTGCTGATGGTCTGATAAAGAACCACCTGCTCACCCTTAGCCACACCTACATTTGCCTCTGCCAGCGCGCCCAGATTTCCATCATTTTCCACATAAACCGGAACGCCGAACTCTTCTCTCAGTCGATCTCCGAGTGGAAAATTCTTCCAGCCCATCATCGGTACATCAATAATCAGACCGGTACGGTAATCCAGCGGACCGGGCGCCGCAACGCCAACACCCGCCAGATCCTCTTTTGTTTTTCCGGCTTCCTCCAGAACCTCATAAGCAAGCTCAATGGTATTCTGGAATACAGCATCCTCACCCTCATAGGTTCTGGACTTTTTTACCTTAAATTCAGTAATCGGCTCCCCCTGATCATTGAACACTACAGAGGTTGTTTTCGTTCCGCCGATATCAATAATCAAATAGTACTTCATACTTACTCTTCTTTGCCCTTCTGTGCCATATCAAGCATAACTGCCAGGATAATGATTGCTCCGATTACGACCTTCTGCCAGTATGCGGAAATCTCCATCAGAGTCATACCATTGTTGATAACTGCAATGATAGCGCATCCAAACATCGCTCTTGCTACGGATCCGGAACCGCCGGCCAGGGAAGTTCCGCCCAGAACGGTTGCCGCGATAGCAAACATCTCATATCCGTCACCGGTTGCCGGATGTCCATTGTTTACCTTGGAAGCTGCTACGATACCTGCCAGACCTGCTGTAATACCACAGATCATATGGCACTTCAGTGTTACCATCTTTGTATTGATACCACACATATGCGCTACAGAGGCATTGGAACCAACTGCGAATACGTGACGTCCGAATACAGTCTTGGTCAGAATAATGTGGAAAATTAAAACAACTATAATGGTAAACAGTACGATAACCGGAATAATACCTGTCTTAAAGCTCTCTGTCTCAATCAGACGTCCTGCACCCAGTACAGAGAAGCCAGTGGGCAGACCATAAACCGGACCGCCGCCGGAAATGATGTAAGCCAGTCCACGGAATGCCTGCATCAGAGCCAGGGTACAAATCATGGGAACCAGTCCTCTATACGCTACCAGCCAGCCAATAAAGAGACCAATCAGGGCTCCGCCTGCCAGACCAACCAGAATCTGGACTGCCATAATCAGCGGTGTAGACTGAATGTTCAGTGCCAGTACAACCTGTGCTGCCAGGATACCGGTAATCGCCATGGAGGAACCAACGCTGATATCGATACCGCCCAGGATGATTACATAGGTCAGACCAGTTGCCAGAATTGCGTTCAGACACATCTGTCCGAACAGGTTGATTACGTTTGCTGTCTTCAGGAAGGTCGTGTTACCGATGGAGAAACCGATAACCAGAAGAACCAGTACGACAATTACAATATTATCAGTAATTAACTGTTTAATATTTTTTTCTTTCATTTTATTTTCCTCTCTTATCTATAAGCTTTGAATATCTATAAGCCTTCCAATTTTTTTCGGTATTACTGCTTGTCTGAACCATCGGTAACCGGATTTGCAAGAGAAATCAGATTCAGTTCTGTAATCTCCTCACGGTTCAGCTCACCTGTCAGATGTCCCTCTGACATAACGTAAGCACGGTCAGCAACCTTGATAACCTCCGGCATATCAGAGGAAATCATGATAATACATCCGCCGTTTTCAACAAACTGGTTCATCAATGCATAAAACTCTGCTCTCGCATTTACGTCGATACCCTTGGTAGGCTCGTCCAGAATCAGAAGCTTTACACCGGCTGCCAGCCATTTAGAAAGGATAACCTTCTGCTGATTACCACCTGACAGATTTCCGCACAGTGCCTTGATGTTCGGCGCTTTAATCTTCAGTTTGTCCATGTACTCCTCACTGGTGGATACCTCCCAGGGAACATTGACAAAACCATTCTTTGCGTGGAACGGCAGGTTCGGCAGCGCAACATTTTCTTCAATTGATTTTTTCAGAAGAAGTCCGGTACGGCGACGGTCCTCAGTAGCAAGTCCGACTTTTCGACGAATTGCATCCGCCGGGTTCTTAATATGTACTTCTTCTCCATACAGGAATACCTTACCGGAAGTAATCTTGGTAGCTCCGAAGATTGCCTCCATAACCTCGGTACGTCCTGCTCCAACCAGACCGGAGAACGCTACAATCTCGCCGGCATTGGCATGGAAGCTTACATTTTCAAATACACCCTTCTGAGTAAGGTTTTCAACGCGAAGCATCTCTTCCTTCGCGGTATGTTCCGGTTTCACATAAGCGCCCAGCTCACGGCCAACCATGCTGTTGACGATGGTCTGCTCGCTTACCTCATTTACTTTATATTCTGCCACCTTCAGACCATCGCGGAAGATAGAACACTTCTCGCAGATGATAGGAAGCTCTGCCATACGGTGTGTTACATAAATCATTGTGGTGTTGGCAGCTTTCATCTTCCGGACCTGCTCAAAAAGAGAATCTATCTCTTTCTCAGAAAGTGAGGAAGTCGGCTCATCAAGGACTACTACCTTTGCGTGTTTGGAAATAACCTTTGCAATCTCAACCATCTGCAGCTGTGCAGCGGTCAGTTTGGAACAAAGGGTATGCGCATCTACTTCCAGACCCATTTCGTCCAGAACGGCCTGCGCATCGACCTCCATTTTTTTACGATCCAGTAAGCCGTTTTTCTGTTTCGGCTCACATCCCAGATACATGTTCTCAGCTACGGTCAGATGGGGAGCAATTGCGGTCTCCTGCTCAATAACTGCGATACCTGCATCCAAAGCATCCTTCGGAGTTTTAAAGTTACATACTTTTCCGTCCAGAATGACTTCGCCCCTTGTGGGCTTATAAATTGAAGCAATAATTTTAATCAGTGTAGATTTTCCGGCGCCGTTTTCACCGACCAGAGCATGGCATTCACCCGGATAAAAATCAATGCTGATATCCTCCAACGCTTTTACGCCCGGAAATTCTTTGGCAATATTTTTTACCTGTAAGAGCGGTTCCATATCTGTCCTCCATTTCCCTCTTTATTAAAAAGTGCCCAGAACCAATGGCCTGGGCACTTTAGACCAATACTTACTTAGTCTGATTTCCTATAGAAATTACTTCAGGTAGTCTGCAACGTTCTCAGCAGTTACAAGCTTACACTCGATCAGGTCCTTCTGATCTCCTGCGATTGCGCCAGTTGTGAAGTACTCAGCGATCTTATCTACGATACCAGCGCCGATACCAACCGGATCCTGTGCAACTTCTGCTTCCCAAATCTTACCAACAACCGGGTCAGCGATGTACTGGCAAGCTGTCTCACCTGCATCGAAACCAACGATCTTTGTGCTTGCGCCTGCTGCCTGGATAGAGGACAGTGCGCCGTAACCGGTCGGGTCACCTACTACGAAGATGTAGGAAAGGTCATCGCCATACTTTGTGATCAGGTTCTGCATGATATCAGCAGCCTTTGCCTGGTCGTTATCAGCATCCTGGGACTCGATCAGAGTCAGATCCTTGCCGCCGTCGATAGCAGCCTGGATGGTCTCTTCGAAACCAGCCTGACGGTCCTGAGTGGACTGTGCGGAAGCGTATGTGATACATCCAACGATGGATCCTTCCGGAGCATGCTCAGCAACGTACTCACCAGCAGTAACACCACCAGCCTTGTTGTTGGAGCCTACGAATGCAAGATACTGATCCAGATACTGGTCATCCAGTGTACAGTCAAATGTGAAGATCTTAACGCCCTCTTTGTTAGCTGCCTGGATAGCCGGCATGGTTCCTGCGGGGTCGTTTGCGGAAAGTGCAACTGCGTCATAGCCTGCACCTACGTAGTTGTTGATCAGGTCGGAGCACTTGTTTCCGTCAAGCTCCTGGTCGCCAAGTGTCGGAGCCGGGATACCGAGCTTCTCACACTGAGATTTGATACCTTCCTCAACACTCTGATAGAAAGCGTCGTTCTCTGTACCAACGATAAATGCCAGCTTCAGATCTGCCAGATCCTTTGTCTCGCCTGCTGCGTCAGCGTCAGCGTCAGCTGCCGGAGTCTCTGCGGTCTCCTCTGTCTTTGTGTCTGCTGCTGCGTCTGTGCTCTCAGCCGGCTTGGAGCCGCATGCTGCCAGAGATGCAACCATCATTGTTGCCATCAGAGCTGCTAAAACTTTTTTCTTCATCTTTTTCATCCTCCTAATTTTGAAAAGATTTTTTAGAGTGTATTTAAATACTTCCCGCTCCGGAAGTATACACTTTCTCCCTTTTATTCCGGTCTTTCTTATTTTGCTGCCGGATACTCTGTACAGAGCAGTCTGTACGGTGCTTCATCCTCCTCAATGGACGGATATCTTCCCAGCGGATTCTTGAAGCGGTTATCTGTGTTGTCATCATTGGTTGCGGAAACCTCTCCAATCAGGGACGGGCCGCCTTCCGGAATGATGAACTCATGGTACAGGTACGGATACAATGTCATGCTTTCGCCCGGATGAAGGGTTACCTTGCTTCCTGCCGGCATGGTGTACTGTCTGCCGTCCTGGCAAATCATAACGTCGGTATCCAGGAAATCTCCTGTTTCCGGATCTGCGTTATAGAATGTAAAGATAATGTCGTTTCCGCCGCGGTTGATGATGTCTTCCATCTTATTCCAGTGGAAATGCATCGGAGAAACCTGACCGGAATCACACATCATAATTTTCTCTGCGTAGGGCTTTTTATATTTCGGATTATGTACATTACCGTTACGGATGGTAATCAGTGCCAGACCCAGGGTATCGAAATGACCCTCACCGTAGTCTGTTACATCCCAGCCCAGAGCATTGTCACGAATCTCATCATACTCATGACCCTTCTCTGCCCACTCCTCCGGAGTGAAGCTTAAGTACGGCGGAAGCGCGAATTTGTACTCTGCCAGTAATGCCTCAAATTTTTTGATAACTGCATTAATTTCTGATCTCTTCATAACTCTGACTCCTTCTATGCTTTTATCGCATTGATTTTTTCTATTGCTGCATCTATCTTATCTTTTCCCTCGATGACGGAGAACTTAAGAACGTTGGTCTCCTTCTCAAAGGGTTCCAGATAATGTACGGTATTATTTTCAATATGATGAAGCTTTCCGTATACGCTGGAATTGGACGGCTCCAGACCCAGGACATAATCTCCGGATGCCATGGACTTCCATTCCATAAAATATGGAAGATTCTTCTGGTTGAACTCAATGGTCAGGCCGATGTTCAACTCATGATTGGCTACCAGTACCATAGTGTCCAGCTTGTCGTCGGACTGCATATCATGGATGAACACGTACTCGCACTCATTGTCAATGGGCGTCTCCAGCTTGTTCCATCGTTCTACGCGCTTCTCAGAAAATTCTTCTCTTCCGACCACCTTTTTGGAAGGTACGTAAAGCTCGCAGTTTTCATTCAGGAACGGATATCCCACATTGCAATGATACAGGAGCATCAGCGGCTCCGGACGGAACGCCTGATTTTCAATCTCGTCCGTTACCGTAATACTGTTTTCTCCCAGAACGCTTTCTATCCTTCTGCGAAGGACCATATTCTCACCGAACAGCTCTGCCTCCCGCATCTCGCCGGAAATCACCAGCTTGCAGGTTTCGCCCTCGGTAATTACATCTGTGCATACATGCTCGGCCGGTGTGGTACGCATACGACCATGCATCGGATAATCCTTTCCGTCTACGGTGCAGGGAGCGCAGATATTTTCCAGGCCACAGGTGAAGAACAAACCACCCATGATACTTCGAAGCGCTTCCTCTCCGTTGGTGTCATACTGATTTCTTCCTTCCAGCCCGGGCTTCGCAAGAAACGTCATGTTCATGCCCTTATAGGAAAAATCCGTAATATCCAGCGCCTTATCCGCTGCGGAATGGAAGAAAATGTCGCCGCACTTTGCTTCGATGGCGTTCATGTGCTCCGCGCGTCCCTCTTTATAAACAATCGGACGGGCGTATACCATCTGCTGCAGGCTTCCGCAATATTTCATCAGTTTCTTATCCATTGCTGTCATCCTCTCAACCGCTTACTCAAGATTTGCGTGATATCTCCAGAGGCTCTTCATATCAATCTTGCGCTCGTCGATAATCATTTTCGCAACCACATCTCCGAAAAGCAGAAGGCTCTGCTCAAACAGGGATGTCATAGGCTGTACGGAATCAATCTCGTCCTCCAGATAATTCTTGGTTCTCACCGGAATACGAACCATGAACTCGCACAGGTCCTTCATCTCGCTGTTGGGATTGGATCCGATATGTACAATTTTAGCGCCGATTCCATGTGCCTTCTTCGCAATTCCCAGCGGGAACAGGGAGCCGCCGCTTCCGGATCCTACAACCAGAAGATCCTTATCGGTGATAGCCGGTTCGGTGATCTCTCCCACATAGTGGGTTTTGATTCCCAGATGCGCCAGTCTCTTGCAGATAGCCTGCAGGGAGAGAAGTACTCTTCCGACTCCTACGAAGTAAACCTGGTCTGCTTCCAGAACTGCCTGTACGAATTTTTCAACCGTTTCCGGTTCTACGGCTCCCAGAGCCTTGTCCAGCTCACCCAGGACTGATTTTACGGTTTCATTATAATTATCACTGTAATATCCCATCTTTATGACCTCTTGCTGTTAATCTCATCTTCCATGGCCTTCAGCCTCTTCAGGCTTCCGGTCTGGTCATCCTTCTTGATACAGGTGCTTCCCGCTACGAAGATATCCGCTTCGCCGGATATTCCATAGGTAGAAATGTTTTCCGGGGAAATTCTTCCGTCCAGAATTACTCTGGTATCCAGCCCTCTGGCGGTAATCATTTCATGTAAATCATGAATCTTCTTTGCCGAGTAAGCTGTCTGTGCCTCGCCTTTCACCTGGGCAAAGCCCGGATTAATCAGCATCAGCAACACTGCGTCGCATTTATCAAGGATATACTCCAGCTCATACAGCGGCGTCGCCGGCTTCAGAGCCACACCAGCGCGGATACCCTTGCTGTGAATGTAATTCAGCATACCGTCCACGTGGTCACAGGTTTCTATGTGAAATACAATCTGAGAAGCGCCTGCCTCAATCAGTTCGTCGATAAAGAACTGCGGCTCTGTTACCATTACATGAGCTTCGAACTCCAGATTGGTTTTCTTTCGAAGCTGCTTTACCGTATCAAGACCCAGCGGCATACTCGGGCTGAAATGTCCGTCCAGAATATCTACATGAATCATCTCCAGTCCGGCTTCCTCTACCATCCGGCACTGCTGTTCCAGGTTACACATATCCAGTGTAATCATGGATGGAGAGATATGACAGGATTTTGCCCAAATTTTCTCGTTCATTTTTCCTTTTCTCCTACATCTTGCATATTAGTGCATTGCCCTTACTAACTTTATATGAACAAATTATACATCATTCTCATCATTTGTCAATCCGGCAATTCCAATTTTTATGTTTTACACAAAAGCTGTTTTCTTTTTTGTATAAATTACACAAAAAAGGAGAAGTCTGCTGATTCATTCTCTCATCAGCATTCTTCTCCTTTGTACATTGATTTTATTTTAACATTTAATCCAGCATTTCACCTTCAAAGGTCTTGCTTACCGCATTGCACACAGCGCCGAGGACCGGCATTTTTTCCATGAACTTTACCTTTTTCACCAGTGTCCGTACCTTTTTGTTGGCAAACTTCCGTTCATTGATGATGTCCTCCAGCCGCTTCAGATACTTTTCCTGCCAGTAGATGCTGTCCATTCCCAACAGGATAATCTCGAAGTTCATGATATTCTGCAGGCTGATGATCGCGCAGGACAAGTCGTTAATCAGCTCCTGCATAATCCGCTCTGCTTCCGGATCCTCCATCTGACAGAATTCCCGATACGGAATCTTCCTGCCAAAGGCGGCCTCTATCTTTTCCTGCACTCTGTCAGAACCGATGTAAGCCTCCAGGCAGCCGATATTGCCGCAGACACATTTCCGGCCATGATGGTTGATGGAAAGGTGTCCCATCTCCGGAGGATAACCGGAATTACTCTGGTATCTGTGCCCATTGGTCATGATACCGCTTCCGACGCCCTTTTCAATACCCAGTACCAACACATCCTGATATCCCTGCCCGTTTCCGTAGAGCTGTTCCACCAGTGCCGCGCTCTGGACATCATGATCCAGGAACACCGGAATTCCATAGCGCTTCCGTATAGGCTCCGCCACATCCAGATTCTGTATTCCGTGAAAATAACCCGGATTGATAATCCGGCCCTTCTTCACATCTACCGGTCCCGGCGTCGCTACTCCGATGGCAATGATCTTTTCTTCCCGTTCCAGCAGGCGATCCAGCAGACGGTAGGCGACCTCCATGATTTCCTGTCCGCCCGACCATTCCCGTTCTACCCGTTCGTAGGCAATGATATTCATGTTCAAATCACAGATCGCCGCCTCCAGGCAGCCGCGTCCAAACAGAATTCCTATGTATTTCGGAGCTTCAGGACTAATCTCCAGCTTTACAGGTGTTCTTCCCAGCTTTGCCTTCGTCGTCACTGCCGCTTCTCTTAAGTATCCCTGCTCAATCAGTTCATTGACAATCGCGGAGATCGCCGTCTTGGTCAGATGCACCTCTCTTGCCAGTTCGATTCTGGAGGTGCATTTTCCCGTAGCAATCAGTTGGAGTACCAGACCTCGGTTTCGTTTTTTCAGATAATCTTTATTTACACCTAGTCTAGCCATAGCATTTATCAGTTCTCTGCGAGAAACTTCTCAACCTTCTCTCTGGTAGGCAGAGATGAGATCGCTCCTTTCTCCTGTACAGAAAGGGAGCCGCTCACATTGCCGTATTTTACCGCTTCCTTAAGAAGCTCCGCATTCAGCTGGTCTACGGAAGATACCCCGTGATTCAGCACACAGGAAAGGAAACCTCCCCAGAACGCGTCTCCGGCTCCCGTGGTGTCTGCCACATGGGATACCGGAAAGCCCGGAACCACATAAGACTTTCCGTCGTAGAATACCTCCGCGCCATCGCCGCCCAGGGTCAGGACTGCCGCTGCAATATCATATTCCTTCATGACATTCAGAAGGTTGTCATGTCCCCCTACCATGTCAATCTCCTCATCGGAGAGCTTCAGGAAATCCACGTATTTCAGAATGGAAAGCACCTTCTCGGTGCAGGCCTTCTTGTCATCCTTCCACATCAGATTCCGGTAATTGATGTCAAAGCCTACCAGCTTGCCCAGCTCCTTCGCTCTGGCCATAGCATACTCGGTAGCCTCTACCGCCGGTCCGGCAGAAAGGCTGCAGGAGCCTGCCTGTACGATACGGCAGTCCTTCAGATCCTCGTCCCGGATCTCGCTCTTCTGAAGCAGCATGTCCGCGCCGGGCTTTCTCGCGAAGGTAAAGCTTCTGTCATTGTTCTCGTTCAGAGATACAAACGCCATGGTTGTAGTCGCGTCGTCTGTCATCTCCGGCGCCAGCGGCGTTACATGATTCTCCCGCAGAGTTTTCAGCAGAAACTTTCCGAAATCGTCATTGCCCACCTTGCAGTACATGCCCGCCTGAAGTCCGTTTCTTGCCGCGCTGATTGCTACATTTGCGGGCGCGCCGCCTGCGTTACGAATGTAGCTTCCTTCTTCCTGGCCGGGAAGAAAATCAATTACCATCTCTCCAATTGTAATAAAATCCATACGTCCTCCTACTTTATCGCGCCTGAATTCCAGGTGCTGATTTTAGAATCCTTTGATACTAAAATCATAACAACAAAAGATAAAAAGTCAATCCCTGTTTTTCATTTGGCGTTTTCTCTCCCGTACTTCCATAAGGATTCTGCCTGCTGCCATAAGACTCATAAGCAACAGAAACAGATAGATTTCCACCGGCGTCTCATCCCCGGTCGGCGCGGCCTGGGCACTGGTCAGAGCGCCTGGATCTCCTGCATGTTCTTCCGGTTTTCTCGTATTCTGAATCGTCAGGCTTAATTTTATCAGCTCTGTATTTTTCCCTGCGTAAGTAAGGGTAAACGGCTGTTTCTCCTCTGAAAGCAGATACCCATCCGGAGCTGTGATCTCCTTCACATAATAGCAGCCAAAGGGCAGATCTGCCGTGAAAACAAGGGTGCCGTCCGCGTCTGTAACGCCTGTTTCCAGAAGCGTGTCCGCCGTGAGGAGACAGGTGCCATCCGCCCGATTGACGGGTTCTGCCGTATACAGGCCGATTTCTGCTCCCGCCAGGGCTTTACCGTCGGCGGCATCTGTCTTATGCACGGTCACTTCACTCCTCTGACGGGGATTGAGCCAGCGGACGCTTCCCTGCCGCGCATCTACCGTACTGGTGTAGCCGTCCCGGTAGGCAAGGGTGAAGAGAACCGGCTTTTCATCGCGCACATAGCCTTCCGCTGTCTTCAGTTCCCGAATCTCATACTGGCCCAGATAAAGTTCTTTGAACTCCAGCATGCCACTCTTATCTGTAACGCCCCGGGCCTCCTGCTTTTCAGAGCGTACACCCGTCAGCACCTGCTCACCTTTCCGGAAGCAAATTCCCGTGACGCCGTCCGGATGTTCAATGTCCTCCGCCGCATAGACTGCGAATTCCACCTGACCCAGACCCTTTTCCCGGTATCCAAAGGTCGAACGCAGCCACTGGCCCACATGCTGTGCCGGTGTCCAGCTTTCCAGAATTTCTCCGTCCTTTTGCAGATGCACATCGCCGGTTACAAAGGGATTTTCCAGGACAATGCAGCCCGTCTCCGGCACTGAGGCCGGGTTCAGATGGCCGCCTTCTGTCACACTGCCCGGCGCGTCCGGAATCCGAAACTCTACTTTTGCTCCCTCCGGCTCCCGCAGTTCCACATTGCCGCTCTCTGTATAGCTCTCTGTAAATTTCACCAGATAGCCCTCCCGCGGCAGCTTTTCTGTGATGGTGTAACACTTATCCACAGAGAGCCCCCGGATGGTATACCCGTTATCCACTCTGGTCATCCAGGTTTCCACAGGCTCTCCCTTCTCATCCGTAATCTCCAGGCAGGCGTCCGCCAGTTCGTTATGGGTCAGATCGTCCTGCAGGCGGATCGTGAGCTTCGTCGGGGCATTTTCCACAAAATCACTGAAATTCAGGTAATGAACGGAATCATCCTCCCTGTCCTTCGCCACGTCATAAAGAATCTCCTTCGTGCTGCTGTAGTAGCCGTCCGGCGCTTTCGTCTCCCGGATGCGGTAGAGACCGATGGGAACATCTGTCACAAAGCGCGCCAGCCCGTCCGCTCCGGACAGGGCCGTCTCCACCTCCGTTCCTTCCCGGTAAATCAGCTCACCAAAAATATTGCGGACGTCCTCTGCCGCGTATAGGGTAAAGGCGGCGCCGGATACCGGAATCCGTTCTTCTCCGTCCACACCGTATTTTTCTGCCAGCATGCCGATCCGGCGGGGAGCATCCGGATCTTTATCTGGATCCTTATCCGGATCTTCACCCGGTTTTTCGATCTCCTGTTTCGGATTCTCAAACCGTACGGAAATGATGTCTCCCAGATCCACCGTCTGCGTACACATTCCCGGATCCCGATAATAGCCAGCCGGAGCCTTCACCTCCACGACACGGTAGCTTCCCGCCGGAAGTCCGGTTACCTGCACCTTGCCATCCTGCCCGGTCCGCAGCACAAGCGCTGCCTCCGTACCATCCGGCAGCATGCGTTCTGCTTTCACCAGCTCGCCCTTTCCTTCCGGCACATCTATGGTAAAATATTGCATGGCTCCGGTTTTCTTCTGTTCCGCATACTGTTCCAGCACCAATGCGTCCTTTTCAAAAAGTACCCCCTCCTGGCCGTCCGGATAGCCGATTTGCTCCTTCGCCTGAAGCACATATTCCGCTCCCGGAAGTCCCATAATCTCATATATCGGGGTCTCAATCCGGTTGCCATTTTCATCGATTTCTTTTTCCGTTCCCACCGGAACCGGTCCCTCCTTCGTAATTTCCAGAACACCGGCTTCCGGCTTTAGGAACAGGCTCACCACCTGGAGCTTTCCCGTATCCAATACGGTAAAGGCCACATCCTTTTTCCCGTTATTCAAAGCATACTGCTTGGACAACTCCAGGCTGTCTGTCTTGTCCGTTACATAGCCGTCCTTCAGCAGGAATCCTTCTTCATAGCCCGACGGAGTTACCAGTTCCCTTACCCGGTAGGTTTTTCCCTGCTCCAGCTTCCGGATAATCGGATTGTTTTTTGAAACAGTCGTGAATGTTTCCACAACGGACTCATTTTCGTCCAAAAGCTGCAGAGTTGCGCCGGTCAGCTCGTTTTCCGTAAACCAGTCCATCAGGTTAATCTGTACGCGGATCGGGGCATTTTTCACCACGCCCTTCAGGCTGATGGTTTCCCGCTGATCCGCCCGGTAGGAAGCGTCCACATTGACGCGCATGGAGCTGCCTGCGTATCCTGCCGGGGCATGAAGCTCTTTCACGTAATATCTGCCCAGTGGCAAATCTACGGCAAAGACCGCGCGTTCTACCTTTCCTTCCGCGTTCAGCGCCGTGGCCGCCTGACCCAGCAGGGTATCCTTTTTCACCAGGATTTTTCCCCGGTAATCAGCAATATTCTCCGCCGCGTATAGTCCAAATGCTGCTCCGGCCAGCACCCTCCCGGTCTCGGCGTCCTGTTTCTCTATGGCAAGCCGCACCTGCTGCCGGGGATTCTGATACATCGTATCCCGGTAAATGACCGGCACCTCCTGGCCCGCCCAGGTAATCTCAATACTGCGGGGCTTCGCGTTTTCCGTACTCAGGGCAAAACCTGCGCCCGCCTTCACCTGCGTCACCGTGTAGCTTCCAAGCGGAAGCCCCCACGGAATATCGGTTCCTTCCAGATCCTTCTGTCCGGTCCAGGTCTGGCCTTTTGCATCAGTCACAAGGGTCATGAGCAGTTCTCCGGCTTCGTATAGCTTCTCTTTGTTTGCTCCCTCCTGCGTATAGATATCCGCTGCCGCGCGGATTTCAAATTCCGCGCCCGCCACCGGCTGAGCCTCATAGGTAAACTGATATCCTGTTTCCGTCTTTTGTGCTCCTTTCAGCTGTTCCCCCTCCGCGTACACACTGATTTTACCCACTGCCGGGGTGTTTTTCTGGCGCACCTTCACTACGAAAGCCTTTGCTTCGCTGTCATAAACTGCCTCTCCCGAGGAAATGATGAATTTCACAGAGCCTTCCGGCGTCGGCCTCCATTTTCCATCGGCCTCCGTTTCGTAAAAGGTTCCGTTTCCACTTTCGAAAATACTCTTTTTGGCAATGACGCCCTCATGCCCCTGCAGGATATATCCGTCTGGGGCGGACACTTCCTCCAGCTCATAGATACCGGTCGGAAGCGCTGTGGGCGTATCCACATAGCAGGTTCCATCCTTCTTCACCTGCCGGGTCGTATACGGCTTTGTATAGGTTCCAAGCTGCGCGCCCTGGCTGTACTGCACTACCAGATCGCCATACTGCTCCTGATAGGCCTTCTTCTGGGCCGAGCTCCATTCCGTTGTGTAATAAGAGAACCATTTTCCCTCCGTATCATGGATCACGTAGGACGCACCCGGCTTTTGCACCGGCTTTCCCGTGACACTGTCGTATTTTTCTATCCGTACCAGGGCATTGACCGGACGGTCCTGAAGAATCACCAGATCCGAAAGCTTCCGTCCCCGTCCGTCTCCCTCGACCGTTCCGTCCCGATCGTCACCCGCTATCTGCACCACAAAGGGCCGGGTAGCAATCCGGTTCTTCGGAACTGTTGTCTCTACAATCAGATAACGGCCATAGGCCAGGGACGGCGTCGTCACCATACCGCGACTGTCGCTGAACAGCTCGCCTGTCAGATACTCGTTCGGGCTCTCTGCCTCATAGACATATCCCTCTCCATAGTCCAGTTTCTTAACCAGCTTTCCAGCCTTCACTTCCGCACTGTCCGCCTCCGCGAAGACCTGTGCCGGGCAAAAAGCGCGCACGGCACGGTAATCCAATGTCTGCCCGTCCCGAAAATCATCTATGACTGCCTGCACCACCTCCACGTCGGAAAGATCCGCATATCTTCCATCTGCGAATTCTGACAGGGCATAAATGGAAAATCCGGCTCCCTCCAGAGGATCCAACCGGTCGGTCCGATCCGTTCCTGCCACCTTGTAGAAGGTCAGCCGCTGCTTTTTCACCTGCTCATAGACTTTGAAATCCCTGATTTCCACCTCCGGTACTTCCTCGCCCTGCCACTCCAGGGTAAATTCCGCTTTCTCCGGATTGACCAGGTAGCCCTCGCCTGCTTCCTGCTCCTGCAGATAATAGCAGCCAAGCTCCAAATTTTCGATGCAGATCTGACAGCCCGTCCCAATCTCTATCGTGTCCCTTCCGGACGGATCCTGCCGGTAGTACCGCACGCCGTCCCGGCTTCCAGTAAAGCGCAGTCGAATCTCCTCATCCTTTCGATACATAACACCTGTGGCGCCGTCCTGATGAATCAGATCCGCCGCTGCAAACAGCTTGTAGGCTGCACCGGTCAGACTGGCTTCGCCCTGGGAAACGCGCTCCTTTCCCTCCGCGTCGTTTTTCGTAAACCGGATTTTTCCCCTGACCCGTTGATTTTCAAAGGTTCCGCTGTCCCCATTGGTCAGCGAAATCGTCTCTCGGTTTCTCGCCGCATCCGGCGAAATCACCAGGTCATAGACATTTTTTTCGTTCTCCCCCTTCCAGTCTCCGTAATAGCCTTCCGGCGCCTGCGTCTCGATAACCCGGAATTTACCCTGATTATCCGGCGCGTAGTACAGCCAGGCCGGGCTTATGTATATCCCTTTCTGGTTTTCCGTAAGCTTCATGCCTTCCGAACCACCGTTCAACGTCCCTGTCTCGTAAGTCTGGCCTGTTCCTTCTGTGGTTCCCTTATAGGGCAGATATTTTCCGGCTCGCCGGCTCCACATAAAGACAGAAAACTCCGCGCCGCTCAAGGGATTGCCGGTCTCGCTGTCGGTCTTTTCCACCTGAACCTTTACCTTGAAGGGTTCATTGTACAACTGGGTATCTGTCACGTCTCCACCGGTCACCAGACTCTCCAGCTGCGTATAATAGCCTGGCGTCTGTTCCGTCACCTGATAGGAAATGAGTCTGCCTCTTTCGTCATATTTGATAAGCGGCTTCCCGCTTCCATCCGGCATGACGCGTCGATTAAAGCTGTAACGCCAGCCCCGGCTTCCGTTAGTTCGTGTATTATTGACCTGCGTAGCCGTGGTCTGTCCCGGGAGTGTCCGCATCAGGCGTACAACCAGACTGTCTGCCCGGGAACCTGAAACAGTCCAGTTCTTCTTCCCCTGAAACTGCAAGGTTCCATACTTCAGCGTTGGTGTGACCACGCCTGCCTTTCGCGTCTGCTGATGATACATACCGCCTTCAATGGCGTAATCCAGCACTGCGCCTGCCTTCACCGGATCTGCCGAAATCTCCGGCTGTCCTGCGCCTGTCTCATCCCTGTTGGTGGGATAGACAGCATCCGCCAGAAGATAACGGTACTTCTCCTTCAAACGCAGCTTCACGGTGCAGCGATAGGTCGTTCCCGCTTCATCCGGCACTTTCCAGATAAGCTTTCCAGTGGCCCGGTTAAGGGATGCCTGTCCGCCGTCAGCGCTCAGAATTTCCACCGGTTCCCAATATTTCGTCTCAATCTGATCCGTCAGCGTCTTACGAACTGCCTTAACCTCTGACGCTTTTTTCTCAATATTTAAAAGTGTCTGGGCAAATGCGGAACCATTTCCTCCGTCAAAGGATAGGGTCTGCCAGAAATTGGCTGCATGATCGGCGCTTCCCGCTATTTCCTGCAGGAGTTTCGCACCTGACGCGTCTGCGGTCATGCCTATCGCCAGCGTAAACAGCTCCGTATTGGGCAGACTGCGAATCTGTGCCGCCTTCGCCCTCACATTTGCCAAATCCGTTTCACACTCGCCGTCCGAGATAAATATGACCTTGGTGTATACATTTTTCCGACGGCTGTCCGTGGCGTTTCGTGTTGTGATAATATCATACGCTTCCTGAAGGGACGAAAGATAATAGGTTCCGGAATAATTCTTCACCTCGCTGACCGCCCGCTTCACCTGCTCGTAATTGTCCGTCAACGGCGTATAATTATACAGTCCTTTATCCCGCTTATCGCCTGTGATTTTACTGTATTCATCCGCAAAACTCCAGAACGCCACCCGGGAACGCAGTCCGTCTCCGGTCACTTTCGCATTCTGGGCCGCAATCATATCCACCAGCTCCTGGATTCCCTTTTTTGCCATGGAAAGCCGATCATAGCAGCCATTTTCCAGTGTCGGCATGATTTTGGTTCCATTCTGGTTGTAATGGCGCTCCCAGAAATCAAAGCTGCCCGGCAGATTATAAAACCACACATTTTTTTTGTAATCATACCCTGTAAAGTAATCTATCATGTGCAAATAAATACCACCCTTGTAATAATAATGGGCGGGATTGATGCATGGAGAATGATAACCCATGTAATTATACGCGCTTCCGTCTTCATGATTGTAATCGCTCAGCGCCATGGTTCTCGTTCTGTCCAGAATGATAATATAATCGGTGGGAATATTAGAATAATCTGAAGTATCTTTTTCTGTGATCGTCAGTTCCGCGTAACCATCCTCGATATTGGTCCAGCGGGCAGACTTTTCAAGTTCAATATCCGGCTCATTGTCTTTCCTTGTATGGGACTGATTTCCCTGGAAATCTCCGGGAATGCTGCTGTCTTCCCCGGACAGCTCCCCCTGCTCCTGACTTTCCAGTTCATAAATACGAACTTCCACGTCCGCATCCGGCATTTCAAAGGTCAGGATATCTTCTTCCTCTCCGGCCTCCAGTTCGACATCCTCACAGGTGATTTCAGCTGCCCAGATATTCATTCCCGTGTTGGTCACACGGATCTTTACCTTGGTTCCTTCGTAAAGCTCGTCGCTGTCCGCCTCTGCCGACAGCGTTTCGGAAGGATTGCCGTTCGGATCCTCACAACGGATCCGAAGTGTCCGGAGTCCTTTTTCAGACTCTCCGGGCTCCTCCGGTTCCTCCTGCTCTGTCGTTTCCGATACCCCGCTGTTTTCCGGCTGTTTGACGCTCTCTGCCGGATCTTCTGTATCCAAATCCGGCTCTTCTGTATCTGTCGCTTCTTCTGTCGGTTCTTCCAGCCGAACGGTCACTTCCGTCTCCCCGGCCTTTCCGGGACTCTCTGATACATCCGGTGTCTCCGACATTTCTGCCGCATAGCTTATGCTTCCTCCTCCAATCAGAGGACCCAAAGAAGACACTGACAGCGTCAATGCCAGCATCAGTGTCAGCAGTCGCTTCCCGGACCACTTTTTCCATTTCATTCCATGATCTGTCCTTTCTTTCTTTTCGTATCATCCTCCTTCGTAAGTAACCGTCGTCCAGCGTTCTCCGTTCTTCTACACCTGACTACCTGCCTTTCCTGCCGCTTTGTCTGCATGTTTTCTTCTTCGTGGAATCGTGAGGAGATGCTCCTCTGTGAATCAGTAAGAATCTCTGATACACGAAGAATACCAGATTCTGGAAAATAAGTCAAGTATCTAAATCATTTTTCTCTCTTTTGCCTCTGCGATAGCCGCTGTTTTATTTTTCACGCCTAATTTCCTGTAAGTTTCCCGGCTGTGGTATTTCACTGTAGCTTCTGACAGCTTCATTTTTTCCGCAATGGCCGCTGAGGAAAGCCCCTCGGACTGATATTTCAAAATTTTTACCGCATTTTCACTCAGAATAATTTCATCTTCCTGTCTGCCGCCAAGATACCGCGGATAAAATTCCTTCATCTGTCCGCATTCTTCCAGCACCTGCTTACGGAATGAGCGATCCTTCCAAGTCGGTTCTCCTTCTTCAAGCATCGAAAGCAGAACGCTCCCTTCCCTGCTCAACAGTCTCACAAAATGATAGCTTTCTGCCTGACTGACGCATGCCTGCAGATTCTCCCGCCATTCCTCCTGTCCGGTTCGGTACTGCACCACTGCCAGAAGAAGATGCAGCTCCATCAGAATGTAGGTCCGATTCATGGTTTCCGCGTAATAAAGCAGCTGCTGCAACAGACAATACGCTTCTTCATAACGCTTCTGTTGAATATACACGCGTGTCTTGGTCAGATAACGAAAACGTTCCAGGATACTGAATTCCAGCGTCTCGTCAGGCGCCTGCTCCATCCAGGACGCCCCGTCATTTCCCTGATAAAGGGAAATCCGGCATAGAAAGGCATCGATATTTGTCAGTAAATTCGGCGCTTCCTTTTCCGCGCGCGTCCGAAAGCCTGCAAGGGATGCCGCTGCCCCTTCCGCATTATTTTTCAGCACCGACAACCAGGCCAGTGTCCCAATGCCCACGAATACCTGATCCAGTTTTCCGCCGCTTTCGGCCTCCATTTTTCCTTTTTCCGCCTGAGAATATATCTCAAAGGTGTCCTCGCCTTTTTCCAGAAAACTCTCTGCCAGTATCAGTGACACTAAGCCTTTCCCATATTTTCCCAGAATAAATTCAACAGGCTTTCCGATACTCACCACCATTTCCCGTTCTTTTCTGCTCCATTCGCAGAAATCCTTCCCGCCATTCATCATGGAAGGCAGATTACTGGTCACAGACAGATCCGGGAGCGTACTTCTCCACTCACGCAGAAACAGATCCGCATTTTTAATTAAATCAATCATATCCATGCTTCCCCGATGGGGCAGCGCAATTTTCAGATATATCAGCCGGCTTCTGGCTTCCCTTCGCTGGCCGCCTGTGTGCGTATCTGCATACTGCTCCAATGCCTGATACCATCGCTCGCTCTCCTCGATGTTCATAAGCATGGAGTGCAACAGACTCATCCCCGCCATCAGCGCAGGACTCTCCTCTATGATTTGTTCCGGCAGTTCCAGATAATAGCGGCGCAGTTCATAATACCACCCGCTGGACGGATTTTTATTTGCATTGGAAATCAGAAGTCGCGAAATGCTCTCCATATCCCGGCACTCCTCATACATGGACAGCGCTTCCGGTATCTGATTCTCCAATTCATAGTATAATCCGGCAGTATAATAAAGCCGGCGGATTTGTTCCAGCGTTTTCTTTCTGCCCAGTCTCTGACGCATGGATTTCCGCATGGGTCAGCGGCATTTCCAGACACCGTCCACTCCGGCTGTCTCAAAGAAATTGCCGGTTTCTTCTGCCTTGGCGATCACTTTCTCCACATCGCTTCGACCGGTCAGCATAGCCGCCAACCTGATTGTAAAGGTCTCCACGATGCAGATGTTCATAAAGGATTCCTGTAGCTCCACATCCCATTGCTCATATACATGGCTTTCCAGATAATCCCATTCACGTTTCTGGGTACGTTCCAGATCGCCCTTTTCCATGGCAAAGAAAAGCAACGAAAGCGGATTGCCGCCGCCCATTCTCCATGCCCTCTCATGGAGCTCGTCCGGAAGACAGATCCCGTACTGCTCCAGGTATGCACGCTGTTCTTCAATGGAAAAGAGAAAATCGGATTCTTCTATTTCCACAAAGATGTATTTGGTACGCAGGGTGAGCAGCCAACGGGGGAAGGGACAGCGCGCAATCAGAATCAGCCAGACATCTTCCCGTCCCAACAATTCCTGAATCACCTTATAATAGGCCTCCCGTTCTTCCACGCCTGTCACACTCTGCAGGTCGTCAATAACGACCGTATGCTCCACGCCCTGCTCCCGGACCGCGATCTGACTGGCTTCCGTCTCTGCCGCACTGTAGTAAATGCATCGCTTCATATTCAGATTATGGATAATCAGTGATGTCTTTCCCACTCCGGTTACGCCATACAGATACAACGGCGTCCGAAACCGCCGGCCCGACCGAAGCTTCCGCACCGCTTTCTCCGGGCAGATGTATTTATCATCGGTGGTTTTGGTGTTCTTTGACATGGCAGATTCCTCCTTTCCCGCTATGATAGTATTATAACAGATGCCGCAGGCAGAGGACACTATTCGAAAGGATAGTTTTATATTTCGGGAAGACTTTGTTTTATGCAGAGGGCTCCCCACCCCACCTGCGGATTCGGATACTCCGAAAAGGCCGACAGGGACCGGGTGCCTTTCTTTAGGTAGGCAATGGCCTTTTCACCGTATAGGTAGGGGTCGTAGCCGTCTGTGATGCCCCACTCCATCAGAAGGGCGGACGCACCGGTGACGAAGGGGGTGGCGAAGGATGTGCCGGTGGCTTCGGCGTAGGTGCCACCGAGGGCGGTGGTGAGAACACGGACGCCCGGGGCAACGAGAATCGGTTTCTCACGAAGATCACGGGTGTTACCACGGCCGGAGAAATCGGCGTAAGTAAGGGTGCGGCTGTCATAAGCGCCGACGGCTGCGACACGGCGGGCGGTGGATGGAATCGTGAGGGTAGTGTCTGCAGATGGGTGTAAGAACCGGGTACCGCCGTTCAGGGCGACAGCGCTGGGGAGCCACAGGTGATAGCGGCCATCGCGAATCTCGCCGGCGGACAGTTCAAGTGTCCAGATGCCAGTGTCCACGTAATCGCTCCGGGGCAGCAATTCCAGATAAATCTCCTGGGACTGGCTGTAGGGCGAAGGTTCCCCGTAATACAGCAGAATCTCTGTCTCCTCCAGCAGAAAGCGCTGAGTCCCCAGAACCTTCTGGATTGGTCCGGCTCTTCTCCCGCCCGGACTTATCAGTGTGATATCAATTTCATCCAGATAGGATTTCCAGATCTGGATATTGAAAGCGGTTTCGTATTCGCCCACAGCCAGCTCTATCATCTCCGACGTCTGTCGCCGCAGAACACCCGCAGTGTGTCCGGCTGCATACCCTTCATTTCCCGTACCGATACATATAACAGATTTCCAGACATTGGCGATGTCCGCAATATAGGTTTCCAGAAGGGATGTGCCGTCATGAGCTCCATAGGTATTGCCGATACTGATATTCACTGCCACGGGCAGGCGAAGCTCCAGTGCCTTTCGAATGCAGTAATCCAGCCCCTGCATCAGCTCCGTGGTCCTGGGGAAGCCGTCCTCCCGGGGCGTTCCCAGCTTCACGGCCAGGATCGGACTGCGGCTTGCGATTCCCCGGTAGCGTCCACCGCTGGCCCGGCCATTGCCCGCCGCAATGCCGAGAACCCTGGTGCCATGGCCGCTTATGTCCCGGCTCGGCACCAGGGCGTAACGCTGCGCCTCCGTCTCTGCCGTCAACGCTTCGTCGATCTCCTGAGCCGTATATTCCGTACCGATACGGTAGCCCTCCGGCGGTCTGCCTGGTATCGTCTGATCCCACAGCGCCACAATCCGCGTTGTACCATCCTCATTTCGAAAATCCGGGTGGGCGTAATCCACCCCCGAATCCAGCAGCGCCACCAGCACGCCCTCCCCGTACAGGCCATACTGCCCGCTTTGCACCGCTGTAATGCAGGAAGCTGTCTTTCCCTGATTTACAGAGAAAAACAGCCTCTTTGGTTTTTCGATATATTCTATTTCCGGAACGCCTACCAGAAGCTCCACCAGATTTTCCGGCACAAGCAGCACTGCATATTCATTCAGAAGCTCCGTCACCGTAATGCCAGCCTGCTGAAGCTCATCCAGCGACCCGGAATATTTCACAATCAGCTCCCAGGTTTTTTCCGCACTGTCGAAGCCTACGTCCAGATTTTCAGAGCGGGCGCGCTCCTGTGGGGTGGCATCCAGGGCCAGGTTCAGTACATTTTCTATGGTGGGATTGTTCATTAAATCACCACATTTTCTATTTCTTATTCACAGATTATGCACGATCTATACCTGGCTCCCTATTTTGCCATCTATTATTTTAGAAAAAAATATCTTATGCTTTTCTAATTCCATCAAAAGTCAGAGCAGCAGATATAAAAGCCTCTCACTCCTGCTGCCGCAGCACCTCCAGCGCCATCTTAAGCTCCGGCACGTTCACCTGCCCCGGCGCGGAAGCTACGCCTGCACTTCCGAAGGTCATAACAGAGCCGAAGACTTCTCCTGCCAGACGGCTCACCGCTCCTTTTGCTCCCATGGACATGGTGACAACGGGCTGCTTTGCATACTGCTCCTTCATTTCCCAAGTGGCAGACAAAAGAGTCAGTACGTCGCCTGCGTCCCGGGGCATCGCAGCCAGCTTCAGCAGATCCGCGCCGCAGTCCTGCATCCGAGTCAGCCGCTCGATAATTTCCTCTTTTGCAGGCGTCTTTTCGAAATCATGGCTGGACGCAATGACTCTGATCCCTTTTTTTCTGGCCTCCTCACAGATATCCCGGAGCAGCGCCTCTCCCCGGAACAGTTCCACGTCAATCAGATCCGCCTGCCCGGACGCCAGCACAGTCCGCAGAAATTCCGCATAAGCTTCAGCGCCGATACTCTGCTCACCGCCTTCTTCCTTTGTGCGGAAAGTCACAAGAAGCGGAAGTTCACCCAGCTCTCCGCGCAGCCGCTCCAACATTTCTTCCAGTTTTTTCTTATCAAATACCTCTTCATACCAGTCGGCGCGCCACTCCGCCAGATCCGGCTTCGCCGCTTTCAGCTCTGCCGTCCGCAGCGCAATCTCCTCTCTGGTGCGGCCCGTTATCGGAACGCAGATCTTCGGTCTTCCTTCTCCAAAAACAATCTTTCTTATTTTCACTCGATTCATCTATTTTTCTCCTGATTCCGTTTGCTTTTTGCACCATTTTACCATATAATAGAACTATTGGACAGCGGATTTCTCAGAAATCTGTCTGTAATCTGAATTTTATAGGAAATGAGGTATTGGGAAATGGAAGAAAAAACAACAATGGACGATTTCAAGGAAGAGCTGGAGGCTTCCTTCCAGGATACACAGGAGAATGATGTGGCTGACATCACAGATCCGGCGTGGCAGACTCTGGTACAGTATCTGGAGGACAAGACCGTTCTCACCGTAAAAATCGGCGGCATTGTCAAGTCCGGCGTAGTCGCTTACGTAGAAGGAATCCGCGGCTTTATCCCGGCTTCCAAGCTTTCTCTTGGCTATGTGGAGAACCTGGAGGACTGGCTGAATAAGAAGATCCAGGTACAGGTTATCACTGCAGATCCGGAGAACCAGAAGCTGGTTCTCTCCGCAAGAGAGCTGCTTCGCGAGAAGGCTGCCGAGGAGCGTCGGTCAAAGCTGGCCAGCGTACAGGTCGGTCTGGTAACGGAAGGAAAGGTCGAGAGCATCCAGCCCTACGGCGCATTCATCGATCTGGGCGACGGTCTCTCCGGACTGGTTCACGTATCCCAGATTTCTGAAAAGCGCATCAAGAGCCCGGATGTGGTGCTGAAGGTCGGCGACACCGTAAAGGTAAAGGTTATCGCTATCAAGGACGGCAAGCTGTCCCTGAGCATGAAGGCGCTGAACGAAACCGCTGCGGAAGATCTTCCGGAAGAAAAAATCGAAATCCCGAAGGCCGAGGAGCTGACCACCACCCTGGGAGACCTTTTCAAGAATATTAAGCTGTAAAAAACAGAAGTAAAAAGCGAAGGCATTTTGGATGCCTTCGCTTTTTGCTTCTATTTGATTCTGGATATTCGGTATCAGGAAATAGAGACCTGACCGGTGAAGGTCATAATGCCGAACCACAGCAGGAACACAGCAAAAACGAAGAAAAGGAATCCGCCGAAAACGGGCTTTCGAGGTCTGTCCTCCGTAATGCGGTCGGGCTGCTTGGGGTCATAATATCCCACCACCTGCCGCCCCAGCTCCCACTTGCCGGACAACGTCTGACGGCTTGCGTAGCGGTAGGTCCTGCCATTTACAGTGTACTCATAGGTTGGAAGATAGACCGTCTCCCGACGCAGCCGATCACTGCCGTCCTCCTGGTGCTCCCACCTTTCATCGACCGATTCCTCGATCCATACCACCTTCATCATCGTGGTGCCCGTGTACCGCCGCACGTCATCCTTGTATCCCTTCCATGCGCCTTTCCGCTGGCGGACCCCGAGCCATGCCACCAGTACAGCCCCGAGAACAAAGCCGGTTCCCGCTGTAATATATCGCGTATATTCCACGGGCCATGCCACAAGCACTACCGTAAGAATGAAACCAATCACGATTACTTTCATATTCTTCATACGTCCTCCTTCCTGCCGCCATGGGCGGGGATTCCTACGACACCGACGGTTGGTTCCGCACGGCATCCACAAACAAAATAGTCAGTCCGATATAAGCGGCACATACCACTGCCAGCAGGACGCAGAACATAACGCAGACGATTTGAACCGGTTTCCGCAAGTAACGGTGTGAGAGAACACTCCCCAACATCGATAGCAACAGCAACATAACAGCGAGCCAAAAAGGCATATGCCCCACCTCCCTTATACGCCGCGGAATACGTCGATCAAATCTGTGAACCAGCGCAGTTCACAGGCAAAGCGCCGGCGCAGCTGATCCGGCATCTCCCGACCCTTGCCGATATCACAAAAACCGCGACCGCTGTGGACGGCAAGATACAGCCTGCCATCCGGATTGAGATTCACGGCAAATTTACCGAAGGAGGCATCTGCCAGTGCCAGGATCTGCTCGATGCAGCCAGGATTCAGGATGCAAAGGGCCGCCTGCGCATCGCCGCTGCTCAGATTAAATCGTTTATCAAACATCTCATTGCCTGTCTTGATCGTTCGGGCGTTGAACAGCTTATCCATTTTGTCCCGCGGCCAGATGGTCAGCCATGTTTGAAATTCTTGTCCCAGTTCACACAGCATCCACTGGCCGGTGTAAACCACCTGCTCGTTCTTTTCCCACAGGCCGGTCTCCTCCCGTTGAAACTCGCTGACTTCCGTCAGCCTTACGGTACATAGTTCCGTGGTCAGGCCGCGATATGTTCCGCGGATATATCCACTGCCGCTGCAATGGGTGTGGCCGGGCAGGGGAATGTTCGTGTCCTCTGCGTCCAGAAGATGCGGCGCAGGGTTCATCTGCACGTTTTCAAGGGCAGCACCCACGATGTCCGGCGCAATGGCATCGAAGGTCTGCCGGCCTGCCTTGTCCTTGGACTTACCCTGCACCATCTGCCCCAGGCTTAGAACCACACCGCCGATGACAATCATCACAAGGTTGCCGCCCAGAATGATGCCCACCACGGCAATCACCACGCCCAGCAGCGAAAGAATTTTTCCGCCCAGCTCTTGCTGCATCAACGCTTTTTTCTTCGTTTGGGCGGGCTTTGCCACCAACAGGAACAGCGCCACACCGGTAAAGACCAGAATGCAGATCACCATGAGATTGCGATACACAAACATCATGATGCACCCGGTGATCACCAGAATAACGCCCAGCAATATGCCGATGCTCTCCATTCTCTGATAGCTTCCCAGCTTTTTTGACAGCTCCGCATCCGTCATGCGCCCTGCTCCCGGCGTGCCAAAGTCATTGCGTTTCATTCCCATAGCCGTTCCTCCCTTTTAGTAACACAGACTGAAGTACAGGCTGCGATAGGGCTCTACCGTGTCGATATCCATAAGGGCAGCTTCGGGCGAAATGCTGTCCAGCTGCATACGTTTGGCACTGTCTTTATAGTTGTCTGGCTGGGCCTCTGCGGCAAAAACGAGTCCGTCATAGTCCTCCGGAAGATAGACGGCGTAGCTCTTGGTCAGAACCTGCGCCCAGTCCCCCACGTTGTACTGCCAGTCGGTTGAATACGCGAATTCGATCAGGTAGCTGTTCCCCTGCCAGCTGACGGTGTGGAGATAATAGTTGTCCCCGCGCTGGCTGTTGCCGTAGGCCGTTGAGGTGGTGAGCCACATACCAGTATAGAAGTCATAGAGTTCACTGCTAGTAACAGTCGTATACTGCTGATCAAAGTAGGGAATGGAGCCTTCCGGAACATAACAGATGGCGTCAAAGTGCAGCTCGCGGATGCCGTCGTGGGTGTAATCGCCGTTCTTTATGATCTCCCAATAGCAGTCGCCGGTGTTGTAGCCGTCGCCAAGTCCCGCATAGCTGCAAACCCCGTCTTCCAGCAGGAAGGTCCCCATCTCCACGGCGGCATTGATCACAAGCCCGTTTCTTGTAAAGTACGGCTCCTGAGACTGGATACCCTCCACAGGCAGGAGCGTGCCGCCGTTTACGCTGTCGATGAGGTCGCCGCTGAGGGCAACGGTGGAGAGATCCTCCCGGAAGACATAGCGCTCCACCGGATCCCAGATCCAGATCAGCTCGGTGGCGTCGCCGTTTTCGTGGATAAAGCTTACCAGCACATCGCTTTCCTCATCGCCGTCGATATCCTCGAAGGAGATGGCGTTGAATGCCTGCTCCGCATTGGGAATATTCATGGGAAAAGACACGCTGTCAAAGAGAATCTGCTCCGGCAGATCCCGGTAGAAGGCCGCGCTGCTCTCACTCACCGTGACCAGCACGTCCACGCTCTCACCATCATGGGTAATGGTACCGCTGCCAGCCACCACGCCGGTGGTGCGCCAGTCATCTCCCACTACATCGTCAGAATTGCCACAGGCGGCAAGATTCAGGCAAATTACCATAGCCAGCACAGAGATAAAAATATGTTTCCATCGATTCTTCATGGTTTTCCCTCCCTTCCATCATTCCATCATGTAGTAAACGCCCTCATCGCCCCAGACCAGAGCATCCTCGTCAACCTCAAAGACCCGGTAAGAAATGCCGTCATACATGGTGGAGTCCGCATAATAGGTGCTCACCTCGTCCATGGAGTAGGTGAACACTCCGCAGTCCATTTCCGCAGGCTCAACGCCGGGAACGCGCTGGTAATAGCTCCAGTTTCCATTACCGTCAATGACGATATAGGTCTCAGATGAAAGATCGCCGTCATAGTACCAGATGCCCTTGAATTCCGAGACATTCCGCTGGCAGAGGTCGGAATCCCAGCTCCAATAGGAGTCCGGGTTTCCATCTGGACTGCCACCGTCCTCATACCAGAGGTACTCCATCCCATCGCCGTAGTTGAAGTAACCGTAAGCGACGCTGTAGAGCTGGCCTTCCTCCATGGCAATGAGGCTGCCGGAATCATCCAGGTTGCTGTAGGCATAGATAGCCTCCCACTCCGGCTCATAGCGGAGGTAGCCTTCATCCACCACTTCCCCGCTGAGATAGAGGGTCCAGTTGCCCTCGGCGTCGATCTCCATGGAATCGTAGTCATTGTTCGCTTCGCCCAGCCAGATACCCTCGAAGCCGCTGAAGTCGTTGACGGTGTCCTCGGTAAGGTCGCCTCCCAGGCCCTCGTTGGGGTCGTCCTGCGGGGCGATTTGTCCCTCCGTATCACCGCAGGCTGTGCACAGCAGGAAAAGCAGTAACACCAGTCCTGCCAGAAGATATGGCTTTTTTCTCTTCATGTAACATCCTCCTTATTCTTCGTCGCTCAAATACAGCTGCGAAAAAATATTTTGATAGATCTCACCCATATCCGCCGCAGCATCGGGAGATACGCAGAATCCGTAAAGATAGGTGCAGACGTCGGTGTCCACGACAAATACGGTCCATTCCCGGGTGTCTTCGTTCTCACCGGCGGTATAGGTTACGATATAAACCGGATAGCTTAAGTTTTTGCTGTATTCCTCATTTTCTTCGACAGACAACAGCTCATAGGTATCCGCATCACTTAAAGACAGAGCACAGGTTGCCAGATAATCGCCCAGCTCCTGTACATCCGGAACAAAGCAGCTTTGCTCCGCCGTATTGACCACAAGGAGCTGCCCGTCCTCGGTGATGTCCTCATAACGGTAGGTGCCGTCATCATGGTTTTCGGAGAGCAGCTTCTGCATATTGGTAAAGGGCAGTGCGCCACCCATCAAAACCGGGATGTCGTCCTGTGCGATCACATCACCCCGGCCGTCGCCGGTCACCTGCGTAAAGGTACCAAGCTCAGCCACGTGCAGCGCGCCGACCTCGTCGAACCAACTGCGATAAGCCACGCCGTCATGCTCATTGTAGAAATAATCATAGTCATAGTCCGGCACGAACTGTATGAAGCCGCTGGCGGTCACCTCTTCGTCGGCATCGTACAGCGCAAAGCGTACCTCGTCGCCGGCTTCGCTGGTGGCGGAGATCAGTGTACCGCCGTCCTCGCCCGTCCACGCGCCTCCGTAGAGGTAGAGGTTCGCCATCTGCTCGGAGTCCTTGACAAGCCCCTCGAAGGAATCCGGAACGCCGTATAAATTGTAATCGCTGCCGTCATCGCCATAGTCTTCGTTACTCTCGCCGCAGGCGACAAGACTCAGGCACAGCGCCAGCGCCAAAGCAAAAGACAGATATTTATTTAAGTGTTTCATCATTTTCTTCTCCTTTTTCAGATAAACGGAGTCAATGCTCCTGTTCCGCCATGGACAAGATCTCGTCATGGCTCAGCTCCACATCGCCGAAGCGGACAAAGATGCCGTTGGTCACAGCGCTGTTCCACACCCGCGCATCTGTCAGCGGGCGAAACCGGATCTTGTCCAGATATGGCTTCATGTCCAATAAAAGCCGGCTTCCGGACACAAAATCTACCTGCAAAACATGGTTGGGCAGCGGCGTGACGGCTGTGAGATACCTTCGGTCCAAGTGCGTACCCTCCTTTCCGCAAAAATAAAAATCCACCGTACAAATATTGTACGGTGGATCCTATGGGATAACCATTAACCAAAGGTTATGTCTTTTGTCCAAATAGCTCGGCTAGCCGTTTCCGCTTGGTTCGGGTGTCGCCCTCGATATGAAGCTTGGAATAGATCTGATTCACATACTGCTTGACACTGCCCTCGGAGAGATAGAGCTTTTCCGCGATCTCCCGGTTGGAAAGGCGCTGTGCCATCAGCTCCACGATCTCAAATTCCCGCATCGTCAGCGCGTCAAAGACTGCCGGGCGGGCGCTTGCCGCGTTTCGCGCCCCTGCCCCTTCGCCAAGCTCGGTGATCTTTGCGAGCAGTTCCGTTTTGATCTCCCGCACCAGCAGGGGCTTCAAATACTCATAATTTTCCACGAACGGCATCACAAGTTCGTCCGGCGCGGCATCAGAAAGCGCCTTTCTTAACCATATGTGGGCTTCCTCGCTCTTGCCCAGCTGCTCATAGGCTGCCGCCGTCTGGATACGGATATGCAACGCTACCAATGCGTAGTGCATCGCCTCGCAGACGGCCAGCAGTTCTGTGCTGCGTCCCACTACCTTGGCATAGGCGCCTTGGGCAAGATACACCTGATTTTCGATCATTTCCATCATGGGCTTGCCCGGCGCAAGCATGTTGATATCAGAAAGGCGGTGCTGCGAAAAAATCTCCGGAATTTTGTCCACTTTACCCTGCAGCGCATGGTAGTAAGCACTGGTGGCACTCCAAAGGTTGATCCACGAGGCATCATGATAGCGCAGCAGATCCGCATATCGCTCCTCAAAGGTATAGCGCTGTTCTACATCTGTGTACAGCGAGAGCCGCCGCGAAAGAAAATCACAGCAGAGCTCCATGTTAATCTGTCCGTTATCCTTGACCTGTGCGTAGGCATGTTCCACTTCGATATGTGCATCGGTAAAGCAGCCCTGACAGAACAGTGCCTCTGCGCGCATGATGGTTTCCGCGCCCTGCCCATGGTGATTGGTGACCTGATAGTAATGGGGCATACATTCGTCCATTTCGGCAAGCTCGCTTTCCATCGCTCCCGGCGCGCGGTAGAACATCATCAGAACAGACGGCGATCCGAAGGTCCAGCCGCCGCTCGATTGGATGCTGATGGCGGGGCGGGACATCCGGGCGCTGGCGCTGCGGTGCAGGCGGCTCATGGCACTGATGTCGTTATAGCAGAGAAAGCTCAGAATGAGGTCGCATTCCCCCAGCAGGTTGCCGCGCTCTTCTTCGGACAGCTCCGGATGCTCCTCGATGGCCGTCAGCAGCAGCGCTTTCAGCTCCAACATTTTCGGGACTTTCCGCCAGGTGAACATCCGACGCATCAGCACCAGAATAGCAAAGGGGCATGCTTTCAGCGTTTCTGCAGGGCATTTATCCAGCGCGTTCAGCACATCCTCCGGCTTCAGCGACGCCAGCAGGATGCCCGCATCGCTGCGAATGACCCGCAGCAGCGCATCGTAATTCTCACTCTTCCGGTAGGCGGCAATGGCGTGGAGATACTGTCGGTGCTGCTCGTACCACAGGCCGAAGCGCTCCCAATAGAGCCGCTGCGTTTCCGCAGGCATCGCCAGAAAGCTGCGCTCGGCACACTCCTTCATCATGTGATGGAAGCGGTAAGTCGCGCCGTCCGGCAGGCGTGTGACAAAGGCGTTCTGCTCCGTCAGCGCAGAAAGAATTTGCCCGGCGTCCGCGTTGCCTGTGACGTACTGCGCCATTTGGACGGTGAATTCATCGGCAAGCCCCATGACCGCCAGAAACTCCCGCTGCTGTTCCGGCAACGGATCGATCATAGCGGCAGTAAAGGTGGCGTAGATGTCAGAATGACGGCTGGGCAGCACGCCGCGCTCAAAGAGCGTCCGCAGATTCAGATAAACGGCGGAGAACCAGCCCTCGCTGGAGTAGAGAAGACTCTCCACCTGCGCGTCGGAAAGCTCCGTTCCGCAGCGGTGGGCATAGATGGCCAGTTCCGTATGGTTGAGGCGCAGCTGCTCCGTGCCAATCTGATACACCTTGGCCCCCAGCCGCACTGCCTCCGCGGCAGGCAAAAAACGGTCCCGGCTGGCAACAATCAGATGCACGTTTGCAGGCAGCCGGTTTGCCAGCATACAAAGGAACAGCGAGGCGCGCTTGTCGGTCAGCAGATGGAAATCATCAATAAAAAGATAGCAGGTCGTCTCATCTGCCAGCGAATGGCAGAGATCGTCCACCAGCAGTCCGCCGCCTGCGGCGTCCGTAGGACAGGGATAGTTACACAGAACATCAAAACCGGCCCGGGTAAACGCCTCCTGCACGCTTTTCCAGAAGATCGCGAGATTGTCAGAGTACACACTGATGCGGATAATTTTCAGGGTTTCCGACTTGGCACGCTCACCCAGATACCAGTTTACTGCCGTGGTCTTTCCGTAGCCCATGGGGGCGACCACAGTGGTCATGGCGCAACGGGAGATGGGCCGCAGACTCTCCTGCAGCCTTTCTGATATGTAAATGGTATTTAAATTCCATTTCGGTTTTGGCATAATGCGTATCTCCTTCTGCTGTGAATTACAACGACTGCCTTCTGCGCAATGCTGTATTCCCCTGTCACGTTCTTATTTTAATTATACCATGAGAATATGAACACGAAAAGATCTGTCCTGCTTTTGCACTACCCACGGGCATAAAAAAACGGCGTGACCTTCACAGTCACACCGTTCATTTCTTATCTTCCTACGGAATCAAACTCCTCGCAGATCTCCTTGGAGGGAGCTGCTGTCAGCAGAGAAACAATGACAATTGCCAGCGCGGATACGATGAACGCCGGAAGCAGCTCGTAGATGTTCCAGATACCGCCCATGGGACGAACCAGATACTTCCATACGAATACCATCACACCGCCTGCGATCATACCGGCCAGAGCGCCCTGCATATTGGTACGCTTCCAGAACAGCGCGAAGAGAACCAGCGGTCCGAAGGCTGCGCCGAAGCCTGCCCATGCAAAGGATACGATATAGAATACGGAGCTGTCCGGATTCCATGCCAGGAAAATCGCTACAGCAGCAATGCCAATTACGGTCAGACGCGCTGCCATCATGGAAGCCTTTGCGCTCATCTTAATCTTCAGGAAATCCTGCAGCAGGTTCTGGGATACGCCGGAAGCCGCCGTCAGAAGCTGAGAGTCTGCCGTAGACATGGTGCAGGCCAGGATACCGGCCAGAACCACGCCTGCAACCAGGGAAAGCAGGAAATTATGCTGTCCCAGCAGATGGGCGAAACGGATAATGACGGTCTCGGACTCCGCGCTGGTCGCAAAGGTCGGAATCGCGCCCTGTACGGAAGCCGCGCAGCCAATCACACCGATCAGGATAGCCACTGCCATGGAAATTACAACCCAGATGCTGGCAATCCGGCGGGAAAGCGTCAGCTTATTCTCGTCTTCGATGGCCATAAAACGAAGCAGGATATGAGGCATTCCGAAATACCCCAGTCCCCACGCCATGGTAGATACAATCGTCAGCAGACTGTAGGGGCTAGCCGTATTAGTGGCGCCATCATGCATCTGCGCCATGGAAAGATATCCGGCCAGTGAGTTCGCATTTGCCATAACCGCGTCCCAGCCGCCTGCCAGATGGATTCCGTAAAATACGATAAACACCAGAGAAATACTCATAACAATACTCTGAATCAGGTCTGTGGTGGATACGGCCATAAAACCGCCCATGACGGTGTAACCTACGATTACTACCGCTCCGACAATCATCGCCACATGATACTCGACTCCGAAGAGACTGGAGAACAGTGTTCCGATCGCCTTAAAGCCAGACGCCGTATAGGGAATAAAGAAAATCAGAATTACAATCGCCGCGATACACATCAGAATGTTTTTCTCGTCCCGGAAACGTCTGGAAAAGAAATCCGGAATGGTAATCGCGTTGCATTTTACAGAATAGCGGCGCAGACGCTTCGCCACAATCAGCCAGTTCAGATAGGTTCCCAGACCCAGGCCGATAGCGGTCCAACCAGCGTCAGAGATGCCGGTCAGATAAGCGACGCCCGGCAATCCCATCAGGAGCCAGCTGCTCATATCGGAAGCCTCCGCGCTCATCGCCGTTACCAGCGGTCCTAATTTTCGTCCGCCCAGATAAAATTCATCTGCCGAATCACCGCTGCCCTTTTTACTGAAATAGAATCCCACGTACACCATTGCGACCAGATAAATCACAATCGCCGCGAGAATTCCCACCTGTCCTGCCATAGTTACATCCTCCTCATTTATCTTTCGATCGCGGAAAACAGCTTCTTCTGCCCCGCACATGGGGCTTATTATAGCACAGAGAAAAATAGACTACAATACAGAATAATGTATAGAATGAATACTGTACTTTTATTTCTAAAAATACATATTTTTATTGATTTAATCGCATTTTATAACTAGACGATATTTTATAAAATAAAGGATACAAATAATAAATTTCTATTGTACAAAAAATAAAACAGGCGCGCTTCAAATCCATATTTAGTTCTGCGGCAGGAAGCTGCTGAGAAACACCGGCAGCACCCGGCTACTGTACTCCACCAACGAATACTCCCCGGCGCAGAGACACCAGTCGTACAGAAGGGCCCGCTCGCAGAGAGCGTAGAGCTTTACCATCTCGCTGACGCCGGACGTTCGACTCAGCTGCCCGTTCTCCCGGCCTTTGGCAATGATTTTCCGCAGCAGCTTATAGTAAATCCGGTTATGATCCAGGAGATGCTTCTCGCCGCTGGTGGTCAGCTGAGTGGAATAGAGTCTGGCCAGCAGATCCAGGGAAATGCTGTCCTCAATCATTTTAAAGAGCTCCTGATTCAGAAAGAGCAGCTGATCCATGGCTGTCATGTCCGGAGTCAGCTCCTCCATCAGCTCCTCATATTTTTCATCAAACAGGGAGCTAAGGGTGGAAAGAAGGGCGTCCTTCCCATCGAAATAATGATAGAAGGAACCTTTGGACGTACCGGAAAGGGCAATGATCTCCTCCACGGTTGTATCCTCGTAGCCCTGCTCATAAAAAAGCTTCCAGGCCGCGCTGACGATCTTTCCTCTTGTATTTCTTGCGTTCTTCTTTGCCATTTTCTTCTCCCTGTCTGCAATTACCCATTTTCCGGGCTATTCATTCAATCTGCAGCTTTTGCGTTCTTGAGTCACTTTCAGCCTTCCTAAATTCAGCAGCATATTTTTTCTATCACATCACGAAGTCTCCACCGCTCTTCTGCCGTTAAAAAGGCCGCGTCCGCCGCGTTCAGAAGCAGCGTCTTCCGTTCTTCCGTCGTCATGCCAAGTTCCCGGCTAAGCAGTCCGAATTCCTTCTCGATGGTGGTATCCGACACCGTCATATTGTCCGTATTAATCGTCACCTTCAGCCCCCGGCGCAGAAAATCAAGTACAGGATGCTCCGCAAGGGTCGCCACCGCTTTGGTCTGCACATTGCTGCTGGGGCACATTTCCAATGGGATCTGCTGCTCCTTTAACCGAGCAAGCAGCTCCGGATCTTCCGCCGCGCGCACGCCGTGACCGATACGGCTGGCTCCAAAGGCAAGCGCCGCCTGAATACTCTCCGGCCCGTCGGCCTCGCCCGCGTGAATCGTAAAAGGCACACCAAGCTCTTTCGCGAGACCAAAGACGTCCGCGAAATCCGCTGTCGGATACAGAGCCTCTGCTCCGGCCAGATCCACTGCCGCCACGCCGCGTCCCAGAAAAGTGGCCGCCGTCCGGACCGTCAGCAGATTTTCCCCAAGATTGTCCGCCCCTCGCATACAGCAGAGAATCAGCTTACAGTTGAAAAACGAACCGATAAGCGCCTCCTGCATGCCTGACAGAGCCGCCTTCACCACCTGCTCCTGGCTCATACCCTTCTTCGTGTGAAGCTGGGGCGCAAATCGGATTTCCGCATAGAGCATCCCCTGCTCCTTTAAGGAGCTGACCAGAATGTACATGGCTTTGCGCACGGCCTCCTTCGTCTGCAGCACCTGCAGGGGCAGGTCAAATTTTTCCAGATATTCGTTAAGGCTTCCACACTCTTCCGGCGCTGCCAGAAACAGCTTTAGCTCGTCCGGTTCTGTGGCCGGAAGCAGGATTCCCTGCTCCTGCGCAAGCTCCAATACGGTGCGCGGAAGCAGGGAACCATCAAAATGCAAATGCAAATCTATCATAAGATATCCTCTTATATGAATCCGTAATTAGCAATCCAACATGGTCTTGCCTTTTCCGCAGACCTTCTCGAAGTCTCTGCGGAACACGTTCAGAGCTGCCGTTACAGAGTCGTTCTTGATCAGCAGATCCAGTACATCCGGGGAAATGGTAGTCGCGCCAATGCCATACTCGCACAGAGTAATCACCTGACGGGAGTTCTTGAAGCTGGCTGCCAGCACCTCGGTCTTGAAGCCGTAGTTGCGGAACATGTCATGAATCTCCTTGGCAGTGCGGACGCCGTCGGATCCCAGATTGTCAATACGGTTAATATAAGGCGCTACATACTGGGCACCGGATTTGGCTGCCAGGAACGCCTGCATCTGGGTATAGATGGCCGTCGCTGTTACATGAATCCCTGCCGCTGCCAGAATACGGATAGCCTTCAGACCCTCCTTGGTGGTCGGAATCTTGATAAATGTATCATCGCCCAGCTCCCGGCGTATCTTGTAGGCCTCCTCCACCATACCATCGGCCTGATCGCTCAGAACCTGCACATGCAGTTCGCCTTCCTCGATGAAATCACGAATCTCCTTCAGTACCTCATAGGGCGGGCGCTTCTCCTTGGCCAGAATGGTCGGGTTACAGGTTACGCCGTCCATGGGAAAATACTCATACATGGAACGAATATCATCAATATTGGCGTTGTCAATAATCAGCTTCATAATGTTCCTCTCCTTTTCGACGGACCTTCTGTCAGGTTCGCCCGATTTAGTTGCATAAATGTCATGTTTTGTTATGTTTTGTTATGTTCTGTTATATTTTATTATACTAGAATTCCATAAAAATACAATGCATAATATGTCTAAAATTAAACAAAAATCCATCCTGATTCTGTACTTTCTTACTGTTTCGCTTTTCCACGAAGCTCTTGCACCAGGAACAGTACCGCCAATCCCTCAAAGGCAATCATAATCGGATAAGCCCCTGACAGATACCAGTACAGAATCGCGTTCCAGCCGGAGATTTCCGAGTAGGAGATGCCGCCCAGTAACACGAAATAGCTGGCCAGCAGCGCGGAAAGGGTCAGCCACACGGACAGATCACGGCCATCCGCGTCCTTCACCTTTTTCAGACGACGTTTCAGCATCCGCACACAGAGAACCAGATAAGCCATCGCTCCGGCTGCAGCCGCGATAGCTCCTGTGTAATGGTACGCCTGACACACCCCATTTAAAATGATGCCCTTATAGTTGATCTTCGCCAGGAACCCATGGCGCTCCGGTACATCCCAGTACCAGTCCAGATTCAGGCAGGAGGTGTCGCTCTCAATCCGGGTCACATCGTCGGACAGCTCATAGGAGTCCAGAAGCGCACCGTTCCGATAGGACTTCAGATATATGGTCTGTGGCTTATCCTCCACGGAAAGCTTCAGGGAAAACCGGCACTTTTCGCTGCCGGGCGCCGCAATGCCCTGTCCGGCCAGATAGGACGCGATATCGTCACTCTCGGTGAAATCCGCCGCTCCAAGTACGGTGCCATCCGCAAGCTCCGCCTGTAAAGTCACGCCATCCATACCCTCATAGGACGCGTACCAGCCCGCCATTTCCACCAGATTCGACTCATACCAGACCGCCTTGTCGCCGGTCATCCGCTCAAACAGCGGGATGCCGCCGTTATCATCCGGTTCGCTGTAGAGGTACACCAGTGTCTCCATCTCATCATAGGTGGTGGTATAAGCGATCGCCTTGCCTAACGCGCCGAACAAATCGCCCAGATAGCCTTTTCTCCAGGGAGACATATAGGTTGAAGGCATGGTCGCCTGCCGTTCCAGGCGTCCCTCATCCATGGCGGTCTCCAGCTCGTCCCGGATCTGCAGGCATACCTGATTGACTGTCCCGCCATCCGTATAATAACCGGCCTGCTCCAGAGCGGTACGGAAAATCCAGAAGACCCAGCCGTCCCTTACCTCCCAGTCCTTCTCATTTTCCTCAGAACCGGCCCAGTAGATGCGGCTGCTCTGAATATAAGGCTCCAGCTTCTTCAGAGTCGGACACTCGTCGCACATCCGCGCCACCTTCTCCCTGGTCATAGTGACGCCCGGAATATCCTCCTCCGGCTTCACTGCCATCATGCTCTTATACATTTCTGCAAAGCCGCCTTTTTGCAGCTCGTTGGTCAGACTGATATTATAATGGGTATAGTTCTCCTGGGCAATCAGCTGTCCCGCACCCCAGACGCTTAAAAACGGCAGCAAAATCAGAACCGCTTTCGCCACGTAGACTTTTGCGTGCTCCTTACGCCACAGCACAAACAGATTTCCCAGATATACCAATACAAATACGATGAGAAACGGCTCCACCCAGATAGCGTCCTCCCTCGTATAGAAAAATGTCACCATACCGATCGCAGCGGTCAGAAGCCACAGAAGCTGTTTCTTTACCGGCTCCTTTCTACGCAGCCACAAAGCCAGCAGGCCGCCGAAGATCAGCAGCACCTGGATATAGGAAATACTGTTGCGGTACACTCTCTGAAACGCCTGAACCGAATAGGACACCGGATTCCACAGAAGCACCAGATACAGGGTCAGGCAGGCCCGGTATTTTTTCAGAAGAGGTCTCAGCGCGTACACGAAAATCATGCAGCTGACCGTATACAGAAATGCCGACACGCTTAGGTAAGACAGGTGCAGAAAATTCAGCACTGCCAGATAAAAGGGGAAAAACATGCCCTTGGTCAGGGTCAGATCGTTATATTCTCCCAACCACCGGCCACCACGCAGGGCATCCGCCATATGTACCATAATCCAGTCGTCATGGATGCCCTTCGGCACCGCCATAATCGGCAGATTGTAAACCAGAAACTCTTTCAGCACACCAAACAGCACCATGGACAGGAAAAAGAACACTTCTTTTCTCCGAGTTGATAGATTTTTCCAGAAATTCATGAATGTTTCTCCTTCCCGTTCAGATTATCCGGTCCAAAGCTTAAAGGAAGCAGCTCTTTTAACAGGTACACCTGCTTCTCCCCGGTTCCGGCTCCCAGAATGATCCGAAACTCCTCCGGATCGCAGAATTCCCGCATGACCTGGCGGCAGACGCCGCAGGGCGCAGTCAGAGCCGGTGCACTGTCTTCCGATCCGCCTGCGATGGCGATGGCTGTAAACGCACGTTTTCCCTCGCTGACTGCCTTATAGATGGCGGTGCGCTCCGCACAGATGCCCGGCGTAAAGGCCGCATTTTCGATGTTGCAGCCGGTATAGACACTGTCATCGGCGCAGAGCAGGGCCGCTCCTACCCGGAAATGGGAATACGGGCTGTAAGAACTCTCCCGCGCCTGCAGCGCAAGCTCCATCAATTTTTCATCACTCATCTGTATCTCCTTATTTATCGATCGAGAACCATCTGATCATAGGCCAGAAATTCAAAACCCAGCCGCTCATACAGGTGCACAGCTTTCTCATTGCTGCGGGTGACCTCCAGACGGAAACGGCGCACCTGCGGCTTCGCCTTCATAATTTCATCAAAGAAACGGGTGCCATAGCCTTTTCCCCGGAATTCTTCCTTCAGAAACAGCTCCTCAAACATCAGACAGCGTCCGCCCACCTCACAGGCATAGTATTCCGTAATATAGGCAAAGCCCACGGTTGTATCATCCTCGTTCAGCACAAAGCCCTCGAGAATCGAATCCTCACTGACAGCATCCGCGAAGGTCTGCTCCAGTTTTTCCATCGGAACCGGATGGCTGACTGCATCGCTGTGGTAGAACTGCTCCACCATGGCCAGGACCTCATCGTGCATTTCTTTTGTCATTTTTTTTAAATAAAACATGGTAAACGGTATTCTCCCTTATATATTAAGTACTTGCCTACAGTTTACCCTGAATCCGCTTTTCCGTCAACCATGCTTGCCCGGACGCCTTAGCGCTCCTGGATCTGATAGGCCAGTCCTGCCTCCTCCATCAGATCCATGTAGGGACGGGAGGGGAAGTACTCCGGCGAGAATACGCCGGCCTCCTTCCAGATTCCCCGACCCATAAGCTCGATGGCCAGAGCCGCTCCGAAGCCGGTCTGGGCTACCACTGCCTGCAGTCCGAAATCCCGCAGCGCCTCCTGATTGTCAAAGGGCTGATAGATAAAATATTCCTTCTTCTCTCCATCCTTGATACCGATACAGTCCACGCCCACGCACATACCGCCTGTCATGTCCTCTCCGATATCCTTGGGCTGGGGCGCGCAGGCCGCTACCACGTCCCGGGGCACTACCTTCACATCTCCCACCTGGACCGGATGGATATTCCGGAGTCCCAGCTTATCCAGAACCTTCAAGGCGTTCAGCAGGTTATCGTCCAGGGCAATCTTAAAGCTGGCCTTCTGTAATCCATATTTTTCCAGGTAACGCGGCATAGTGACTACCTCCTCGTGCTCCACCTTTACCAGATGGTTGACGCCGAAGGGATCCGGCATCCGGAAGTCCTCTTCTCCCGCAAAGGCGTCCTCGATGAGGAAGCCGCCCTCCCGGCTCCATTCCGCGTTGGGATTCATCACCTCGTCCAGTACCGTCCATACATTGAAGCCAAAGATGATCTCGTCCTTCTCGCTCTCCGGCGGTGTCAGATTGCCGCCGTCCTTCACATGCACCTCCAGCAGCTCATCAAATAAGTATTCTGCCGCGTATTTTGCAAATACATTTACCACGCCCGGATCGATGCCCAGACAGATACAGGCCATCTGTCCCTTTTCCTTCCAGGCCTCGTGCCGGTCAAAATTGTACTTGGTCATGGGCTCCAGGTAAGCCCCCTCAAAGCCCTTTCCGAATTCTGGGTGATCCTTCGGCACCGACCAGGTTCCCATGCTGGCATAATCGGCTCCCGCCTCAAAGGCCGCGTCAAATATAAAATTGCTCACAAAGGGAGAGGCCGCGTCCATCACAAAATCAATCCGGTGCTCCCGCATAAGCGCCGTCAGCGCTTCCCGGTCTCTGGCGTCCACCTGCGCCGTCTCATACTGCGTTCCTTCCCGGTATTTCCGCTCCTGCTCCAGATGGCTCTTTACCTCGTCCGCCCGTTTTAAATCAAAATCCGCCAGCAGCACATAGGAAAGCCACTCTCCCTTGGGATCCCGCTTTTCCAGCATTTTTAAAATACATTCTCCTACGGCGCCTGCGCCTGTCAGCATCATTCTCATATCTTTTCTCCTTTTCCATAAAAAATAGAGAGACTGATGCCTGTGCATCAATCTCTCTGTCCTTTTACCAGTTGGTTATCTCCACGTAGGCGGCGATTGCTCGCTCTCTCCAGAGTTCCGTCGGATAACCTTCCTTTTGCCTGTCAGTTTCCACTGCGGAATGATGAATTCCCACAGTTTGCTTCTTCGGCGCTCCTCTTGCTTTCATCAGCCGGAGTCTCTAGAGTTATCCTCTGCCGGATCTATGAATTTGAACCAAGTATACCAGTCCCAGCTCCTTCATGCAAGCTTTTTTACTCAATTACCTGAAATAATTCCTTCACGGTCGGGTAGATTCTGCGGAACTTCTGATACTGCTTTTCATATCGGGCCGCGTTCTCCGGGATCGGCTCCACGGTATCCACAATTTCCACAATCTTTTCCGCCGCTTCTTCCACACTTGCGTATTCACCACAAGCTACCGCAGCCAGCATAGCGCCGCCCATCGACGGCCCTTCTTCGCTCTTCGGAATATCCACCTTAATATTCAGGATATCCGCCACCATCTGACGCCACAGCGGACTCTTGGCTCCACCGCCGCAAATCTTGGTACGTTCTATCTGAATGCCCAGCTTCTGCTTCTTTTGCTCCAGATTTTTCTCCGTCAACACTTGATGCTCCATATAACGCTGACGCACCTTCTGCAGCGTGGCATTCAAAGCTTCCTCATTCACCGGTTTTAATATATAATCGCTGACTCCATAGCGGATAGCGGTCTGCGCATATTCAAAATGGGAATATCCACTGATAATAATAAATTCCATATCCGGGTTTTGGATGCGCGCCCGTTTCAAAAGCTCCATGCCATCATATCCGGGCATCCGGATATCCGTCAGCACCAGATCCGGATGTTCCGCTTCTATCATCTGAAGGGCTCCAATTCCATTCGATGCCGTTCCTACCAGCTTCATTTCCAATTCTTCCCAGTGAATCAGCTTGCAAATCAACTGACATACCTTTTCATCTGCTACTAATACACGGATCATACATTTTCTTCTATTCCGTTTTTTGTATTCTTCATTATATACAACCCCGTTAAAAATAGCAAGCTGGCTGCGTCTTACCTGGATTTGTTCAGTTCCTTTTTCTTCTTCGTCATCAACCCGCCGATTCGTCCGGTCTCCTTGGAAGAAAGAGATTTCCAGCCATCCTTAAGCACTTTATCCAAAAGCCCCAGTTCCTCCGCGATTTCATATTTCAACTGTTCCTCCGGCTCTAAATGCTTCAGTTCCGGCTTTTTCTTTTTTGACATAAAAAGACCATACCCCTTTCTGATCATTTTAAAAAGAGTATGGCCTTCTTTTTTATGCTTTATACTTACGCGCCTTTTCTTCCGCAGCACTGCTTATACTTCTTGCCGCTTCCGCAGGGACAGGGATCGTTCGGGTAAATCTTAGCGCTTTCCCTTTTCTTGGGCGCTGCTGCCAGGGAGGTATCCTTATTGGTTCCTGTTACCTTGGCTACCTGTTCACGCTCTGCTTTCTCCTCCACGCGCACATGAAGCAGAATCCGGACGGTTTCCTCCTGAATGCTGGCTGTCATGGCAGAGAACATCTCATAACCGCTGAGCTTATACTCTACCAGCGGATCACGCTGGGCAAATGCCTGCAGGCCAATACCCTGGCGCAGCTGTTCCATATCGTCGATGTGATCCATCCATTTGCGGTCAATGACCTTCAGAAGGAATACACGCTCTAATTCTCTCAGCATCTCCGGATTCGGGAACTCCGCCTCCTTCAGCTCATAGAGCTTCACTGCCTCTTCTTTCAACATATGCTTCAGCTCTGCTTTATTCTTCTTATCGGCAATGCGCTCCGGCGTAATGGTCTGCAGCGGTATCGTGCGGAGCAGAGACTCGTTCAAGCCTAAGAGATCCCACTCGGACTTATCCTGATCGTCGCCAATCAGGCTGTCTACCACATTTTCTACGGTATCGGTGAGCATCTTATAGATGGCATCACGCATGCTCTCGCCGTTCAGTACCCGGCGGCGCTCCGCGTAGATGATCTCACGCTGCTCATTCATAACCTGGTCGTACTCCAGCAGGTTCTTACGAATACCGAAGTTGTTGCTCTCGATCTTCTTCTGAGCCTTCTCAATGGCGTCGGAAAGCATCTTATGCTCAATCTGCTCATTTTCCGGCACGCCCAGGGCGTTGAACACACTCATCAGACGCTCGGATCCGAAGAGACGCATCAGATCGTCCTCCAGAGAGATGTAGAAACGGGATTCTCCCGGGTCTCCCTGACGACCGGAACGTCCGCGCAGCTGGTTGTCGATACGACGGGACTCATGACGCTCGGTACCGATAATCTTCAGTCCGCCTGCTGCCTTGGCGTCATCGTCCAGCTTGATATCGGTACCACGGCCTGCCATATTGGTAGCGATGGTAACTGCGCCATGCTGGCCTGCCAGGGCTACGATCTCCGCCTCGCGCTCATGGAACTTGGCGTTCAGGACTTCATGCTGAATGCCCTTCTTGCGGAGCAGTCCGCTTAAGTACTCAGAGGTCTCGATGGTAATGGTACCTACCAGAACCGGCTGACCCTTGGCGTGAGCACGCTCGATCTCCTCCACAACTGCATGGAACTTCTCTTTCTTGGTCTTGTATACCGCGTCGTCCAGATCCTTTCGGATAACCGGACGGTTGGTCGGGATCTCGATAACGTCCATACCGTAAATCTCGCGGAACTCCTTCTCCTCGGTGAGGGCGGTACCGGTCATACCGGCCTTCTTTGCGTATTTATTGAAGAAGTTCTGGAAGGTAATATTCGCCAGCGTCTTGCTCTCCCGCTTAACTTTTACATGCTCCTTCGCCTCGATAGCCTGGTGAAGTCCGTCGGAGTAACGGCGTCCCGGCATAATACGTCCGGTAAACTCATCAACGATCAGAACCTGATCATCCTTTACCACGTAATCCTGATCCCGGAACATCAGATAGTTGGCGCGCAGGGCCAGAATCATATTGTGCTGGATCTCCAGGTTCTCCGGATCCGCCAGGTTCTCGATGTGGAAATAATCCTCTACCCGCTTCACGCCGTCTGCCGTCAGGTTGACGATCTTATCCTTCTCATTGACGATAAATTCGCCGGTCTCCTCGATCTCCTCGCCCATAATGGCGTTCATCTTGCTGAACTCACCGCTGGCCTCGCCGCGCTTCATGGTCTTCGCCAATGCGTCACAGATCTCGTAAAGCTTGGTGGATTTGCCGCTCTGTCCGGAGATAATCAGCGGGGTGCGGGCCTCGTCGATAAGGATGGAATCGATCTCGTCGATGATGGCGTAATGCAGGTCTCTCTGCACCAGCTGCTCCTTGTAGATAACCATGTTATCACGCAGGTAATCAAAGCCCAGCTCATTGTTGGTTACATAAGTAATATCACAGTTATAAGCGGCGCGCCGCTCATCTCCTGTGCTGCTGTTCAGAACCACGCCGACGGTCAGTCCCAGAGCCTCATGTACCTTGCCCATCCAGGACGCGTCACGGTGAGCCAGATAATCATTGACCGTAACGATATGGACGCCCTTACCCTCCAATGCGTTCAGGTAAGCCGGAAGGGTGGACACCAGGGTCTTTCCTTCACCTGTCTTCATCTCGGCGATACGTCCCTGATGCAGGATAATACCACCAATCAGCTGTACCCGGTAATGCTCCATACCAAGCACACGCTTCGCAGCCTCGCGGACAGTCGCGAAGGCCTCTACCAGCAAATCATCCAGGGTCTCGCCATCGGCCAGACGCTGCTTGAATTCTTTTGTCTTTCCCTTCAGTTCTTCATCAGAAAGCTTCTGCATCTCCGGGCGGAGCGCTTCGATCCGATCCACCAGCGGGTAAATCAGCTTCAGCTCCCTTTCACTGTGAGTACCAAACATTTTTGTAAATAAATTCATCTGCAAACTCCAATCTTAAGTTTCTGCCATTTCAGACAATACTCTGTTTAACATTTTAACACTACACGGCGGAATATTCAAGAAGTTTCCAATATCCCTGCCCTGGGGCCGGAACCCCAAAATAGAATCCTGCAACATGGTATTTCCTATAGACCAAAAAGGGACTGCGCCTGCGCGCAGCCCCCGGATAAATCATATTTTACTGTTCCGGCTCAATCAGTCCGTAGGTATTGCCCTTTCTCTTGTAAACCACGTTGATCTGCTCGGTCTCCGCATTTACAAATACGTAGAAGCTGTGTCCCAGCATCTCCATCTGTACGCATGCATCTTCCGGATACATGGGCTTCATATCGAACTGCTTGGTACGGATGATGCGAACCTCTTCATCCTCTGCCTCTTTGTCGATAAACTCCTGACGGAAGCTTCCTGCACCCTGCTCACGCTGTACAATCTTGTTCTTGTACTTGCGAAGTTGACGCTCAATGACCTCTTCCACCAGGTCGATAGATACATACATATCATTGCTTACCTGCTCGGAACGAATCACAGTTCCCTTTACAGGAATGGTTACCTCAATCTTCTGTCTTTCTTTCTCGACACTTAAAGTAACATGTACTTCCGTGTCCGGAGTAAAATAGCGCTCTAACTTTCCGAGCTTGTCCGTGATCGCTGTACGGAGCCCCTCTGTCACATCGATATTTTTGCCGCTGATTACATAACGCATAAAATCAACTCCTTTACGGGTATTTAGACGAGATCGCAACTGTTCAGTACCTTCACTGTTACAATCTTTCATCTAACGCAAGTATACCACATTTCGGTACGGGATACAACCGCCAAAAAGATCTAAGGCGCTTCCGATGGTCACGTCCAGGCGGCCCTTTCCGAGGGTGCGAAGCGACTCCACATCCTCCAGGCTGCCCACGCCGCCCGCATAGGTAACGGGAATTCCGTCCCAGGCGCCCAGCATCTTCGCAAGCTCCGTTTCGATACCTGAGGCCTTGCCCTCCACATCCACGGCGTGGATTAAAAATTCACTGCATTTTCCGGATAATTCATCCAGAAGGGCGGGCGTCACCTGCACATCTGTAAACTTCTGCCAGCGGTCAGTGACGATGTAGTACGCGCCGCCCTTTTTGCGGCAGCTCAAGTCCAGCACCAGGCGGTCGCGGCCCACAGCTGCGAGCATTTTCTCCAGATTCTCATACTGAATCCGACCATTTTTGAAGACATAAGAGGTCACGATGACCTGACTGGCCCCGGCGTCCAGATATTCCGCCGCGTTGTCCGGATGGATGCCGCCGCCGATCTGAAGGCCCCCCGGGTAGGCCTTTAACGCTTTCAACGCCTGCGCTTTCGTAGCCTCATAATAAGGAGAATCCGCGCCATTTAGCAGGATCACATGGCCTCCTTTCAGGCCGTCCTCCTGATAAAGCTTCGCGTACCAGGCCGCGTCCTGCTCCGACACAAAATTTTCCCTGGCGAAATCATTTTTATCGGTCAGGCTGCCTCCCACGATCTGCTTTACCTGACCGTTGTGGATATCGATACATGGACGAAAACGCATAAATTTCTTTCCCCGCTTTCCAATCATTTTCCCTATTATAATAGAATTGTTTTTCTTTTGTAAAGCGAAAAATACCGGTATTCAGAGAGCTATTATTCATTCCCTGAATGCCGGTACTTTTTAATCTGTTCTAGCTCAGCTCCGCGATTCTGGACACGCCTACATAGATCTCCGAAATCTTATACCAGGTCCGATAATCCACCACACCCGTCTGTGGCAGCCCGAAAATAGACTGGAACGTCCGCACGCTCTCCGCCGTGGCCGGGCCGTAGATGCCGTCCTCTGAGATAATCGGTATGGCCGGATAGTTACGTGCAATCCGGTTCAGCTGCTCCTGAAGCTGCAGCACCTTCTGGCCGGACGCACCGTTCTTCAGCTCATAGCCGGGCCAGGAATAGGGTACGCCTGAGATCTCCTCCGCCGTATTGATGTACATGGATTCCCCGTAATAATTCCGCAGGATCTCGATGGCCGTATAGCCCTGCTCGCCCAGAGACTGACTTCCCCACTGGCTCATCCAGTTGGGGCAACTCACCCGTCGGCCGTCGCAGTACTGGGTCAGGATGGGCTGCTTCACATTGGGCCGGGACAGATAGTCCGCAAAGAGCTCATCAACGATCAGGGAGATGTTTTCAAAAATGTTGCGGTTGTGAATCCATTTATGATCGAAAGCGGTGGATGAGGTGATGGTGAAGTCGTAGCCCTTGTTTCTATACCATTCGGTATACACCCGGTTGAGGGTAAAGGACATAATCGCCAGCACATTGGCCCGGATGGCCGCGTCGGTCCATGTAGCATAGATTTCACTGCAGGCCACATTTTTGATATAATCCCGGTAGCGGACCCAGTAGTCCGACGCCGAGCTGTCTGAGGGCGCACCGTCGTGGACAATGACATATTCCGGCACCACCACACGGCTCAGGACAATCTCGCCGCTGCCGCCGGTGGGCTTAATCTCCGCCTCCGCGATCTTCGGCGGGTAATCCCCAAACAAGGTATGGGCCCCAATCACATAGCGCTCATACTCTTCTCCCTGCTGAGGCTCCATCTGTATCTCCTGAATCGCCGTCACTTCCGGCAAAATTTCTGTCCCCGCAATTTCCACCGACTCATAGCCCGGCGCTTTCACAGACAGGGTATACTCTGAATAGGGCTGGGGCTCACTGGGTTCCACGCTGTATTCCAACGGCGGCGCGGCCAGCTCCACCTCGTCGGTCTGACCAGAGCTGTTCGTCGTCAGTTCCTCCATGATCCGCTGCGGCTCCCCCGTATACGAGATCTCCACCTTCGCTCCCGGAATGGGCTCCGCACCCCGGGCGGAAGTAATATGAATCTGCAGCTTTCCATAGTCCGGCAGGTCGGACTGCATGGCTTTTAATTTCAAATTTTGCATCGTAGGTTCCTGTATGATGTGTTTCTACAAACTATGCTGCCCCGCCGGAAAAAATACTTTGAAATTCCATTGCATAGCGTTATAATATACATATCTATTTTAGCTAATTCTATCTATATTTCGACTATCCATGAGGTGACCTATGAATCAGAAGGAACTAAAAAAATTAAGTCTACTGGCCGAGGTGGCCTGCGATTATTATGAGCGCGGTCTTACGCAAAATGAGATTGCCGACAAGCTTTTTCTCTCCCGCACCCGCGTTTCCCGCCTTTTAAAAGAAGCCGTAGATGAAGGAATCGTTTCCTTTTCAGTGAATTATACCTTTGAACGCCACTATGAAATCGAGGAGCGTCTGAAAAACCGTTTCGGCCTGAAGCATGCACGCGTCCTCAATAACCGTATCAGCGAGAAATCCATGTATCACCGGGATGTCTGCAAGCTGGGTGCGGAATATCTGATGGAACATATTAAGAAAAATATAATTATCGGCACCGGCTGGGGTGACAGTCTGGCCGTCCTTGTAAAAATGCTTCAGCCTCTGGATTTAAATCCGGATATCGTCCAACTCATGGGATCCGTTACCTGCGAATCTATCAGCAGCACTCCCCAGGCGGTCGTAACCTCTCTGGCCGAGATGTTTCACGGACATGCGGATTTCTTAAATCTGCCGCTCTATATCCCCAACGACTACGTGCGGGAAACCCTTTGCAATGACGCCAACAATTCTGTGATTTTGAAAAAGGGAATTTTCTGCGATAAGGTGATTGCCAGCATCGGAACCATGGGGAAGATTCGGGAAAGCGATTACTGGCGGGGCAGTATGCCGCCTGAGATTTATAAGGATCTGGTGGAAAAGGGTGCCTGCGGATCCATTCTGGGCCGTTTCTTTGACGCCAATGGACAAGAGCTTGCCTGTGATTGGAATGAGAAATCCATCAGTTTATCCATTCAACAGCTTCGCAACATCTCTGACGTAGTGATCGTGGCCTCTCCGGTATCCAAAGCGCCTGCGCTTCTGGCCGCCCTGAAAGGCGATTTTATCAACACATTAATTACGGATGGCACGACGGCCACCCGTATCTTAAATGAAGCAAAATAAATTTTTTAATACATATCCCGGGACAGCTTTTTCACACTGTCGTACAGCGCATTCATCTGCCGCTGTTTCCGGAGATAGATTTCCGCATGGGCAGGATTGGGAGAATACATCTCTACCTGCTCTTTTTCTTTGGCTGTCTCAATTGCTTCGCTGTGCGTCTCATAGATACCAAGCGCCACCGCCGCATTGGCCCAGGCTCCCAGGGCGGTCTGCTCTGCGCTTGACTGGTTATGCAACAGCTTCTTCTGGTAGATATCCGACTGCATCTGATTAAACTCCGGGAATCTGGTAAGGCCACCTCCGATCAGCAGCTTGTCGATGGTTCCCACGTAGCCTTCCACGATATCCAGGTTGTTCTTGGCTTCCAGGGCGATTGCCTCCAGAACGGCCCGCGCCATATCCGCGCGCGTCGTATTCAGTCCCAGATTTGCGAAATGCCCCTTGGCGTCCGCGTTCCAGTCCGGGGTTCCCCTTCCCTGGAAATAAGGCAGTGCCAGACAGTCGTTGGCTCCCGGCGGACTCTGCTTTACTGCCTCATTGATGCGCTCGAAGGGATTCTCATCCCCTTCACTGTCCGCGAAGAAATTGGCCTTCGCCCAATTGTACAGGGCCGCGCAGGTCAGCATACTGCTCTCCAGCACGTATTTGCCCGGAATCGCATGGGCACCGCAGATGATATTATTGGTCAGGTTCTCAGGCACCTTCTCACTGTAACCCAGCATAAAGGCTCCGGTTCCGGTGGTAATCTCCAGACTGCCCGGCGCTGTCACGCCATGACCTAAGGCTGCGCACTGCTGGTCTCCGCCTGCGGATATGAAGGGCGTGCCCGCCGTAAGGCCGGTCTTTGCCGCAAATTTCTCCGTCACTGTGCCAATCACGGTACCCGGCTCCCGCAGCTCGCAGAGCCTGTCTGCCTCGATTTCGAAGATATCCAGAAGCTTCGGATCCCACTCTCTGGTCCGCACATTCATCAGAAGGCTGCGGCTGCCGTAGGTGTGATCGGTCCGGTACTCTCCGGTAATCTCATGTGTAATAAAGTCCGCAATCGTACAGAATTTATAGGTTTTCTCATAGATCTCCGGCGCGTTCCGGCGCACCCAGGTCATCTTGGTTCCGGAAAATACGGTATTGATCCTGGCTCCGGTCAGCTTATAGATGGCCTTTTCCATGCCCCGGAATTCATCGGCGATCTCCTTATTGCGCTTATCCTGCCACATGATGGCGGGCATCAGCGCGTGGCCGTCCTTATCCACCGGTATTACGCTGGAGCGCTGGCTCGTCAGAGCCAGCCCGCCAATCTTTACATTTTCTTTTTCACAGTATGCGGCAGCCACCCGGCTGATTTCCACGATGGTGTCTGACCAGTCGGATGTGTCCTGCTCCGCATGGGTTCCGTCGATGAAATGCACCTGATAGGGAATCTGATGGCAGAAGATTTCCGTTCCCTTCTCATCGTACAGGACACCGCGGATGCTTGAGGTTCCCACATCAATTACTAAAATGTTCATAGGCGTTGCCCCCTCTCTACTCCGATACCGGATTGCTCCGTACTCAGATGTGATTTGCCACCTCAAACGCATCCCAGATAGCATACATGATATTGGACACCTTTCCTGCATCTCCCAGCAGATACAGATCCGCCACGTCAAATTCCAGCTCATGATAGAGCTCGTCCGCGCTGCGGTAGCCTACGGAGAGGATGACGCTGTCTGCGTCCAGCTTCTCTGCTTTTCCGGCAGTCTCGTAGCTGACTGCGCCGTCTTTAAAGCCTGTCACCTTAGCATTGCAAATGATATTCACACCGTGGAAGGGAAGCAGCTCCTCCAGCATCTCCTTATTTGCTGAACAGATAGGACCGTTCACCGCCATAATCTTCGGCAGGGCCTCCAGAATCGTAACCTTCTTGCCCTTCTGGGCCAGGTCCAGGGCCATCTCACAGCCTACCAGACCGCCGCCCACGACGACTACCCTGTCGCCCGGATCCTTCTGGTTCATCAGTACCTGCTCCGCGCAGTATACCTTCTCATCGTCGCCCAGAGAGAACATCTTCGGGCGGGAACCGGTGGCTACGATGACTGCGTCGCAGTCGCTCTCCAACACCATTTCCTTCGTAACCCTTGTATTTAGATAAACCGGAACGCGCAGGCGCTCAAGCTCGTTTTCATACCATTTCACCAGCTGCAGGTCGTCTTCCTTGAAAGCAGGCGCCCCGCCCGGAAGCAGATTGCCGCCAAGCCTCTCGGACGCCTCGTACAGCACCGGCTCATGGCCGCGCTCCGCCAGCACTCTGGCCGCCTCGCAGCCTGCCACGCCGCCGCCCGCGATAAGCACGCGTTTCTTCCGCGCCACCGGCTCGTAGGCCGTCACGCGCTCTCTGGCCGCCTGGGGGTTTACCGCACAGTTGATCATGGAGTAGGTCTGGATTCTTCCCATGCAGCCCTCCTGACAGGAGATACAGGGGCGAATCTCACAAACGTGGTTCGTACGCAGCTTCTTTACGTAATCCGGGTCTGCCAAAAGCGGTCTTCCCAGGGAAATCACGTCACAGGTACCGTCCTTTACACAGCTTTCAGCCATCTCCGGCGTATCCATGCGGCCCGCCATGAAGACCGGAACCTTTACGATCTCTTTGACTAGCTTCGCGTATTTCCGATAGGGCCCCTTCTCCATATACATAGGCGGATGGTTCCACCACCATGCGTCGTAGCATCCCACATCCACATCCAGAGCGTCGTATCCATAGGCTTCCAAAAGCTTCGCAGTCTGAAGGCCTTCCTCCAGGTTACGTCCCTTCTCCTCAAACTCCTCATTCGGAAGAGCGCCCTTTCTCCAGTCTTTGAGCATACTCTTCGGACTAAAGCGCACCGCCACCGGGAAGTCCCAACCGCAGGTCTTCGCGATTTCTTCGCGGATCTCTTTCGCAAAGCGTAGCCGGTTCTCCAGGCTTCCGCCGTACTCGTCGGTTCTGTGATTGAAAAAGGCAATAGCGAACTGGTCGATGAGATAACCCTCATGAACCGCGTGAATCTCCACGCCGTCGAAGCCTGCTCTTTTTGCGTTAAACGCGCCCTTTCCAAAGCTTTCTATAATCTTGTGAATTTCGTCCCTGGTAAGTTCCCGACAGGTCTTATCAAGCCAACGATGGGGAATGGGAGAGGGAGCTACCGGCGGGAACTCTCCCAGATTTGTAGGAATTGTCACACGCCCAAATCCGCCTGACATCTGCAAAAAGATTTTCGCCCCATAGGCGTGAACACGCTCTGTCATCTCCCGGCTTGTTCTCACAAAATGCACGGGATTGTACGTACTGTTGGGAGCGTTCGGCATGGACTGGGTCTCTACCTCACAGTCTGAAAAGGTTACTCCGGTGATGATAAGCCCGGTGCCTCCCTGCGCCCGTCTTGTATAATAGTCAATACCCCTCTGATTCCAGCCGCCTTCGCTGTCACCCAGACCCAATGGCCCCATAGGGGCCATTGCAAATCTGTTTTTTAATGTGATTTTGCCAATCTGGATGGGGGTGAACAATGTCTGGTATTTCACTGCTGTGCCTCCTTCTCTGCCAAATGATACAGTATCTCAAACAGCTTCCTGCTATCACCGAAATAGATGCTTCCGTGTCCCGGTGCCACCAAGTCCACCGGCGGCAGCTCCTTAAGCTTTCGGAAAGTCTCCAGATTCTTCTTGCCGTTGTAGTCGGGGCCTCCGGTCCAGCCAATTTCAGGCTGAAGCTCATCTGCCGGATTACATGCTTTCAATACAAAAATATCGCCTGCGAATAAAATTTTCTTTCCGTTTGTCTCCGCCAGAATGGAAATGGTTCCCTCTGTGTGACCCGGATGTTCCAAAACAGTCAGCTGTGTATTGCCATAATCAAAGGTCTGTCCGTCCCGGACTTTTCCGTCCGGTGTAAACGCGTGAAATTTTCTTCCAAATAAATCACTAAGCGTTCTTTCATCTGCTTTTTCCAGAGCTTCCGCATCGTCTGCTCCCACATAAACTTTCGCGCCATTCTGCTGCAGAAGCCAGCTATTGCCTGCATGGTCAAAATGACTATGCGTAAGAAATACATCGCGAATTTTCTTAGTTCCAAGATCGTCCTGCTTTCTCCGGAAACGCATAACATCATATTGTTTTTCTGAAAATCCGGCGTCTATCAATACCAGTCCTTTGCTGGTATCAATGCAATAGGTACTGGAATTTGTCCCATATATAACGCCGCTTGTCTGATATACATTTTCTATAAGTCTCATAACGCTTCCTCTATATCTCTATGCTTTTCAGGCATACAGTTCTCTCAATATGCCCTGCTTCACCTTTATATCTCGGAATTCTCTTCTCATCCAACTGAAAAGCGCTGATACACTCTCCTACCTTATTGCCCACATACATCCAGGTTCCCTGTGTTGAAAAATCCATGCTCCAGGGGAATTTTCCTTCCGTGGAAACCAGTTCCACCTGTGTCAGCAGGCCATTTTTCGGTGAGATTTCAAAGCAAGCTATCGTATCTGGCCCCCGGTTGGCCACATACAGCATTCCTCCGTCCGGATGAATCCGGATATCAGAAGGGTGGGCATATGCAAAGAAATCATCCCCCTGCATATACTCCAACTCATGCTTTTCCGTCAGATAAGACGCTATCTCCGTCAGCTCTGCCGTCTGCGCGTTATATTGATATACGGTTACATATGGTTTTACTTCTCCGACGACATATACAAATGGCAACGTCGGATGAAATACACAATTTCTCGGCCCGACTCCATGCTCTGTCGCATATTCATGAATCCGGGTAAATTCCTTTTTTTCCGCGTCATAGTGACAGGTCACAATCCTGTCACAGCCGCGGTCTGCCACCAGAAGCATCTGATCCGATGGATCCAACCCGATACAGTGGGGATGGGGCGCAGCCTGGAACCACTCAAAATATCTGCTCGGCTCCCCGGAGAAAAGGTGCATCGCACTGATTTCTCCCAGGCTGCCATCCTCCTGTAAATCCACGGCAATCATGCTGGATTCTTCATATACTTCCTTCAGAACATACCTGCCCTCTTCATTCTTCCTGCTTCTGATTACCATATCCTCCGAACCGTAATTGATTCCGTACAGGTATCTTCCATCGGAGGATAACACAAGATAGTTTGGAAATACACCGCATGAGGAAATATGGTTCAATTCCAGTAAAGATCCGTCCTTCTGATTGATAGCGTAGGCATAGATTCCTCCTTCTGTTTTTACCACATCCGGGCGTCTCTTTATTTCATTGACTGTATACAGATATTTCTTATCCGCTGATATTGCGATATATCCTGCTGCCACATCTTCTGCGATATGGTCGAGCAGCTCCAATTCTCCGTTTTCTTTTATCTGATACCGATGAATTCCGCCTCCGGCTCTTCCTGAATCATCCAGCCATGAGCCTGCATACAGGTAATTTTCAGCCATGTTTCCTCTCCTTTATGCCGCGTTTCTTTCTATTACTTTTTTACTCAAAGTAAGCGTTTCTTACATTCCAGTATAACTGTCCGCACTTTGTCAGGTTCTTAAGTCCGGAATTTACCAGAGTATAGGTCTTCTGCTGTACCAGCGGGCAGCTGTACAGACACTCATTCAGGTAATAATCCTGCAACTCCTTGAATACTGCAGTTCTCTCGGTATCATCCATAGTCTCGCCCATCTTGGATGCCAGATCCAGCATCTTTGCGGAGGAGTCCTGCTTGTCGATAAAGCAGTTCATCGGAATGTTGGTTGCGAAATAGTCATGGGCGCTGGGCGCATTTCCGATACCGGAGCCGAAGTTACGGAGCCAGAAATCCCAGGACTCAGGCTGATCAGTAATGGTGGATGCATATGTTGCGATATCTACTTCCTTAATCTCAAGTGTAACACCGATTGCTTCCAGATATCCGCCGATCATCTGCGCTGCGTCTGTACGGGGACCGCCGCCTGCACCTACGATACAGGTTAAAGTAAGCTGACCCGGCTCATAACCCGCTTCTTTCAGAAGCTCTTTCGCCTTTTCCGGATCATAGCTGTACGGCCAGCTATCTGCATAGTCGATGGTTCCTGGAAGGGACTCGGATACCAGACAATAGGAATTCTCTCCAGAGCCAAGGAATGCGCCCTGCGCAAGCTCATCCTTGTTGATAGCTGTAACAACTGCCTGACGAAGCTTCAGGTTGCTTAACGCACCAGAGCAGTTCATACCAAACTGAAGCATATACGCGGAAGACTCTTCCCAACAGTCAATACCAGATGCCGCGCCTGCAAGAACGCTGTCTACATCTGTCCAGTTCGGGGATGTTACGATATCCACACCGCCATTCTGAAGCTCCATGTAAGCTACGGATGCATCGGTGATGAAACGAAGACGAAGCTTCTGAATCTTCGGCGCGCCTGCGAAATAGTTCTCATTTGCTTCCATATCCAGATAGTCGCCGCCTACCCAATCTACAATCTTGTACGGGCCGGTTCCTACTGCGCTTGTGGAGAAAAATTCTGCCTCATTGTTCAGCTCGTTATAGTACTGCTCAGAGTAAATCGGAATAGTTGCGCCGATGTTATATAATGCGTTCGCGTCTTTCTTTAAGAAAGGAACGTGAACGGTATTGTCTGCGGTCTCAATGTTGTCAAAGTCTACCATCTGATAGAAGGACTGATCGCTGCAGAGACGGATAGAAAATGCCACGTCTTCCGGAGTCAGCGCGTATCCGTTGGAGAAGGTTACGCCATCACGCAGGGTAAAGGTAATTCCCATATCGTCGTCATCATAGGTATACTCTGCTGCCAGAGACTCGTCTCCGATAGCCGGAAGCACGGTTCCGTTTGCGTCATACTCCTGAATCAGAAGATGATTTACTACGAACGGCGCCACATAGTCATATGCTGTGGAATAATGCATATCAATGGTACCCGGATCACTGGGCATCGCGATCGTCAGGGTATCCTTTGACGATACGGCGTCTGTCGCGCTGTCTACCTGTAAGTCAGACGCATTTGACGCACTTGTTGCTTCTCCCCCATTTTCGGTCGTGTCGGATGAATTTTCCCCACATCCGGCCAGGCCCAGTGAGCAGACCATGGCTGCTGTCAATAACAATGCCAAACCTTTCTTTCTCATAAAATACCTCCTTGGTTTATGTTTCACATTTTATTGATTTCTTTTACAAAATGGCATTTCACCATATGTCCTGGTTTTACCTCTGTCAGAGGTGGAATTTCCTTGCGGCACTTGTCCTGCGCGTATTTACATCTTGCGCAGAATCTGCAGCACTGCGGCGGGTCAATTGGTGATGTAACCTCTCCTTCCAGTACAATCCGGTTCTGTTTCGCATCCACATCCGGAAACGGAACTGCGGAAAGTAATGCCTTTGTATACGGATGCAGAGTCGATTCAAAAAGCTCCTCTGTCTCCGCAAATTCTACAACCTCTCCCAAATACATTACCATTATTTTTGTGGAAATATATTTTACTACCATCAAATCATGGGTAATAAATACATACGTTAATTGCTTCTCCTCCTGCATATCCAGCAGAAGATTGATAATCTGCGCCTGAATAGATACGTCCAGCGCGGATACCGGCTCGTCACATACGATAAAGTCCGGTTCCAGAATCATCGCGCGGCCAATGCCGATTCTCTGGCGTCTGCCGCCGTCCAGCTCATGGGGATAGGTATTGACCAGTCTCCTTGCCAGACCGACCGTATCCATCATGGCGTATACTTTTTCTTCAATTTCTTTCTTGGAATAGCCGCCCGCTATCTCCAGTGGCTCCGCAAGCGTCTGATATACGGTAAATCTCGGATTCAGGGACGAAAACGGATCCTGGAAGATAAACTGCATTTCTTTTCTTAACTCGCTCAGCTTCTTCTTATTGATCTTGGTAATGTCCTCTCCCTTGAAACGAATCGTACCGCTTGTGCTTTCGTGCAGATGAAGAAGCGTTCTTCCCATGGTAGACTTTCCACAGCCAGACTCTCCTACCACTCCCAGGGTCTCTCCCTTGTTGATGGAAAAGGTGATGTCATCCACTGCATGAAGGGTTCTGCCTCCTACGGGGAAATATTTTTTCAGATTATTTACCTCTAAAATAGTTTCCATCTTCTACACCTGCCCTTTCTGCGCTCTCAGGCAGCGGACCATATGTCCGTCTCCCATATCGATAAGCTGCGGCATTTCTTTCTTGCACTGCTCACAAGAATAGGGGCAGCGCGGCTCAAACTTACACAATGGCGGTAAATCGGAAGGATCCGGCATCAGGCCGTCGATCTGTTTCAGACGTTTTCCTGCGCTGTATCCGGGTAATGATTCAAATAAACCCTTTGTATAAGGATGAAGGATATTCTTGTATACCTGCTGCACGGTTCCGATCTCCAGAATTTCTCCCGCATATACAATCGCAACCCGGTCGCACATCTGTGCCACCACGCCCAGGTCATGGGTAATCAGCATAATGGCTCCGTCATGGGTTTTCTTGATATCGTTCATCATTTCCAGAATCTGCGCCTGAATAGTCACGTCCAGTGCCGTCGTAGGCTCATCTGCCAGAAGAAGTGCAGGTGAACATGCCAGCGCCATCGCGATGACAACTCGCTGTTTCATACCGCCGGAAAACTGATGCGGATATTCTCCATAACGTTCTTTTGGAATTCCTACCATCTCCAGCATTTTTCCAGCCTGCTCAATCGCTTCTTTTTTGCTGATATGGTTATGTAACTCAATAACCTCGGCAATCTGATCTCCGACCGTATCAATCGGGTTCAGAGTCGTCATCGGATCCTGGAAAATCATAGAAATTTCTTTTCCACGAATTTTCTGCATTGCCTTGTTATTTTTCTTTAACAGGTCTTCACCCTTGTATACAATCTTACCATCTACAATTTTTCCGGGCGGAGAAGGAATCAGTCCCAGGATGGAAAGCGCAATAGTTGTCTTTCCGGCCCCTGTCTCGCCCACCAGGCCGATGGTCTCACCTTCGTAGATATTGAAGGATACGTTATTGACTGCCTTACAGGTACCCATATCCTTCGTGATATAATGTACAGATAAGTCCTGAATCGACAGAAGTTCTTTTCTCTCACACATAATTTCTGTTCCTCCTTATCTCTTCAGTCTCGGGTCCAGTGCGTCTCTCAGACCATCGCCAAACAGGTTCATGGAAAATACCACCAACGCAATCGCAATACCCGGCTCAATACACAGATACGGATATCTGGTAATGTACTGACGTCCTGCAGAAAGCAGTCCGCCCCACTCCGGAATCGGCGGCTGAATTCCCATTCCGATAAAGCTTAAGGATGATACGCACAGAATGGAAATCGCAGTACCCATGGTAAACTGTACAATAATCGGTGACAAAATGTTCGGGAGAATATGCTTGAACATAATTCTCTTGTCGCTGGCATCAATGGAGCGGGCTGCTTCTATGTACTCCTGTCCCATAATCGCCAGCATCGGTCCGCGGACGGTTCTCGCAAATCCCGCGATGGTCGATACCGCCACTGCAATCATCGTGTTCACGGTTCCGCTTCCCAGACAGGCTGATACCAATACCGCCAGAAGCAGGTTCGGAATGGAATTCAGGACGTCCATACATCTCATGATGATATTGTCCACCATTCCGCCGTAGAATGCTGCCAGCATTCCGAGAATAACTCCCACGACGGCTGCTATCAGAGTTGCCGCGAAGCCAATCAGAAGGGAGTTCCGGCCTCCGTAAAGGATACGGGCCAACATCGGTCTTCCCAGGTTATCGGTTCCGAACACATACTTTCCAAACGGAGCGCTGAATGCATCCGGGATGTTCTGTGTGTTATAGCCTTCCGGACATATCACATTTGCAAATACACAAAGCAAAATCATGGCTATCATAATGATCAGTCCGAAGATTGCAGACTTGTTGTGCATCAGTCTGTTCATGGCTTCCACAAACATGCTTCTCTTTTTTATTTCTTTTCTGTTAAAAGCTGCCTGCTTTGCACTCATGATTTTGCCACACCTCCCTGCATCCGTTTTTTGATAATGCTGGTTCCGCCTTCCTGCTTCAGTCTCGCCTTGATTCTCGGATCGATGACCGCGTAGAATAGGTCAATCAACAGGTTAATGACGCAGGTCGTAACTGCTACCAGAAGAATACATCCTCTGAGTACCGGATAATCTCTCTGAGTAACCGCTGTTATCATAAGGGAACCCAGTCCGGGCAGGGAAAAGATCTGCTCAATTACGATGGTACCTGCCATGTTGCTCACTAGGAAAATGCCGATACAGGTGGTAATCGGTATCATGGCATTTCCCATGATATGATGCATAATAATCTTAGATTCTTTCTGGCCCTTGGCCCGCGCTGTTCTTACAAAATCCTGTTTTACATTATCAAGCACTGCGGATCTGGTATATCTCATGATATTGGCCGCATTGTTGATACCCAGTGTCGCTATGGGAAGCACCCAGTAGATCGGTCCGTAAGAACCGGATACCGGGAACCATTTTAAATTCAGGGAAAAGATAATAATCAGCATCAACGCCATCCAGAAGTTCGGGATAGAAACTCCCAGAACTCCAAAGGATCGGGCCGCAGAATCTATCCATGTTCCATGTTTCAGCGCAGAGAGTATTCCAAGAGGAATTCCGATAATTGCCGCCACTGCCAAACTCAGAAGACAGGTCTTTAATGTGGTAGGCCAACGCTGAATCAAATCTCCTGTAATGGGTTTGCCGTTTCTGTAGGATGTTCCGAAATCGCCCTTAGTCACAACATTTTTTACATATCGGGCATATTGGACAACCATCGGATCATTTAACCCATTCGCCTCTCTCCACGCTTCTTTTTCCTCTATTGGCGCATCCTGTCCCAGTACGATGTTGGCCGGATCTCCCGGCGTCAGTGCCTGAATCGCAAATAACAGGATGGAAACCCCTATCAATACAGGAATCATCATTAAAATTCGTTTTACAATATATCGTGCCATACTACTACCCCATCTGTCAGTTTTCTGAAGCGGTTAATTCTTAAGATTAATGAACTGATAACTCGGATCCGTCTCGTCCGGCCATACCTCCCAGGTGTCGTCATGGGGCGGTTCCGGCGCGGGCTTGCGGATTTCGTCTTTCTGATATGCGTATTTTCCAAGCATCGCTCTGTCCTGCTCCGGTGTAAGAGGCGGTCTCGTGTTGGTCGGAACCATACTCTCTACCCAGCCTGCGTGATACTCGTTCTTGGTGAGACGAAGCCATGCTCCCCACAGCCGCTTCCACTCGCCATCCTCCAGTACATTGGCTCCCTGTACGCTTCCGAGAGATATGATAGCCTGCGGCTTCTCCCGGAATTTGGACAATCCCTCGACGCCGATGGAACGCCATACGGCGCGGCATTTTGTGTTGGTCTTGTCCACCACGATGACGGGTGTGGTCAGCGGATGAATCAGGGAGTTTCCCTCCAGAGAATCTACTACCGCTTTGTTGCGGAAGGCCATCTCAGCCTCCACATTGACACTCGGATGTTTCAGTGCCATATACTCGTGACGCTTCTCGCCGATTCTCTGGTCGTCCCAGTAGATAGCGGATCCACCGCGAGTATTGGATACCTTCCAGCATGAAGTGAGTCTTCCCACCTCAAGCTCCATTGCTTCGAATTCTTCATCGGTCAGGAGGTCAAAATCTTCCATTGTCAAATCAAACATCTGCCGTTCCTCCTTACCAGTTCTTGTTTACATCCAGCTCCCAATTCTTATCCTTCTCCGCATCGTATGCCGCGTAGGGCTTCGGCGGGCAGGGGATGCCAACACGGATGTTGGTGGGTGAATAGGGATTGTGATAAGTGGTGGTGTCTGACATAGGATGAAGCGGTGTGTTCAACCGGTTGATCATGCTTGTGTCGTCTACCCAGCCCTTCTTATAGTCGCATTTCATATAACGGAAATAGTGGAGCTTCCAGATCTTCCACGCGCTGTCTTCCTGCACGAAGGTCACTGCCAGCTCGCCCCAGGCCCAGATAGCCATCGGGTCGCCTTCCTCCTGAGGAATAGCGCCCGCGCCGGGCATCCACCATACACATTTCGCGGTCTGGAGGTCGTCGGCAATCTCGATAATCGGGGTGGTCAGCTGCATATCCAGCATCTCGCCGGGCTTCGGCTCCTTTCCTACCACGTCATTTACGATGGCCCTGACTGCTTCCGGTCCGTTGAAGACACCCTCGTCGGCGTATTCCAGAGACACATCTGCTTTATCCAGTGCGAAAAAGCTTAAAAGCCGGTCTGCCTGACGGAAGTTGAAGGCTGCTACCGCACGTCCCATCTCATTCTGAATCTGTCTGTATGCTTCCAGCTTTTGCATGGCGTTCAGAAGCGCTGTCTTTCTTTCTGCTGCAATCATGTTCTGTCCTCCCGCCTATCTTGCCAGTGTCAGTCCGCCGTCTACCGCGATAACCTGCCCGTTTACATAGCTGGATGCCGGTCCGAGCAGGAACAGGATAACGCTTGCTTCCTCCTCCGGACGTCCCGGACGTCCCATGGGGTTGATGGAAATCAGATGCTGCATGAATTCGCCTTCTACTGCGCTGTGGTTTCTCGGAGTGTGAATCGGGCCTCCCGGGCATACGCAGTTCATACGAACACGTCCCTTCAGAGCATCTGCCTGATTCTTGGTATAGCCTGCGATACCGGCCTTTGCTGTCGCGTACCATGGGTCTCCACCGCCGCCCTCGAAGATTCCGGCTACTGCAGCTACGTTTACTACCGCTGCGCCTTCGTCCAAATCCAGTGCTTCGAATGCGGTGCAGAGACGGTGAATCATACCACACGCGATTCCGACTACTTCTTCGTAGTTCCACTGGGTGTTCAGCATCTTCGGTCCCGCTACGTTAGCCAAGTATTTCGGCTTGCAAAACTCCAGGGTTTCTTTCATAGCTCTGTCTACTGCCTCATCGGACGCCAGATCTGCCTGAATCGGTTTGATGTTGCAGCCGAACTCACCTGCGCGCTCGATGGTCTCCTGTACACCCTCTACGAACATATCCCACGCTGCTACCTTTAATCCATGCTGTGCTGCCAGAATCGCGGTAGCGGCTCCGATTCCGCTCGCTGCTCCTGTCACGATGATTCCGGTACCCGGTTTGTCGGTCCATCCTTCGAAAATGATTTTCGGTTCTCTGTAATTGCTTGCCATAGTTTTATTTTCCTCCTTGCATTATCATTGTTTACTTTGTATCTAAATTATAGATCTCATTCCTTGTTTTTGTGCGTTTTGTCATTATTTGCACATTTTAAACCAAAAAGCCATAGTCGAAACGTCTATCTTGTTCGACCATGGCTTTTTTGCATTCATTTGCGCACAAATGTGCCTTTTTGGACTTAGTTGCTAATTTTTTAACAAAGCGGCGAGGAAATTACTTTATCGTAATCTCAAGTTCTTCGTATATCCCTGCCTTTACCGACTCGCCGAATTTGTATATTACCGGGAAGCCTTCTTCCTCACGCTTATAAACTACGGTCACCTCGCGCATCGGATCCACAATCCAGTATTCCCGGACACCCTGCTCCATATAAATCGCAGTCTTTTTCAGGTAATCCCGCTTCTTACTAGAGGGCGATACAATCTCTATCACCCAGTCTGGAGCGCCATGACAGCCTTTTTCGTCCAGCTTGTCCAGATCGCATACTACCACAATATCCGGTTCCAGATAATCGTCCTCTCCTTTTTCATTTTTCAGGAATACGCCAAAGGGAGCCGCATATACCTCACATGTCCCCTTCTTACTTCTGATATAGAGGCTTATTTCCGTCAATAGATAAGTAGAAAGCCACTGATGTCTTCTTCCAGGCGGTAACATCATATACATCTGCCCGTCTATCAGTTCTGCCCTTTCTCCTTCCGGCAACGCATAAATATCTTCGATCGTATAGTGTTCCTTTTCCATAAGCGGCATAATCATATACCTCCTCATCTCTCCTTCCTTTATTATATTTGATTCTTTTGCCAAAGTAAAGGCGTCGCTAATTCTGTAAAATTTTTTACATCTATATAGTAAACGCCACCCCGGGCGTACATGAATTGTATCTACCCGGGGTTCCATTTTCTACTCTATTGTAATCTCAAAATCTTCGTAGATTCCGACTTTTATCGGTTCGCCGAATTTGCAAATCGTAGAGACACCCTCTTCTTCCTGCTTATAGACAACCGTTGCCTCGCGCATCGGATCCACAATCCAGTATTCCCGGACGCCATTGTTCATGTACAGGTTTGCTTTTTGCAGGTAATCCCTCATTTTGCTGGAAGGGGAGACTATCTCTATCACCCAATCGGGTGCGCCGTGACAGCCTTTTTCGTCTACCTTATTCGGATCGCATATTACCATAAGATCTGGCTCTACGAAATCCTCTCCCCATTTTTCATTTTTCAGGAACACACCAAACGGTGCATAAAACACCTCGCACTTTCCCTTTTTCGATTCAATATAGGAATCTATCTTTCTAAGCAAGAAATGCGATAATCTCTGGTGTCTCGTACTGGGTGTCGCCAACATGTATATTTGTCCATCTATCAGTTCTGCCCGTTCTCCTTCCGGCAGTGCTTCAATGTCCTCTATCGTATAGTGATCCTTTTCCATAAGCGGCATAATCATATACCTCCTCATCTCTCCTTCCTTCATTATATTGGATTCTTTTGCCAAAGTAAAGGCGTCGCTATCTTTTGTGGGCTCACAATCTCTGGAATATTTGGAGTGATTCACTCCCTGAACTTTTTCAGATAATGATGATAAATTCAGACTAGCATAATTTTACATCGCCGTCAAATATTCTTGTTCGACAAATATAATGTGGCATATTGCAAATTCCAATCCACGCTCCCGCGAGAGGAGCGACTTTGCAACGCAGGATATTTTCTGATGATAAATTTTATTTCAATCCACGCTCCCGCGAGGGGAGCGACACAAAATGGCGCTCATCTGTCATACTATTATTAGAAAATTTCAATCCACGCTCCCACGAGGGGAGCGACCATACCGACAACGGAACCAACAAGCAGAATCAAATTTCAATCCACGCTCCCACGAGGGGAGCGACTTCAAGTGCTGACAGGTCCGTATCAGATTTAATCTATTTCAATCCACGCTCCCGCGAGGGGAGCGACACAAAACAATTTTCCAGAGCCGTAAGGAATCTGCGATTTCAATCCACGCTCCCGCGAGGGGAGCGACCTCAAATATATAAACTGGGTGGTGCCAGTAGGATTTCAATCCACGCTCCCGCGAGGGGAGCGACCCGTCTTTGCCGTCTGCATATAGAGACTATTTAATTTCAATCCACGCTCCCGCGAGGGGAGCGACGGTTCTTTGTCCAGCTGCGCGATGGCTACCCCCAATTTCAATCCACGCTCCCGCGAGGGGAGCGACTTGCGACGTGGCTTAACAGCAAAAGAGTATGACATTTCAATCCACGCTCCCGCGAGGGGAGCGACTTCCTGTCCATTCATTTTACTTTTCACCTCCAAAATTTCAATCCACGCTCCCGCGAGGGGAGCGACCAAATCTCCTTTCTTTATGCAGAGTGCCAAATACGATTTCAATCCACGCTCCCGCGAGGGGAGCGACTAAGCGCCTACTGAAAGCGATACAAACAAAATGATTTCAATCCACGCTCCCGCGAGGGGAGCGACAACCATACTGCGTTGACAGCCTTCCTGAAGATATATTTCAATCCACGCTCCCGCGAGGGGAGCGACAAGGATTGCGGGCTGACCAAGGATAAACGTAATAAGAATTTCAATCCACGCTCCCGCGAGGGGAGCGACATAGCTCAGTACCAGCAGCTGTAAGCGCTTCAAGAATTTCAATCCACGCTCCCGCGAAGGGAGCGACAAACAAGCCCGTCACAATCAAACCTCAACGATAAATTTCAATCCACGCTCCCGCGAAGGGAGCGACAAGAACAAAATGTGTCAGATACCGACACATCCGAGATTTCAATCCACGCTCCCGCGAAGGGAGCGACCCCGGATTATTGCAAAAGGTGTATTTATTCCAGATTTCAATCCACGCTCCCGCGAAGGGAGCGACTTTGGGCGTGTCCGTATCGGTGGAATACTATTTGATTTCAATCCACGCTCCCGCGAAGGGAGCGACGCATTTGACCGTATGGCTTATAGCGTGATAAATATTTCAATCCACGCTCCCGCGAAGGGAGCGACAACCGCCGGGTTTCACACGGATGATGTATACCAGGATTTCAATCCACGCTCCCGCGAAGGGAGCGACGAAGTTTGGGACTTTGAATATGACGGGCAAACGATTTCAATCCACGCTCCCGCGAAGGGAGCGACAGCAATTTTTACCTAAAATCTTATCTGATTCTCAGCAAAAATTGTTTAAAACTTTTAAAATTATTAAACATTTCGATTTTACAGAACATATTTAAGCATTCCATGACTTATTTTCAGGTGCGAATCCCTCCGTCCATTTATGTGTCATTGGCTTTCGCACCGAACTTATAAAATAAGCGTCTGATCTGCAGCAATCCCTCTGTCTACTCCAATATGTTCTATCTTCGTTTGATATTTGTTTCCTAAATAATAAATACGAAGACTATCCTTCTCTGGATCAATAATATCCGCAAGGATTGCTTTCAAGGTAATACTCTGTGCATTATCTAGGAGGCACTCAAATACCGAATTTTGCACTCTTCTGCCATAATTGACACACTGCTTTGCGACTTTCCGCAGCCTTGTCTTTCCGGCCGCATTTTCGGTATTCACATCATACGTAATTAATACTAACATTCCACACCTCATTTCCACAGAAAAACCGGATAGCCATCCAAATCGCCACGCAAAAAACGTGCCAGTAACATTGCCTGAACATAAGGAACCATTCCCCACTCCACCTTTTCCTGTAAAAACGGATGCGTTATGAACTCCTTTTTTCTGTTCTGCCATTCCGTCAATATCAATCTGCGTCCATTGTCATCAAGAAGTACCGCACCGTTTTCCTTCTGTGTAAAATTTTTGCCTGTAATCATTTTCTTATTCACTAACGACAACACAAACCGATCTGCCAGAACTGCCCTGAGTTCTTCCATCATATCCAGTGCTAACGAAACTCTGCCGGGCCGTTCTGTATGAAGGTAACCGACACAGGGATCCAGCCCTACACTTTCCAGTGCAGACGTCTCCATATTGGTCAGCAATGTATAAACAAATGACAGCATTGCATTCATCTTGTCCATAGGCGGTCTTCTATTCCTGCCCCGAAACATAAAATCCTTTTTCTGCTGCAGGATCAGCTCGTCAAATACTCCAAAGTAAATACTGGCCGCTTCTCCTTCATATCCTCTGAGTTCGTCCTTTGATGTACTGCTCCGAACCATCGCAATAGAATTTTTTAACAGTTCAGACGCCTTTTTTACACGCTCCGCATCTATCTGCATAGCGTGATCCCGAATAGCCCGCTCCAGAACCCAGCGCGCATTATGCACCTTTCCCAAAATGCAACTCTTGGCAATCTCCAGCGCGATTGTATCATCGTTACTGCTCTCGTACTGCTGCTTGCGCAGAACTACATTTCCCCGTGTTTTTCCTGTAACGCGCGCCAGGAATTTCCCCTGAGGAGTCATATAGCACAGGGAAATATTTTTTTCTGCGCAGGCGCCCATAAGCGCCGGACTGGTTCCACGATAACCAAAGGATACAATTCCTTCCAGATTATGCAACGGGACTCTTCCCAGTTCGCTTTCCTTCTCATAAATAACAATATTCTCGCCGTCCAATGACAGATAACTGTTTTCGGAAGTAACATATAACGTATTCAATAATTTTTTCATACGTCTTCCTCCATAAGCGCCTGGGCCAGATACATTTTCACAGAACCGTTTTTTCCAAGTTTTGGAAGGCATACATCTTTCAGCGAGCATGCTGTACATTTCTTGCCCTGTTTTACCTTCGGCGTATACCGTCGCTTATAATATTGATGCATCTCCTGAAACATTTCTTTTACTTCATTGCGGAGCTCTTCCGTTATTTCCACAGGTTCACGCCGTCTTGTTTCCCCGTAGAACAAAGCCCCCTCTGAAATATGCGTGGAAAGCATTTCCTCCAGGCACATTGCCTGTGCGGTCAGCTGCAATCTGTCTTCTTCCGTAATTTTAGGCTTTCCTTTTTTGTATTCTATCGGATAAACAGAAAAATTGCCTCGATGTCCATACAGGCGAATTCCCTCCTCATATCGGTGAAACTCTACTACGTCGCATTCACCAGTGACACCCATTTTTCTGGACGCCACCGGCATAGCCCGCGCAATGATGATATCTTTTCGTTTTTCTGTAAGATAGGGATCGTGTACTTTTTTATGCATCAATTCACCAATGACTGTGTGTTCATTCTCTGCCCACTGCTGTTCTATGTGAATCAACGCCCACTGCCTTTTACAGAACCTGAAATGCTGAATTCCGGATATCATAAGATAATCGTCTTCTGTGTATTCCATCAATTTATCCTTCTTACTTCTACGGAATCAGGAATCTGTTCTTTGTGAACCGTTACGATATAATCCTGATATTTTCTGGGGTATTCCACATCTTCCTTTCTCTTTACTTCTACCGCGTCGAATAATTTGTACGCCGGACAATCTCCCAATTCCTTACTGTGCTTAAAGACAATCAACTCCCGTACTGCCATATTTCCCCTTGCAGCAGAATGATCTATTTCAAACATATTGAGAATTGCTTCCCACAACAGTTCCAGATCTTCTTCCGAAAAGCCGGTTACTTTTCGCGCCAGATTTGCAGAAATATATCCCTCCGCGCGATAAAGTCCATAAGGAACGATCGTCTTTCTGCCCATTTCTGTATTTTTGTTTTCCGCATCTTTTTCAGTAGTGATAGCAACTCTCGTAATTGTCACCTCCTGACCGATAATCGGATCAACGCTGCGGGCGAAACCAATCTGAACCGGACCTCTTACCTGACCACAGTTCAAAGAGGCTTTGACAAAAGTAGTCATTACGGCTCCAAAAGTACGAATGTCATAGAAATTCCGGCACATATAATCCTTCAGCTTAAGATCTGCGTCCGGATCATCTTTCTTTAATTTCTTCAATTCTTCCGTTACCTTTTTTTCCTCTGTTTCCCTGATTCCCAGATCTGCGCAGGCCTCTCTGTCACTGCGATTCAAAGGTACAGACTCTTTGATGTAAATTTTATATCCCTGCGCATCCTCTTTTACTGTTTCCACATAATTGCGAATCTTGCGCTTCAGGCAAACATCTGTTACCAGTCCCAGTCCACTCTCGGGATCGATTCTGGGCATATTGCCTGCGTCGGGGTCGCCATTTGGATTTCCATTTTCCACGTCAAATAATATCACGAACTCGTATCTGTTTTTAATCGCTTCACTCATTTATTTTTCCTCCCCTTTTTCATATCTTTTCTGCTGCTGATGATAGTAACCCAGCGTAAATTGTCCCTGCTGCTCCAATGATAACCGTTTTGGAAATTCCTCCAGTCTCCCCATGATATCTGTCAGCTGTTTTTCATAATAAATTTTTGCGCCCCCTTTATCTCTTTCCAGCTTCTTAATATGACTGTTTTTCAATTTGATCAACACCGGGAATACGCTTGCAGGTGTTGCACAGGCGGAATTAAAATACCGATCCCGGATTGTCGTTGTGATTGATGGATTTGCTTCTTTCTGTATTGCTTCCAGAAGGGAAAATAATCTTCCTAATACATAAGCTGTATCCGTGCATTCTTCCTTTAGTCCCATAAATCTTTCTCCTTTCTTCCACCCATAGTTGCGATTCAGATATGCTTTGATAATAGCGGCTCTCCCCCATGTAATCTTGCCATTCTCTGCCCGTATGCGAATCAAAGTATCTGTATAAAGACTTGCCGGATATCTGCTTCCTGACAGAATCGCCTGCAATACAAGCGATGACATATTTGAAATGGGTGTTTTATCTTTCGACTTCTGGTTCACGGTCTCATTCAGCATATCGCGAATTCCCAAATAATCCTGCTCTGCCCAGGCCGGTTTTACAATGCTGAGCCGCTCATAATGTTCCGCAATATTCTGCAATATCTTCCCAAATGAATTCATGTAAAAAAATCGTACCGATAAGCGAGCCGCATTGGGCGCCAACGCCAGGATATAAAATTTCTGTTCCGGATCCATCTCTGTGTTTTCCAGATATACCTTCGTATCTTCTTTTAAACTATCAAAAATATCCTTTAATTTTTTTTGATTATCTTTGGTCGGTCTCAGGATATCAAAAAAGCACTTCTGATATTCTTCTTTTCCGCTTTCTGCCCAGTACACCACCATGGCGTCGCCCAGAGAAAAGGTATAATCTCTCTGTGTCAAAAGATAATTTAATGCTGTCGTATAGGCAAATTCCGCATATTTCCCCACCGGTGCATTATAGCTCTGTTCTTTTCCATAAGACTCAAATGCCGGGGCATTAAAAGATACCAATGTCGCTCCGCTGGACTGCGCGCCCGGAACCCCTTTGATCACTTTATGGATTCGGGAAATCTCAGTTTTCCTACCTGTAACAAGACAAAGCCCCTTACGTTCACCATCGTCTTGCTCCCGGTACTGTTCCCAACACGTCCGGATTTCCTCGTCCTCCTGCGCCTCCTGTCCTTCTACGCTGAAAATCAGGTTTCCGCCTTCTGTCAACTTCTCCCAGTTTTCTCGAATAACCGGATGCTGTTCTGCTTTTTGCGGATCCCACTTCTCAAAATAGGCCAAAATCGCGCGGGCTATTTCTCCCTGCGCGTTTTTCAATACGCTCCGGTGCTTTTCTCTTGTGGCCCGAAAGCAATCCATAACACGCTGATTCGTTCCCTGCACATCGATTCCAAGCATATATTTGGAATTATCACACAGGAAATTAGCTGCCACACCAGAAGAGCGCGTCACCATTTCCGGGACAATCAGAGAAGCTGGTGCCCAGACGGTTTTTTTACCGCGCATTTCTTCTATCTTCCGCGAAGTAACGCCCAGAACGTCTCCATTTTTTGACAAATCAAGTTCGTATGACACTTTGGCCTGACACCAGCCCAGCCCGGATACTTTTCCCTGTCTTTCCAGATTCTCATATTGTTTTACCAATGCCTGCAAGATCATCGTAACACCTCGCATTCTCTTAAATCTATCACGCCGTGACGCATAACCGCATGGAAAAACATGGGCTGAATATTTTCCGGGTCGCTGTAATCCATATCGTATAACATAAGTCCCAAATCTTTTTCCGGCACTTCATCATAAGCGGTATGGATCTCTTCTTCCTCGCAGAGAGCGAAATTTGCCGGAAATTCTCTGCATCCGAGGCAAGGCATATGGAAGCACTCTCCCCTTCGCAATCGCCGCATAATGATATCCTTAAATTTACCCGGATTATCCGACGCATTTGCCTTGTCTGTCATTTCAAAATGCGCCTCTATCACATAGGAAACATTACACAACACCTGCGCTGCCCTCTGGACAATGTCCTCCCTGGCGCTGATATACAACGGCTTGTCTGCGCCATTGTATGCCTGTAGCACATTGCTTGCCAGAATTTTGCTTTTTACTTCGTTCCGCCGTACACTTGTAAAACAAATAGGATTTTTCACATAGATTTTATCGATGACCCATCTCATACCTGGATGCCAATATACGGCGTCCAGGATGCCGCGGGCCGCCGAGGGGGTAATGACGTCATAGCTGTAGCGTTCTGTCTTAAGCTCCGGTCTCGAAAACAATGCGTAATCACCCCATACATGCACCTTTACTCCAATTCCCATTTTATTTTCACCTTCTTTCATCGTTAAACTATTACTCTCATCTACAGTATCTGCGAGATAACGTTATATTTCGTTCTGCATTTATCTGATAATTAGACTGTATCACATTTATTTCATAATTGCAACAAGAATATTGATTCGTGGAATAAATTATAATTGAAATATTTATTGCATTGAATAATTCATTTCAGTTGTGATATACTGTATGTGTCAGGAAATTCCTGTGGATTGAAATAATTATAATTTTTGCCACAAGGCAAGAGCGGCGGTACACTTTTTTATGGTGTACCGCCGTTTCCATTCTTCCTTTATTCAGATCAGTATCATTCCGCCCATTTCCACGTCCAGTTTCATTCCTGTATTTTCCAGATACTGCTCTTTATCTGTAAGCTCATAAAAATCCTGTGCTCCGTCCACCACCAGACGCAGCATTCCCGCTCTGTACATTTTCTCAAACAGCATTTCTTTCCGGCCGTCTCCCCGATAGACATTTACGCAATATTTTCCAGCCTTTCTCATCAATCCCTTTGTCAGTCCCTTTTGCCGAATTTCCTGCAAAAGCTCCTCTGCCTCCGGTTCTCTGTTTACATATACGGTAACTGAATTTTCTTCAATCAGATTAAATTCCCTGGCGACTGTTGCAAAATGGTAATCTCTGTCTTTGAATTTATCTAAAACATCTTTTTTATCCAGGCTCCCGCCCCTGATGCGATAAAGTCTGCGGAAATATTCCGTAATATGCTCCTGGGTTGTAATATCTTTTCCCTCTGCCAGCAGACTTTTTGTCGTATCGATCTGCTGCTGTTGTCCCGGTATGTGTTCTTTGTCCTCCCATTGAAACATATGGACCACACTCTCTTTTTTATCTCTGTTCCCATTTCGATTGCAGCGTCCTGCTGCCTGAATAATGGAATCCACACCGGCAAGTTCCCGATATACAGACTTAAAATCCAAATCTACTCCCGCCTCTACCAGACTTGTGGAAATAACGATACATTTTTTATCCTTCTCCTTTATCCTGCTGCGGATTTCATTCAGGACTCTCCTTCTGTGTAACGGATACATGCTGGTCGATAAATGATAGATCCCCTCGCCCCGCAGCTGTTCATAAAGTCTCTGCGCTCTTTTCCGTGTATTAACAATACACAGTGCCTGTCCCTCCTGACACAGACTTTCTATCATATTCTCTTCCGTTACCGTTCCCATATTCTGATAAGTAACTCTTTCAAAAAATTGAAACTGTTCCTCTCTTCTTGGACATAATTCTCTGACCGTCTGTTTTCCATGAAAAAACGGAAGCAACGCCGGCTGTGTCGCCGTACACAATACGATGCTGGCTCCATATCGCTGCAGCAATTCCTCCATGATTGCAATACACGGCTTTAAATAATTTGTCGGAAGCATCTGTGCCTCATCAAATATAATCACACTGTTTGCAATATTATGCAGCTTCCGGCATTTCGATGATTTATTGGCATACAGAGATTCAAAAAACTGGACATTTGTAGTCACCACTATCGGTTTATCCCAGTTTTCCGCCGCCAGCTGCATCGGTTTAAATTCCTCTGAGCTTTCATAATCCACATTGCTGTGATTTTCCAATACATTTTCGTTCCCCAGTATTTCACGAAATACCTGTGCATTCTGTTCAATAATACTTGTATAGGGAATGACATAGATGATCCGATCCATCTGATTTTTCACGGCATGCTGCAATGCAAATGCCATCGAAGAAATCGTTTTTCCTCCACCGGTAGGCACCGTAAGTTGAAATAACCCCTTACATGATTTGCCCTGCTCCAGACAATTTCTGAGAATCTCACTTCGTCTGCCGTTGATGGTTCTATCGTCCCAATCTTCAAGCCATGTAGCTATATGCTTTTTGAACCTGAGTAAAAGATTTTCCATATTCTCCCCGGAATCTCTTTGAGCTGCCCCGCCGCTCATGAATTGTTCCGTATCAAGGAAATCTGCATCTACCAGACAGGAGTATAGCATACGGATAAAGGTACTCAATGAGAAATCAAAATCCGCCACCTGTTCCGGCGCAAATGGCTCCGTAGTGATTTTCGGTATCTCTATTTCTTTTTTATATTCGCTGTAATCACAAACCTTTTTTTCAAGTCTGCCCAACAGGCTGGCGGATACTCCTTTTCTCCCGCAATCCGGAAGTCCGGCATGGTGTCCGGCGATACAATAGCTCATCAGGCTATAATATGCGCCCAATTCATTGCTTACCTGCGCCCCTGCCGTAGAGTGATCCACGCGCAGATCCGGATTCTCCTGAATTTTACGCTGGAATTCCGATGAATACTTTCCTATATCGTGAAGTAATCCGCAGTAATATCCCCACTCTGCTGAGCCGAATTTTGCGGCAAACTTTTCAGCAAGCTTTGCTGTTCCCTGTAAATGTTCTTTTACCGATTGTTTCCTGCTCTCCGTCAGATGTGCATAATAATCCATTGAATTCCCCCATATATGAATCGTCATTTTTTATATTGTACCAAGCCAACGCTCCGACATCTAGATCTAAGTTTCTAAAATAATTCTTTCAAATTCGTGCAAAAACACCCGGCGGAAGGATTCCTTCCGACCGGGTGCCACACCTGTCTTTAACCTGCATAGGGCAGCGATTCAAACAGCTCATTCTCATCTACGCCGCCAATTGTATATACGTAATTTCCTTCCCCGTCCAGATCCACCTGGAAGCTGCCCGGAGTGCCGTCCTCCCTTTCAAAATAAAATACTCCGTCCTCCGAATATGCCGTCGGGGTAATCACGTCGCCAGGCTTCAGCTCCGTACTGCCGCCTTCGATCCGGCAGCTGATCTCGCCTGTTACGGTTAGCACAGGCCTGTATCCGTCCGGAGTGCCCCGGAATTCATACAGCGTGCTGTCTGTGGTAAAGCGGCCGTTTTCAATGGTGTAAGTCCGGGTGCCGCCATAGCTGCCCAGCACGTTTATCTTGGAGGTAATAGAAAATCCGTCCTCGGGATTCTTTGGCATATCACCCAGAGAACCATCTACCACATCTGTCTCGGTGATTTCCTTCGCATCTGCCCGAAGCAGATAGACCACCCGCCAGTCATTGAAGGTGCCGGTTTCTGTCAGCATATAGGTACCGTCCTTCTGAACTACCTCGTAGATACCCTTTACCCCCAGACTTTCATCCAGCTTCAGGGTCTGATCCCCATATATGGCGTTGACTGCCAGGATTTCGTCGTCATCCGGATAGGCCTGCTCTGTGGTTACGGTGAATTCCGTTCCGTTTATCTCGGTCGGCACCCCCACAGCCAGCGAGGTGACGCTTCCGGATTTTTCGTTCTCGGATATCAGCGGGGTATCGGAATCTGCGGTGTCTTCGGTACCCTGGGATGGTGTTGTTGTATCCGTATCTGTGTTTCTGGCATTGCAGCCGGCCAGCAGGGCTGCAGTCAGCAGCATACATAGCAATATCTTTTTTCTCTTCATATTCTTGCGCCTCCTGTTTCTGTTATCTTAGCGCATTTTTCCGTAGCTTCGTTTAAATTTTTATGAAGATTTTTTTATTTATTTGATAAACCGGTCGATGGCCGCCGTCAGCTCCTCAATGGCTTCGTGATCGCCGCTCTCCACCGCGTCTACCATACAGTGCTCGATGTGATCCTTTAAGATCACCTTTGCCGTATTATTAATAGCTGCCTTTACGGCGGAAAGCTGTACCAGCACTTCGCTGCAGTCCCGGCCGTCCTCCACCATCCTCTTGATGGATTCCATATGGCCGATGGCCCTGGAGAGACGGTTCAGCACAGCCTTGGTATTCTGATGGGTATGGGTATGCCCGTGACCATGGGCATGACCGTCCTCATGACTATGCTCATGGCTGTGCTCATGTGAGTGCGGTTCCAAATGGCTGTGTTCCCCATCTGTGTGCGTATGCTCATAGACGGTGCCGTCCGGCGCTATATGTGTATGGGTATGTATCTGTTCCTTCATAATCATCGTTCTCTTTCTTGAGTTTTGTCCAGTATAGCACACGCATATTCAAAATACAATCCGGGGTGAGGGGATGTTTTTTCCACTTTTTCAGGCTTTTACGCCTGCTGCTCCGTCAATTTCCGGCGAAGCTCCTCCTCTTTTCCTCCGGCATTCAGAAAGTCTTCCGCCTCCCCGGAAAGCTCCCCCAGTTCCTCTTGCAATACCCTGCTGCAGACCGGCTGCTCCCGAAGACCGGTCAGGAGGATCACCAGCTCCTGCTTTTTCCCGAAGGCTTCACGGACGAAGGCTGCGCCGTTTTGCATGGCTGCGGTCAGTTCTTTCCGCTGCCGTTCTGCCCGGATCTGTTCCTGTCCGCTTCTCTCCGAAAATGCGTCCGTAGCTCCGCCTGTCCTGACTGCCTCCCTGCAGTCCCGGATCACGTTGAAAAGCCGCTGTTCCCGTTCTTCTTCCCCTGCATCCAGCAGACCGTTTTCTTTGCGTACCGCCAAGCTCTTTCTCCGACGGTCCAGGCGCTCGTCCACAAGCGCTGTCAGCTGCTCTGCGGTTCCCTGTCCCAGGCCGTCCGCAAAAAAGCGCAAACTGTCGGACAGCTTCTGCTGCTCTTCATACGCCCTTCCCATGGTGTAAATGCGCTGTAACAGAAGCCAGACGATGCAGAGGCGCTCGTCAAAGGGCAGGGACGGCAGATTCGTCGGCACGTCCGCTGCTCCGGTCAGAATCTGCTCGGGCTTCAGCTCCTTCTTCCATTTTTCATAAAGACGGTAATAAAAGGTAAATTCCGTCGCCGTGTCCTCGTCCTGAAGATACTGACCGAACAGCGCCTCCTCAACGCCAAGCTCCAGTTCCTCCATGGTCAGCAGTATCTCTGACAAATCTTCCCAGGCCCGTCCGGTCACAAAGCCCTTCTCGCCAGGCTCCATCACGTAAAAGCGTTCCGGGCGCAGCTCCAGGAAGGACAATACCGCCGGATGCAGGCCGCGCTCCACCGCATAATGCTTCCAGATGGGAAAATCCGGTTCCACCTTCATATAGCGCACCCGATCCAGGGTAACCGTATCGAATTCCCGCACCGAACGGTTGTAGGCAGGCGGGTTACCGGCCGCCACGATGACCCAGCCCTCGGGAAGCTGATGGCTTCCGAAGGTCTTATACTGGAGAAACTGCAGCATGGCCGGCATCAACGTCTCTGACACACAGTTGATCTCGTCCAGGAATAAAATGCCGTCCCTGCAGCCGGTTTTTTCCATCTGCTCATAGACCGACGCAATGATTTCACTCATAGTATAAGAAGTCACGGTGTACTCTTTTCCCGCGAACTGCTTTTCTGTCAATACCGGCAAGCCGATGGCGCTCTGGCGGGTATGGTGGGTCATGGTGTAAGACACCAGGCCGACGCCGCATTCTCCGGCAATCTGCTCCATGATGGCGGTCTTGCCGATACCCGGCGGGCCAATCAGCAGCACCGGCCGCTGTCTCGGCACCGGGATCCGGAAGGTTCCCGCCGCCGTTCTGGCTGTGTAAGCCCGGACTGTCTTTTTGATTTCTTCTTTTGCTTCCTGTATATTCATGCCCTTTTCTCCTCCAATACCAGTCTGTGTACCCAGTCCGGCATATCGATACTGTCAAAATGCCCCTGCAGCATTACGAACCAGACCTGATAGTCCGGCTCCTTCTTCGGATACCAACCGCAGCCGTCCGTAAAATACAGAATTCCCTGTAAATCCCGCAGTTCTCCCCGCTGCCTCAGCTCCTCGATCCGTTCAAAGGCCGGACGGAAATCTGTCCCACCCCCGCCCCGGATCTCCAGGTGCTCCAGATATTTTTCGAATTCTTCCCGGCTGTGAATGCAGTCGTCCTGCTGGATCTGATTGTCGCATTGGATCAGGTGCAGGCAGAAGCTTCGGAAAAACAGGCGATCCTGTTCCAGAATCCCCCTGGTCTCCTCCAGGAATACCCGCACCAGTTCTTTTTCACAGGAACCGGAGGTATCGATGACAATGACCAGGTCGGCGATTTTCCGTTCCTCACTGTATTCCAGCGGTTCTATCAGCGGCATATTTCCATACATTTCCAGTCCGTAAGTGTACCAGGAATACTGAAACTCGTCCAGATTCAGACGGCTGTCCTCCCGGTAGGAGGACAGGCCTCTTAAAATACTCCGATAATCGCCACGCTGACCGGCTGCCGGAACAAGCTGCCGGGTGCGGTGCCGCTTGGCCGTCCCCGCTTTCCGTTTTCCTCTGGGATTGCCGCTTCGAAGCAGCTTCTCCCCCTGCCCCTGCCAGAAGGCCTTTTCCCGCTCGTCAGGCTTCTGTCCCCAGAGGCTGTGGTCGTCTACCGGGGACTTTTCCGGGATAGATTTCCCCAAAAGTTCTTCCGTCAGCGCCCAAGCCTTTTCGTCGCAGTCAGACTCCCAGGCCTTTCGTTCCTTTGGTTCCACACGCCAGGTCTCGAAGGGGTGCCCCAGGAGACAGTGACTGAGCATGTGCAGCAGCTCCCGGCAGAGGAAATCGCTGTCTTTTAAGAAATCTGACCTGAGCCGGGACGGGGAGAGATAAAAGACGCGGCCGTCGATCCGAAAGCCCGCGCAGGCCCTGTCCGCGCTTTCCTGTTCCACTCCCCCATTAGGTTCCGGCTGCTTCGGCTCTTCGATCCGGAACTTCACCGCGCCCAGCACCGGAGCCAGGCCGTGAAGCTGCTGGTAGAGTTTCAGCTTCAGCAGTTCAAGGATTTCGTATTCGGTTGTGTACTGGCCGGCCTGATTTTCCATATCCCCGCTCCGCTTCCTTTCACCTTTCTTCTTAATTTTTATTTTAACATGGCACCATCATTTTATAAAGAATCCTTTCCGCGAAAAAGGAAGGAAAAAAATATCTGTACCACGCCCCCGGGGGAATGATACAGATATTTGCAATTTTCTGTAAACTGCAATCTTACAGCTCGCAGTTATTTACGGTTCTCGGGAACGGAATCACGTCGCGGATGTTGCCCATGCCGGTCAGATACATCACGCAGCGCTCGAAGCCCAGGCCAAAGCCGGAATGACGGACAGAACCGTATTTCCGCAGATCCAGGTAGAAACCGTAATCCTCTTCCTTCAGACCCAGCTCCTGCATACGGGCGGTGAGCTTGCCCAGATCATCCTCTCTCTGGCTTCCGCCGATGATCTCACCGATACCCGGTACCAGACAGTCCATAGCGGCTACGGTCTTGCCGTCCTCGTTCAGCTTCATATAGAAGGCCTTGATGTCCTTCGGATAATCTGTTACGAAAATCGGACGCTTGAAGACCTGCTCGGTCAGATAACGCTCATGCTCGGTCTGCAGATCGCAGCCCCAGCTTACCTTATAATCAAAGTTGTCATTGTTCTTCTCCAGAATTTCAATGGCCTCGGTGTAGGTCACATGGCCGAACTCGGAGTTCAGCACGCCGTGCAGTCTGTCCAGAAGTCCCTTGTCCACAAACTGGTTGAAGAAATTCATCTCCTCCGGAGCGTTCTCCATCACGTAGCTGATGACATATTTCAGCATCGCCTCGGCTACTTCCATATTGTCTTCCAGATCGGCGAATGCCATCTCCGGCTCAATCATCCAGAACTCAGCCGCATGGCGGGTGGTATTGGAATTCTCCGCACGGAAGGTCGGTCCAAAGGTATAGATGTCACGAAACGCCATAGCGTAGGTCTCGCCGTTCAGCTGTCCGCTTACGGTCAGATTCGTCTCTTTTCCGAAGAAATCCTGGCTGTAATCGATCTGTCCCTCTTCGGTCTTCGGTACATTGTTCAGATCCAGTGTGGTTACCTGGAACATCTCGCCTGCGCCCTCGCAGTCGCTTCCGGTAATCAGCGGCGTATGTACGTATACGAAGCCTCTCTCCTGGAAGAACTGGTGAATCGCGTAGGCAATCAGGGAGCGAACCCGGAATACAGCCTGGAAGGTATTGGTTCTGGCGCGCAGATGGGGAATCGTTCTCAGATACTCGAAGGAGTGGCGCTTCTTCTGCAGCGGATAATCCGGCGCGGAATCGCCCTCTACCACAACCTCTTCTGCCTGAATCTCGAAGGGCTGCTTTGCCTCCGGTGTAGCAACCAGAGTTCCCTTTACAATCACAGCTGCGCCCACGTTCAGCTTGGAAACCTCTTTAAAATTCCCCATGTTATCATGGTATACGATCTGCAGTGTCTGGAAGCAGCTTCCGTCTCCCATAACCAGGAAGCCGAATGCCTTGGAGCCACGGTTACTGCGGAGCCAGCCTGCTACTGTGATTTCCTTATCCAGATAGCTTTCGGTGTTGCGATATAATTCTTTTACAGTAATGCACTTCATTGTTTTATCCCTGCCCTTTTCTTTCTCTTGCTTCCGGCGCTTTTCCCGTGCGCCGATTCAGTCTACAGTATAGCGCATTTTGGACGGGTCTGCAAGACGGGAATCGCAAAGAATCTCACCGTCAGACCAGGTTTTCCCATAAAATTGCCCTGCAAATCCATCTCGATCTGCAGGGCATTGCTTTTTGCTTTCTTTTCAGGCTTAACGAGTGGTCTGGTTTGTGGTGCCGTTATTGGTGTTCGTTGTCCCATTTGTCATATCGTCTACAACATTTTCGGTGCCGTCTACCACGTCGTCCACACCGTTCATGATGCCGTCGCCCACATCCTCGACTGCGTCGCCTGCGCCGTCTACGGCGTCGTCTACGATGTTGCCGTCATTGACGGTTCCATTGTTCACGGTGCCGTCGGTGGTGGCTCCGTTATTGGTAGTTCCGTTGTTTTCGGTGTTCGGCTTGTTGGTTCCGCCGTTGTTGTCGGAATTGCCACAGGCGCTTACGCCCAGGACCAGTACAAGCAGCAACAGTCCTGCTGTGTATTTTCTGAACCTCTTCATAATATAGAATCTCCTTTCTGCCGTCGCTGGACGGTATCCGTTTCTATCCACATTATGAGCGGTTCCTGATTTTTTTATACACAGGGAAATGTTATTTTTCCACTTTGTTCTATTAAAAAAAGCAATGTAATCTTTTTACAGACTGCATTGCTTTTTGGGTTTTAGCTTTTTTTCTGAAATTCCGTCCGGCATTTGGGGCAGGTTACGATGATTTTGCCTTTGCCCCTGGGGACACGGATCTTCTGGCCACAGCTGGGACACTTGTAGATGTGATGGGTTTTGCGGTCAGCCAGGTTTCTTTTCCAGTTATTTACTTTGTATTTTATTTTGTTCTGCCAGGTCAGGAATTTCTGATTCTCGGCGTAGCGGCGGTTGTAGTCGCGGGAGAACATGCGGTAGTAGCAGTAGACTAATATCGCCATGACCAGGTAGACGATGATGTTGCTGCGGACAAACAGGTTCAGAATAATCAGAACCAGGCCGATGGCAGTCAGAAACCGAGACAGCTGATCGGCGCCGTAACGGCCTTGCATAAAATGTTGAAATTTTTCTCGCATAAAAGCTCCTTTTAAGACGGACACTCTGTTTTTTCGAACCCCACAGAGCTGGTTTTCGAGATTAAGGTTATGAGAGTTCAAAGGCTCCGGTATAGAGCTGATAATATTTGCCCTTCTGGGCAATCAGTTCCTCGTGATTGCCCCGCTCTATGATGCGTCCCTGCTCCAGGACCATGATCACGTCGGAGTTCTGGACGGTGGAGAGGCGGTGGGCGATGACGAAGACCGTACGGCCCTGCATCAGGCTGTCCATGCCTCGCTGGACGATTGCTTCGGTTCGGGTATCGATGCTCGACGTCGCCTCATCCAGGATCAGGACGGGCGGGTCGGCAATGGCTGCACGGGCGATGGTCAGAAGCTGACGCTGTCCCTGGGACAGGTTGCCGCCGTCTCCGGTGAGCATGGTATCATAGCCCTGGGGCAGGTGCCTGATAAAGCTGTCTGCGCCTGCCAGCATGGCTGCGCCCTTGACCTCGCTGTCGGTGGCGTCCAGCTTGCCGTACCGGATATTGTCGGCTACGGTGCCGGTAAACAGGTGGCTGTCCTGAAGTACCATACCCAGGGAACGACGCAGATCCTGTTTCTTAATCTTATTGATGTTGATACCGTCGTAACGGATCTTTCCGTCCTGAATATCGTAAAACCGGTTGATCAGGTTGGTAATGGTCGTTTTTCCGGCTCCGGTAGCGCCTACGAAGGCCACCTTCTGTCCGGGCTTCGCGTAGAGCTTAATGTCGTGAAGTACGGTTTTTTCCGGTGTATAACCGAAGTCTACCCCGTCCATGACTACGTCGCCCTTCAGCTCCGTGTATGTGATGGTACCGTCATGATGGGGATGCTTCCAGGCCCAGATACCGGTACGCTCCGGCACCTCCACCAGCTTATCACCCTCATAACGGGCATTGACCAGGGTCACATAACCGCCGTCCTGCTCAGAGGGCTCATCCATCAGGTTGAAGATTCGCTCCGCGCCTGCCAGGGCCATAATGATAGAGTTAAACTGCTGGGCAATCTGCGCAATCGGCTGATTGAAGCTTCTTGTCAGCTGCAGGAAGGAGGCAAGACCGCCCAGGGTCAGGCCGCCGATCCCGCCGATGGCCAGCAGAGATCCTACAATGGTGGTCAGCACATAATTGATATTTCCAATATTTCCCATTACCGGCATCAGCACATTGGCATAGACGTTCGCGTTGCTGGCGCTGTCGAAAAGCTTGTCGTTCAGCTCCTTGAATTTTGCCTTGGCTTCTTCCTCATGGCAGAAGACTTTTACCACCTTCTGGCCGTCCATCATTTCCTCGATGTAGCCGTTGACTTTACCCAGATCCTGCTGCTGCGCCATGAAGTACCGGCCGGACTGGCCGCCAATTTTCTTGATGACGTTTGTCATGACGAATACCATGGCAACGATCATCAGGGTCAGAATCGGGCTTAAGTATACCATGGACGCGAAGACGCTGACGATGGTAATGGCGGAGGACAGCAGCTGCGGGATACTCTGGCTGATCATCTGCCGCAGGGTATCTGTATCATTGGTGTAGATACTCATCAGGTCTCCGTGGGTATGGGTGTCAAAATACGGAATCGCCAGGGTCTCCATGTGGTCGAACAGGCCGTCCCTTACTTTTTTCAGGCTGCCCTCGGAAATGTAAATCATCAGGCGGTTGTACATATAGTTGGAGACCACGCCCACCAGATAAATCACCGCCATAGTGGCCAGTGCCTTCAAAAGCGGCGTGAAATCCGGCGCGGAGCTTCCCACCAGGGGTGTAATGTAGTCATCGATCAGGGACTGCAGGAATAAGCTGCCGTATACGTTGGCCAGTACTCCGACTACGATACCGATGATAACCAGTACGCACTGAATCGGATAGCCCTTTACGATGATGGCGAAGATTCGCTTCAGCGTCTTCATGGGGTTTTTCGCCTTGGGGCCTTTTCTCATGCCTCTGGGTCCTCCGGGACCTCCGGGTCTTTTGCTGTTGCTCATTCTGCGTCACCTCCTTCGCTGTCTGTGGGCTTCTGCTGGGATTCGTATACTTCCCGGTAGATTGCGTTATTTTTCAATAATTCCGCATGGGTTCCGACGCCGCTAACCGCGCCGTCATCCAGCACGATAATCTTATCCGAATCCTGTACGGAAGAGATACGCTGGGCAATGATAATCTTGGTGGTATCGGGAATCTCCTCCCGGAAAGCCTTCCGGATCATGGCGTCCGTATGGGTATCCACCGCGCTGGTGGAATCGTCCAGAATCAGGATTCTCGGCTTCTTCAACAGGGCTCTGGCAATACAGAGACGCTGCTTCTGTCCGCCGGACACATTGCTGCCGCCCTGCTCAATCCAGGTGTCATACTGCTCCGGGAAGCGCTGGATAAATTCATCGGCGCAGGCCAGCTTACAGACGCGGATCAGCTCCTCATCGCTGGCGTCCTTATCGCCCCAGCGCAGGTTTTCCTTGATGGTGCCGGAAAACAGCACGTTCTTCTGAAGCACCATGGACACCTGATTCCGGAGGGAATCCAGGTCGTAATCCCGGACGTCGATGCCGCCTACCCGGACGCTTCCTCCTGTTACGTCATACAATCTGGGAATCAGCTGTACCAGCGTAGACTTGGCGCTTCCGGTGCCGCCCAGGATCCCTACAGTCTCGCCGGATTTGATTTCCAGATTGATATGATCCAGATTCAGATTACCCTCGTCGTTCCGATAGCTGAAGGATACGTTGTCAAAGGTAATGGAACCGTCGGGAACCTCTGTAACAGCCTGCTCCTTATTGGTCAGGCTGCTCTTTTCATTTAAGACCTCGCAGATACGCTCTGCGGAGGATTTGGCCATGGTCAGCATAACAGCTACCATAGCGATGAACATCAGGCTCATCATGATATTCATGGTATAGGTAAAGAGGCTCATCAGCTGGCCGGTGGTCATATTGCCTGCTACGATGGTTCTGGCACCCAGCCAGGACACCGCGATGATACAGGCGTAAACCGTAAACTGCATGGTGGGCATCATGCTGACCATCAGCTTCTGGGCCCGGACCGCGCAGCGATATACGGCCTCGGAGGCCTTGCCGAACTTCTGCTTCTCATGCTCCTCACGCACGTATGCCTTGACTACCCGGATACCGGTCAGATTTTCCTGGATATCCGCGTTCAGGGCGTCGTATTTATCGAACATTTCACGGAAATATTTTCCTACGCGTCCCATCAGGAAGGCAATGACGATTCCTAAGAATACCAGCGCCACCAGATATACACAGGACAGTCTGGCGTTGATGATAAAGGTCATAGTCATGGCCGTAACCAGCATGACCGGCGCACGCATCAGCATACGCATCATCATCTGGAACGCGTTCTGTACATTCGTTACATCGGTGGTCAGACGCGTAACCAGTCCCGCGGTAGAAAAATGGTCGATATTGGAGAAGGAAAATTCCTGGATATGATTGTACATTCCCTCTCTTACATTTTTCGCAAATCCGGTAGACGCGATGGCCGCCTGCTTCGCTGCCATGGATCCGCAGAACAGGGACGCAAAGGATACCAGAAGCATCACCAGTCCCATCGTGATTACATATTTCATGTTGCCTGTCTCAAGTCCGTTGTCGATGATAGCCGCCATCAGAAGCGGAATGATCATCTCAAAGATAACCTCGAAGACAATAAAAATCGGCGCTGAGATGGCCGTTTTTTTGTACTCGCCTATGTAGGCCTTTAATGTCTTCAGCATGTGTGTCCTCCTTGTGTGATTCTTTCTCTATGCTGCTCTACCTGCTCTTCTGCTCCATCATTTTCCGTCATAGTCGCCAGAATCCGATCCAGAAGCTCCAGAAGCTTTGCCTGTTCCTCGTCCGTCATACAGGCGTAGATTCGTTCGTCCAGATTTCTGGCTCCCTCTCCCATATCCTCCATGATCCGATTGCCTTTTTCCGTCACTTCAATGATCCGGTATCTGCCGTCAGCCGGATTGCGCCGCCTGGTGATATAGCCTTTTTCCTCCAGCCGGTTCAGGATACCGGTCACCGTCGGGTTTTTCAACTGGAACCAGTACTCGATCTCCCGCTGATGGATTTCCTTGTCCGGATTGCATTTCAGGTAGCAGAGTATTTCCATCTGCACGCCGGTCAGGTTGTATTTCAGAAGATTTTTATCCCACAGCTCGCGGAACTTGTTGTTGATAATCCGAATCCGCTTGCTGATTGGGCTGGGCCCCCTCCTCATTGGTTGATCCTCCTTCTGTGAATTTTTTCATAATAAATAGGATGCTATATAGTGTCCTATATAGCATCCTATATGTTATTACGATTGTTATGGATTGTCAAGAAAATAAATCTTAAAAATGTGTGAACAGTTATAAATTTCTTATGCTTTTTTAGCGTCCAATATTTTTACAGCAAGAACGGAGGGACAGTCGAAATCATCGCCTTTTTCATTCATCAGCGCTATATAAACACCGGGGCTCATACTACTCAGACATGCTGCCACTGCAACAGCCGACACTCTCTGAAGCCGGGCTCTTTAATCTGCTAAGAAATGGGTAATAAGTGCATACGAGCGCAGATATCGCCATTGGAATCAGCATCAGGCTTCCCGGAATCGCAGTTATCCTTTTTTCATCTCTCTTTATCCTTTTAAAAGACTGGCTGTTAAAGTTGCCTTCAACAGCCAGTCTTTTACATATTTTTTTCCTCTATAAACCTGTAATTTTTCCCGCCAAAATCGTTCAGATCCCTTGCAAGATATTGTACCGCTTTCTCTATATCACGCTCGCGTAATGCCTGTATAATCATTGCATGATTTCGTGTATCCAGTTCCAGTTCCGGCTCATATTGCTCCCAGCAAAATCTCGTATATGCGCGTTTTAATCTGTCCATACACCTTTTCAATTCTTCCATCGCAAAATTATTTCTTCCAAATCCAATCAGCTTCAGATGGAATTCCGTGTTTAAGCTCCAATGCTCCCACATTGTATTTTCTTTTTTTTTGCACTGCTTATCTATATCTTCCAGAATAGAAAAATGAACTTCCGTCAGATCTGAATATTGTTTGCGAAGAATTCCCGCCTCCAAAAGATAGCGGAATTCTATCATTTCACGCACATCATCCATTGTAATTTTTACCACTTCATATCCATATCTCGGAATATTGCGCAACACATTGTCTTTGCACAGCTCTAAAAGCGCTTCCCTGACTGGCGATTTACTACACTCATACTTTTCAACCAGCGCCTTTTCATTTAAAATATCTCCAGGTTTATATTCCAATGAAAACATATCTTCCAGTATTGCATTATAGATAGTGTCCTTCAGGCTCTTTTCGTTTTTCATAATTTCCTCCTTTATTGTTTTGCCATTTCCGCATCTCCTTTCATTCTGCTTTGGCTCTTATATTTCCCTGTTATATCTTATTTTTCAAATTGAACCTGATTCAACATAATTTTCAGGATCTGGTGATCTGTTTCTTTCATTCCCACTCTGCCCACATATCCGACACTTTGTATCGTTTCTTCTACCGTATCCTGTATAATTCCTTCCCCTTCATGGAACGTACGTCCCTTCATACTCAGGCTATGCGCTAAAATCGCCGCATCTACTGCAGAGGCAATTTTAGCAGCGCAGGATGCTTTTGCTCCATCACATACAATGCCACCGACGTTCGCAACCGTATTTATAATAGTTCTTGATACTGCTTCATAAGAACCATCCATCATATAGGTAATTGCCGCTCCCGCGCCGCTGGCTGCAATGACTGCGCCGCAAAACGCGGATAAGCTTCCTATGTAGTGCTTCTGATGAATTGCAACCAGATTACTTACAATCAATGCTCTGTATAATTCTTCTCTTGACTTTCCAAGATACTCTGCGTATACAATGACTGGCAGACTTACTGTCATTCCCTGATTACCGCTTCCAGAATTAATCACCACTGGCAGAGAACAGCCTCCCATTCTGGCATCAGATCCTGCAGCTGCATAGGCACAGGCTCTGGTCCGTACACTTGAATCCGCTTTTTCCATTAAGGTTCTTCCTACTTCAGCACCGTAAGGATTCTTCATTCCCTCATTGGAAACAGCCTGATTCATCTCTATCTGTCTGTTCAAAAGATCCTTCAATTTATCTGTCTCTACTGTATTTGCAAACTCTAAAATATCACGAATCGTTAGCTTTGAATAATCTTCCTTGCTGTTCTCAGCTGCCATATCTATCTGATATATTACTTTTTCATCTTTTACAATCTCTGTAATTAATGTATGCCGGTTGACTATTTTTACTTTTGCCGAATGATTTTTTGCATATACCTCAGCTACAATATATAAGTTCTCCACATCCTTCTGAAGCCTGCATTCAATGAAATCTGTTTTTAACAGCTCCCTTGTCTTTTTTATGTCTTCCTCTGTGATATCCTCTAAAACCTCTAACTCTCTGTCTGCATTTCCGCCTACTGCCCCAAGTACACAGGCTGCGTCTACTCCACGCATTCCGCCTGAATTCGGTACCGTTACTGCTTTTACATTTTTTATTACATTACCGCTGCAATACACAATCATTTTTTCCGGGAACTGTCCCAGTACTTTGCAGGCCTTTGCCGCTGCATAAGCAAGCGCAATAGGTTCTGTACATCCCAATGCAGGCACCAGTTCTCTCTGCAGTATACGTATGTAGCTCTCCTCCAGTTCTTTTTTTAACATATTCTTCCCTCCCTGATATTATCAGTAGTATTATTAATGGCATATTATCATTCAGTCTACAGTTTGTCAATCAGCAATTTGACATGAAAAACACCCCCGGGCATTCACTGCCCAGCTAACAAAAACATCGGCTGCTTTCTTGCTGCCTCTCTTCTTTCGGAACTGAAATTCCTATGATCTGGTAAATTCCATCCGTGACTTCAGGGAGGCGTTGACAATGACGATGGAACCTATATCAATATGTGTGAACTTATGTTATACTGTCCTTATCTTACTTTAGAAAATCGGGGGGGGGGATTTTACTATGGAATTTTTAGAATTACTGCACCTCATTTTGGAAAATATCGTAGACGGAGCGATTCTGCTCTTTGAATTTATCGGCGTGGGCATTATCATTTTCTCGGGCCTGCGAGGCTTCTGGAGCTACCTGCACCGCTCTCCGGAGACAAAGCTGACCCTGGCCCGGGGGCTGGCCATGGGGCTGGAATTTAAGCTGGGAAGCGAGATCCTGCGAACCGTAGTGGTCCGGGACTGGAAGGAAATCGGAACGGTGGCAGGAATTATTGCGCTCAGGGCTGCGCTGACGTTCCTGATTCACTGGGAGATTAAGGAAGAGGAAAAGGAAGCTTAAAGAATAAGAAATAAAAAGATGCTTCAGAGCCTACACAAATTTCTTTGGAGACTATGAGAAAATCTCTGCAAATTAGATTCTTCTATTTCTGTCAGTATCATCCTATGCACCTCCATTGCGCTTTTTCCCAGGATATCCGACAATACTTCCTTCCGGAGGCATTTCTGAATGCTGAAATCAGTCGCCTCCTCCAATGACCAGCCATCGCTCATATACCGCCGAATCTCTCCGATAAAATATGCATACTCTGCCAGTCTGTGGCATTTACGCATCAGTTCCCGGTTCCGACCTGCATTGATATTCAAGATCAGAGCCTTGCATTCCAGGCAGGGTTCTCCTTCCTCCCGCTCCGGTTTTCCAAAGCAATCCGATAGCCTCAGTTCCACCCGGTCCGGCATATCCTTCGTTCCAGGTACTCTGATGCTCATACAGATTCAGGGTGATCCGAAGCATAAAAGACAGATCATTTTTCATACTCAGATAAATCACATCATCCAGCGTCGTAATCTCCAGCTCATTCGGGTCATCATAATCCGTATCGTTCACCGCGTTATACAAATCCAGTAAATCCTCTTTATCCTGAAAAATGTACCGGAATAATCTGTCCTTATGCTGATGATGTACCTTCTTTTGTGTATTTCTTATTTTTCTCTTTTGTCTGGTTGTGGAAGTATTTCGGTTTCTACTCATGCTATGCTTCTCCTCGCATTATACATGCTAAACCAGACGCCTTCAACCACAGTCTTCGACACTCATAGGCGGACTCCTCCTCTTTTTTACAAATTTTTCCTATATTCAGTTATACTTTTTCGGAATCTCATTTCGAATAGGCTTGTTACTATGATCAATGCATAGGACGCCCGACCATTTGTTGTTTTTCCTTTTTTCTGCCCGATAAGCCCAGGCACACAGGATACTTTCGAGAATCACCAGCGCCAGAATCATCACAGCGCAATGCAGGAAATACAGGTCCGGCAGGATATTGATAACCGGGTCTGTAGCCGGGTCAAAAAGCCAGTAATCATTGTTGAAAGCAATCTCATGGAAAGTGACAAAAGTCCGGTCCCAGTTCAGGGCCACGGCTGCCCCAATAATGGCTGGCAGGGCCACGGTCAGGATAGCGGTCAATTTCAGATAGCCATAGCAATGCTTTCGTCGCATCCACAGGATCCCGGCGGTGCTTGCCAGAGTGCCGCCGATAACCATGTATTTGAAGAGATTGAAGATACTCTTTACTTCTTCAAAATGGATGCGCCCGCCTTCTGACATGGGAAAGGTCGGGAATTCCAGAGGCGCGTTTCCGAAACTCAGGCAGTAATCGATGACTGCATTATAATTCGCTTTAATCTCCGAAATCGTGCAGCCGGTAGTTTCCGGAATATGGAGCGCATGGATGTCCAGATAATACAGCGGCTTGCAGGCCAGGGTCAGAACCACGGCCAGAGATATGATAGTCAGGGTCATAATCAAGGATAACAGAATGTTAGATACTTTTATTTTCATGAAGCATCTCCTTCATACACAGACGGTTTTTCTTCAAGTATAAAGTAATTTGTACCACATTTCCAGTAGTTTGTGGGAGGAAAGACGGAAGACCCCGGTGCCGTGTTTTCTCAAAAACTAGGGCCGAGACTTTGTAGTTATCATTGTCAGATAAACGATGAACACAGATAACTACAAAGCCCCGACCCGTCCGGTTAATCTGATCTAGTCTACGGAGTCAGCAGTGTCTCCCCCTTCAGCTATCACCTCAAAATCACTTAACTGACACGTAAAAGCCGTAGCCAAATAACTGTCGCAAGTATAGATATGATCGCTTTCAGAAGTCATCACATACACATTTCCATCCGATGCAGTACTCCCAATGGAAACCGTAATTTCGGTACTGTCATCGCGGGTGATCCGGATCGTGATAGCCGGGTCTGATAAGCTGTAAGCACTTAAATCCTCCGGCGCTTCGCCCAGATCGCGGACAGCAGACAGCGGATTCAAACGGTTCCACAGATTAGACAGGGCGTCCTGATTGAGTTCCATGGACGGGGCGTCAACGCTGGTCCAGGTTTCACCGTCATAGTGCAGGCGCAGAGTACCGTAGCTGCTGGTAATGGCCGCTTCGCTGATTTCCGCAGGCGCTATGCTTAAGGCCTCAATTTCTTCGACAGCCGTATCGTCTTCCTCACCGTTCCAGTCCGCGCGGCTTACCAAAACATAGAGAAGTCCCAGAGCTGCCAGGGCGGCTATAGCCGCCAGCAGTCTTACCTTTCTCTTTTTCTTTGTCATTTACCGTTTCCTCCTTCCAAACCAGATAATGCCGCCGGTGGCAAGCAGAAGCAACGGAATCAATATAATCGTCAGGATGCCCCAGAAGATGGCGCTTCCGGCCGGTACAGTCAGATATTCCGTACTCATGCTTTTCGGCTCAATGGAGACAGTGCTTTCGTGGTCTACCAGCTGGCTCATGACATTCAGAAACAGGGTACTGTTGCCGCCGGATACCATACTGTCTACCTGTTCATCCAGCAGAGTCTCAGAAGAGAACACGATGAGTTTTGCTTCTGTGTCTTCGTCAATGGTCTTGGTGACGACAGCACCCAGGTCAAAGGGCCCCACAATATCGCCCTCCTCCTGATCGAGATTTTCAGATTCCAGGTTGGTCTTGGAATAAGACTTTGCCGATGTGGTCAGCAGGCTTTCATAAGTCAGATCTTCACTGATATCCGCAGCCTCCGTCATACCCTGAGCAAAGGCCAGTAACACATAACGGGAGCTTACGTCTGAGGTATATGCCGAGGACTGAATATCCGGCAGCAGATAATAGGGATAGTTCGGCAAATGATGCTGACTGTCGCCTTCCAGCACCAGCCCGTCCGCCAAAGTAATTCCATAATCGCCCAGCAGACTGTCCAGATTCGGCGTATCCTTGTCTGTGTATCCAAGCAGCATGACTATCTGTCCGCCCTGTTCCATATAGGCTTCCAGCTTATTTTTTTCATCCTCGGAAATATCAGAAATGGACCCGTAGATAATAACAGCTTTTGCGTCCTCCGGCACAGCCTCCTCCGTCAGCAGACTTAAGGATTTCAGTTCAATATTTTCCTTCTCAATGGACGAAGTGACCGTAGTACTCAGCTCTGCCTCATCATGGCCGGTCAGCGTATAAACAACCGGCATATCCTCAGCGGTTACATAGGCAATGGCACTGGTGATCTGACCCTCACCGTCGAAGCTGCTTAAAGAGCTGTTGTAAGTGGAATAATCCATACTATACTGATAGATATCATAGTAATCGACTGCCTTGGAACGGTTCTGGCCCACCACCAGCACGCTGTTTTCAGACAGATTTTCGCTGGTATACTGAGAGACGAAATTCGGGTAAAGCACCGGATCCTTCGTCTCTACTTTGATGTGGGAGGACAGTCCCGCATAGCGATCCAGCAATTCCTGTAAGGTGGCATCTTCACTGCCCTGCTGGGCAATCAGGTAGAGGGTGATATCCTCGTCCAGACCCTTCACAATCTCTGCCGTCTGGTCTCCGGTTGTGAACAGCTTCTGGTCGCTGACATCGTATTTCAGGTACTGGGAGGGTAATTTTCCTGCTGTCAGGTTCATCAGCACGGCGGCCACACAGGCGAAAACTACCATGCTGGCGCGGTAGGTTCCGTGCTTTTTCTGCATGAGCTGAACCGTCAGAAACAGAGCCAGGACAATGACCGTCACATAGTAAAGAATGCCGGTCAAATCAAACATACCCTGCACGAAATTAATGAACGGCTGATAGATACAAAGGGCGTTAAGAATGGACGCCAGAAGACCACCGGCTCCGATGACATTGGCGATACCGGAGGCCATGTTCAGGAAGAACAGGACGCCAAAGGTCAATACCGCCGCAATGACCTGGCTCTCCGTCACTGCTGACAGAAACAGCCCAATGGCCAGACAGGCTGCGCCAAACAGGGTGTAGCCCAGGATCGCTGTATACGCCATGGGCAATGAGACACTGCCAAATTGCAATAAGATCAGCGGATACAGACACAGGATCGCCATAGAAATCAGAAAAATAGTCACCATAGCCAGATATTTGCCCAGTACAATTTTCCAGAGAGAGACCGGCGCGGTCATCAGGAGCTGGTCGGTCTTCTGGCGCTTTTCCTCGGCCATACTGCGCATGGTCAGCACCGGTACGATAATCAACAGCACAAAATAAACAGAGGACAGGATAGCTCCGAATACCGGATAGCCGCCCACCAGGCAGTTGGCCACGTAGTACAGGCTGGTAACCGCCAGCAGTACAGCCATGAAGATATAGCCTGTCATGGAGGTCAGATACGCCCGCAGTTCTTTTTTGTAAATCGCACACATATTACTTTTCCTCCTTTTCGTCTGATTTTGTTTCTTTCACAGAAAATTCTTTCTCTTCTGTTTTGCGTAGCTTTTTTCTCAGAGAAAATCTCTCTGTTTTTTCCTGTTCCTCTGTTGTCTTTGGATTTCCATTATTTTCCTCATTCGTCAATTCCAGGAATACATCCTCCAACGTTGCTGTCGTGGTCTTCACTTCCAGCCCCTTGACTTGCTTCAGAAGTTCTATGGCCTGCTCACAGGCTTCTTTGCTTCCACGCACCTGCAGCTCCATCGCGTCTGTGTGTTTCATGTAACTGCCCAGATTTTCCGGCGTATCGCTGGCCACCAGCTTTCCATTGGAAATAATCAGGACATGGTCGCAGATACTGCTGATCTCCGAGAGAATGTGGGAGCTCAAAATAACCGTATGCTTCTTCCCAAGCCCGCGGATCAGCTCACGGATTTCAATGATCTGCTTCGGGTCCAGACCCACCATGGGCTCATCCAGAATCAGCACCTCCGGATCCCCAAGCAGCGCCTGAGCCAGTCCCACTCTCTGCTTATATCCTTTGGACAAATGACGAATCAACCGATTTTCCATATCTTTGATGCGTGTTTCATCCATGACCCTCTCTATCTCCGTGCTGCGTTCGTTTTTCGGCACCTGTTTCAGCTCTGCTGCGAAACGCAGATATTCCAGGACAGTCATGTCCGGATAGAGAGGCGGAATCTCCGGCAGATATCCGATGCATTTTCGGGCCTCCATAGGCTCTTCCGCTACGTCGTACCCGTTTATAAGAATCTGCCCTTCCGTGGGAGCCAGATAGCCGGTCATCATATTCATAGTAGTAGATTTTCCGGCTCCGTTGGGACCCAGGAATCCGTAGATCTGACCTTTTTGTACATGAAAATTCAGGTGATCGACCGCAGTGTTTTTGCTGTAGCGTTTCACGAGATCTTTTACTTCAATCAAGATTGTTTCCTCCTTCTCCGTAATCGTCCGGCCCTTTTCTCTCTTCTGCAATAAAAAAGAGGAGTATCCTCGGGCAGACGTATCTGTCTAAGGATATTCCTCTTTTGTGTTTTTTCTGAATGGATTCTGTGATTTTTAAGTGAAACTTTTGTGAACACGAGCAAATGGACGAAAGTCCCGTCCGTCTTTCTATACACTAACCGATAACATCACTCATATCATACCGTCCTGCCGGTTTCCCCGCCAGGAATTTCGCCGCCTGAATCGCCCCTTTGCCGAAAACAGCGCGGGAGTAAGCGCGGTGCTCAAATGTGATGACTTCGTCAGTTCCCGCGAAGATCACGTCATGATCACCCACGATGGTGCCGCCACGAACAGCAGAGATACCGATTTCGCTGCTTTCGCGCTTCTTACGCTCCTGGCTTCTGTCATATACATAGTGATATGCTCCGTCAGATGCCTCATTGATGGCGTCTGCCAGTGCCAGTGCGGTGCCGCTGGGTGCGTCCAGCTTCTGGTTGTGGTGCTTCTCTACAATCTCGATATCAAAACCTGCTGCCGCCAGAGTCGGAGCTGCTTCCTTCAGAAGCTTCATAAGCAGGTTGATACCCAGAGACATGTTGGCGGATTTCAGAACAGCCGTTTCTTTGGCTGCCTCTTCGACTTTCGCAAGCTGTTCCTCGGAAAGTCCGGTGGTGCAGAGAACAACCGGGGTTTTGGTCCGTACACAGTAGTCCAACAGTCCGTCCGCTGCCTTTGCGTTTGAGAAGTCGATAACTACGTCTGCCGGCACATCACACTCGTCAATGCTTGCGAATACCGGGTATTCATTTGCGATACCGGTATATCCGTCTACGCCTGCTGCTACCTCTGCCTCCGGATCCTCTTTCAGGAGTCCGGTCAGCATCTGTCCCATGCGGCCATTACAGCCGTGAAGTATAATTTTTGTCATTTGTTATTTTACCTCGATTCCAAAATCAATCATTGCCTGCTTTAACTGTGCCTGGTGCTCCGGCTCCATCTCGGTCAGCGGCATACGAAGGGGGCCAACCTGGAATCCCAGCTGGTTCAGGGCTGCCTTTACCGGGATCGGATTCACCTCGCAGAACAGCTTATCGATAACCGGAATGGCCGCAAGCTGGATAGCAAGGCTGCCTGCCAGGTCGCCCTCCAGATACTTCATGACCATGTCGTGGGTCTGGCGGGGCGCTACATTGGAAAGTACAGAGATGACGCCATTTCCACCAAGGGAAAGGATCGGAACCACCTGATCGTCATTTCCGGAGTAGAGCTCGATGCATCCGTCTGCCAGCTGCATCAGCTTCGCTACCTGGGAAATATTTCCGCTTGCTTCCTTGATGCCAACGATATTCTTGACATTCTTTGCAAGAGCTACTGCGGTCTCCGGCTGGATATTACATCCGGTACGGGACGGTACGTTGTACATGATAACCGGAAGGCTTACGGACTCTGCCACTGCAGTATAGTGAGCAATCAGACCCTTCTGGGTCGCCTTATTATAATACGGGGTTACTACAAGCAGAGCGTCCGCGCCGTATTTTTCTGCTTCCTGCGACAGATAGATTGCAGTCTCGGTGCAGTTAGAGCCGGTGCCTGCGATGACCGGCACGCGCTTAGCGACATGCTCTACAGTAAAGCGGATAGCCTCCAGATGCTCCTCGTGGCTCAGTGTGGATGACTCGCCGGTGGTTCCGCAGATGACGATGGCGTCTGTTCCATTTTCAATCTGGTAGTCCAGAAGCTCTGCAAGCTTCGGATAGTTAATCTCTCCATTGTCAAAAAACGGTGTTACAATTGCTACTGCTGCTCCCTTAAAAATAGCCATTTTCATTTCCTCCTGCTAGATGAAATAAGGTTTAAAAATGAGGCGTACCTGTGAAGGCCCGCCCCAAAAGAATCGCATGTTCTGTTCTATTCCCCGGATAGCGCCCCATCAGAAACTGATGACAGTCATATCGTTCTTCACGGTATGCCCAAGAAACTACTCACAGGAAACAATCTCTTTCGGCGTCGCCCCCTTTCCCTCTTCTTCGTCTATGCCTGCCATATCCGAAAAGGTACTGATGGAAAACGCAACCTCTATCTTTCTTCCTATTAAATTATATGAATTATGTTCAGATTAGCACAGTGTGTATCGCTTGTCAACGCTTTCCGGACATCTCGCAGCATTTGTCCGTATAGCGGATACATCTGTCTTTACTTTAATGTATCAATGCAAAATACATCCTCTACACACGGATACAGCTCCTCATACATCCGGATACCGGTCAGCATCAGCTCTGTATCGCCGTCTCCGGCTTCAATCAGGGCCTTCAGCTCTTCAATTGTCAGGATTCCCCTGTCGATCAGCCCCAGCACCTCATCCAGGATCAATATGTCACAGCCGTCCGTCGTCAGCACTTTCCTGGCGAAATTCAGGCCGTTGCGGATATTCATGGCCTCTTCCTGCTGCTCCTCCGGCGACAGCGCCTCAAAATTCACATCGGATTTTTCAAAACAGAATACCTTAATCTCAGGCTCCAGACGCTTGATGAAATCAATACGTTCGCCAACCTTTCCCTTCAGGAACTGTATAATAATGACGGATTTTCCTGCGCTGGCCCCGAAGATTCCCTGTCCAAGCGCCGCTGAAGTCTTACCCTTCCCGTTGCCGCAAAAGACAGTTACATGTGCTTTCCCCATTTTTTATACGCTACTCCCTTCTAAAGCAATTCCGTATACTACTCCATAATCAGGCTTATCATACAACAAAACAGGAGGAAATGCAAGCGTATCAGTATTCGTATTCCAGCTTGCTCACGGATACCTCGTAGGCAATCCGCCGCTCAGACTCGGTCTCGCTGAGCTTTTTCACGTATTCGCGACTCTGGATGCGGCCCCAAATCTGGGCGTGGCCTCCCACCTCGAAGCCGGATGCAAAGCGGGCGTTTCTGCCCCAGCAGATGCATGGGATGTAATCTGATTTCCCATAGGGGCGGTTGACCGCGATGAGCAGATCGGCGATCTCCCGGCCCAGCGGCGTCTTCCGGTACACCGGCGGCTTGCAGATATAGCCGTCCAGGAAAATCTGGTTGGTCTTGGCATTTTCCACCTCTTCGTCAAGAAATTCCACCTCTCTGGCAAAGACCGAAAGCACTAGCCGGTTCTTCTTCTCTTCGTGCCGGTTATAGGAACGGAACTGTCCGCCGATACGGATATATTCCCCCACGTAATCCCTGGATATGTCAATCAGCCGCTCGGATATCATCACCGGAATCAGATCCGCCGAATCGGACAGGCGGCGAACCAGAATATCCACCATATAAAAGCCCTCCCCGAATACCTCATGGCTGAACGTAAATCCCGATACAATTTCTCCGCTTACCGACACCTGGTTGTTTTCAATTACCTTATCTGACATAGTTTGTGTTCTCCCTTCTTCTCCCTTTGGAAATGACGTTTTCGCGCAGATTTCCGCCGGACTCCTGTATTATTCATAAATATATATGCCCAGATATTTCCATTTAGAACCATTTCTGTAAATTCTTTCTAAGTTGTTTTCGAAAAAGTACGCGCAAGCCTCAGATTTCCCTTGTAATTGGCCGAAAATGTGATAAACTGTAAAGGTTGACGAAGTATTTTTATTTGCATTGAGGAATTGTTTTATGAAAAGAGAAGATATCAGAAATATTGCGATTATTGCCCATGTAGACCATGGTAAGACCACACTGGTAGACGAGCTTCTGAAGCAGAGCGGCGTATTCCGCGCCAACCAGGAGGTGGCGGAGCGTGTCATGGACTCCGGCGATATTGAGCGTGAGCGAGGCATCACCATTCTGTCCAAGAACACGGCAGTTACTTATAAGGATGTAAAAATCAATATCATCGACACCCCGGGCCATGCGGATTTCGGCGGCGAGGTGGAGCGGGTTCTGAAAATGGTAAACGGCGTTGTTCTGGTGGTTGACGCGTTTGAAGGCGCTATGCCCCAGACCAAGTTCGTGCTCCGTAAGGCCCTGGAGCTGGACCTTCCGGTTATCGTCTGTGTCAATAAGATTGACCGACCCGAGGCCCGTCCGACTGAGGTGGTAGACGAGGTTCTGGAGCTGTTCATGGATCTGGACGCTTCCGACGAGCAGCTGGACTGCCCGTTCATTTTCGCTTCTGCGAAAGCAGGCTATGCAATGCGCAGCCTGGACGATGAGCCGAAGGATATGACTCCGCTGTTCGAGACTATCATCGACTACATCCCCGCTCCGGAGGGAGATCCGGAAGCCGGAACCCAGGTACTGATCAGCACCATCGACTACAACGAGTATGTAGGCCGTATCGGTATCGGTAAGGTGGATAACGGAACTATCCGCATCAACCAGGATATGGTCATGGTGAACCACCACGATCCGGACAAGTTCAAGAAGGTAAAAATCAGCAAGCTCTATGAGTTTGACGGTCTGAATAAGGTAGATGTGAATGAAGCCACTATCGGTTCCATCGTAGCTATCTCCGGTATTGCGGACATCCATATCGGCGATACCCTGTGCTCTCCGGAAAACCCGGTAGCCATTCCGTTCCAGAAGATTTCCGAGCCGACCATTTCCATGGACTTCCTGGTAAATGACAGCCCTCTGGCCGGTAAAGAGGGTAAATATGTCACCTCCCGTCACCTGCGTGACCGTCTGTTCCGCGAGCTGAACACGGATGTCAGCCTGCGTGTGGAGGAGACTGATTCCACTGAGCGTTTCAAGGTATCCGGACGCGGCGAGCTGCATCTGTCCGTCCTTATCGAGAATATGCGCCGCGAAGGTTATGAGTTCGCAGTCAGCAAGGCAGAAGTTCTGTATCACTACGATGAGCACGGCAAGAAGCTGGAGCCCATGGAGCGCGCTTACATCGACGTGGATGACGAGTACGCGGGAAATGTTATCCAGAAGCTGGGCGAGCGGAAAGGTGAGCTTATCAATATGCACAGCAATGGCTCCGGTTCCACCCGTCTGGAGTTCCTGATTCCGGCCAGAGGCCTCATCGGATACAGAGGCGAGTTCATGACCGACACCAAGGGAACCGGCGTGCTGAACACTATTTTTGAGAACTATGGCCCGTACAAGGGAGATATTCAGTACCGGAAGCAGGGATCCCTGATTGCCTTTGAGGCCGGAGAAGCGATTACCTACGGTCTGTTCAATGCCCAGGAGCGCGGTACCCTGTTCATCGGACCGGGCGAGAAGGTTTACGCCGGCATGATCATCGGCCAGAATGGCAAGGCGGAGGACATCGAGCTGAATGTCTGCAAGACCAAGAAGCTGACCAACACCCGTTCCTCCAGCGCCGACGAGGCACTGAAGCTGACCACCCCGAGAGTCTTAAGCCTGGAGCAGTGCCTGGAGTTCATCGACACGGACGAGCTGCTGGAGATTACACCGAAGTCCCTTCGAATCCGTAAGAAGATCCTGGATCCGACCCTGAGAAAGAGAGCGGGATTTAAGAAGGCTTAAGAGCTTAAGATAAGAAATGAGATAAATGAAAAAAAGCTATGAACCATTCTTTTAGCAGTATGGTTCATAGCTTTTCTTATTTTATTGTCCTATTCTACATCCTGCAGGGCATCCATATCCACCTCGCCGGTGCGGACCTTGACCACCTTATCCACATTGTATACAAAGATCTTGCCGTCTCCGATGTGACCGGTGTACAGGGCTTTCTTGGCCGCCTCGATGACTGTATCCACCGGGATGCTGCCGACGATGACCTCGACCTTGACCTTGGGAAGCAGGGTTGCGTCCATCTCGACGCCACGGTATTTCTCGCCAGCGCCCTTCTGGATGCCGCAGCCCATAACCTGTGTCACAGTCATGCCTGTCACGCCGATGTCGTTCATGGCTTTCTTCAACTGATCATACCGGGACAGCTTTGCGATGATAGATACCTTGTAAATACCTGTCGCAGACACGGGAGTCTGTACCACCTTGACCGCCGCGTTCTTCTGAGCTTCGGAAGCCGCCTCGTACTCGCCCACGCCCAGGTTTGTATTTTCGTTGACCTCCATAGTCATGGTGTTGGAGATATCCATGATACTGAAGCCTGCGTATGCGGACGGAAGTCCATGTTCCATGGAATCCAGACCCACAATCTCCTCTTCCTCGCTGACACGAAGTCCAAAGACTGCCTTGATGAAGAAGAATACCAGCGTCATGGTAACTGCGGTCCATGCCAGGACGGAGAACATACCGAGAAGCTGTTTTCCAAGGAGTGTGAAGCCGCCGCCGTAGAAGAGACCGGTCAGGGTATCATTTCCCGGAGCGCTGGTAGTGGCGAACAGACCGACTGCGATAGTTCCCCACATACCATTCATGAAGTGAACGGCTACCGCGCCGACAGGATCGTCTACGCGAAGTACATAATCCAGGAACCATACGCCGAAGACCACCAGGACGCCGGCTACTGCACCGATGACGATAGCGCCGAAGCAGTCTGTCACGTCACAGGGAGCTGTAATGGCTACCAGACCTGCCAGGGAAGCGTTCAGACACATGGATACATCGGGCTTACCATAGCGAACCCAGGTAAACACCATACATACGACGGTTGCCACAGCCGGTGCGACCGTTGTGGTAAGAAATACACTTCCCAGCTGCTCTACGCTGGTGCAGGCAGCGCCGTTGAAGCCGTACCAGCCCAGCCACAGGATGAAGCAGCCGAGGCAGCCAAGGGGCAGATTGTGTCCGGGGAACGCGTTTACCCTTGTAATCTTGCCGTCTTTATCTTTTACAAATTTTCCAATACGGGGTCCAAGGATTTTCGCGCCAATCAGAGCGCTGAGACCGCCCACCATGTGGATGGCACAGGAGCCTGCGAAATCATGGAAGCCAAGCTGGGAGAGCCAGCCGCCGCCCCAGATCCAGTGCGCTTCAATCGGATACACCAGTGCGGAAATGATGCCGGAGTATACACAGTAGGACAAGAACTTCGTACGCTCTGCCATAGCGCCGGATACGATGGTCGCTGTGGTCGCACAGAATACCAGGTTGAATACGAAATTGGAATAATCAAAATTCTCATATGCGGTAAAAATATCAAAGCCGGGCTTTCCGATGAGTCCTACCACATCCTCGCCGAGCAGCAGCCCGAATCCAATCAGAATAAATACAACTGTACCGATACAAAAGTCCATCAGGTTTTTCATCAGGATATTACCGGTGTTCTTGGCTCTGGTAAACCCTGCCTCCACCATGGCAAAGCCTGCCTGCATCCAGAATACCAGTGCGGCTCCTATCAGGAACCAGACGGCAAATAACTGACCGTCGATTGCGCTTAAAATTTCCTGGGTCATAACACTTCCTCCTCTTTCTTACAGATTATTCTGAAGGGCTCCGGAGTTGTAATACATTCCCTGCAGAACGGTATAAAAAAAGGAGACCCGGCTCGCGGAATTTCCGCTTCCAAATCTCCTTTGATATGAGCAATATTATAATCAAACATTCCAGAAACTGTCAATGTTAAGATTATCCAAAATTATTCACGAAATTTTTATAAAATTTTTAGTTTTTTCACAAATTTACGCACAAGCTTCTGCTTCTCGTCTGTCGCGATCCCTGTTTCACGTTCATATTTTATTCATATTTCTTTTAAAAATCGTTCAATTAGTGCTCATATCACATTCATTTTCCGCCCATATAATAACAACATAAGATAAAGAAATACTTAATAAACGCTTATTACCTTATTTTGAATAAACTTTTTCATAATAAATGCCAGGCAGAGCAGCTGCCTGGCATCCTCCCTTTTCAGGGGCTTTTTTAATTATCTGTCTTTTCTTCCCAGTCATCCCCGTAGAGCTCTTCCATGGTGTAGACCTTCACCACAGATTTATCCTCCACATCTTTATAGGCAGGCCACATAATTTTCACCACGCAGAACAGGGCGCAGCCTGCGATCCACAGACACGTAAGCGTCACCAGGACAGACGGAACGCGGCGCACCGCCTCTCTGGCCCGCTGCTCCAGCCATTTTATCCAGAAGCTTACACCCCGGACAATATAGTACATGAGCGGAACCAGCATAGGCATACTATAGCGACCCTGGGGCTGATAATCCGTCGCGTAGGAGTACCAGAAATTCAGCACATTCGGCACCAGAATCGCTACCAGTAATCCCAGATGCCAGAACAGGCGCTCCGGATCCGCCGGGCTTTTCTTTCTCCGGCTGCGGCATTTTCCCACAGCCTCGGCCAGTATTCCCAGAATTCCCGCAGCGAAAATCAGTGCGTAACCTACGTACATCCACCAACGGAGAGCGTACCACAGAGGCCCCAATACACCGATAAAACTCTTTATGACAGAGATAACCCAGTCGGAATGAAACAGCATATAGGCCATGGAATATCCCTGATTCCGATAGTTCTGCCGGTTCGACGGCTTCAGAATATCCATGGCGTAATGCTCTGCGTACTGATCCTGGGTCTTCAGTCCCAGAATATCCCCGTCATACAGAAAATAATTCCGCACAAACCACCAGCCCGCCAGAATCAGAACAATCCCCAGAATCAGAAAACCTTTTTTCCAGAAAACCTTCCAGATTTCTTTTTTCTCCTTCGGATTCGCTGCCTCACGGCTCCATTTCAAATGGCAGCCCAGGTAAATAAGCGCGGCTGTGATCAGGAAGCCGTAGGCATTGTAATAGGACAGGATGCAGACAGAACAGGATACTGCAATCCAGATACAATTTTTTACAGGAAACCGTTCTTCCATCCCTTTTATCATATACCATAAAATCATGGCCGACGCCATCAGCGCCATGGAATCACAATTCAGATACGTAAACAGAAAGCACGCCTGGGGAAGACAGACTGTCAGCAATGTAAACAGCCACTGCATATTCGCCCGGTCAAAGAGCTTCTTGGAAATGGCCCGAACGTAACCTGCGAAAACCATGCCGCAGATTACGCTGACCAGACGGCCCGCGAAGATCAGGGAAAAAGCGTCTTTTGTCCAGAGCATGGCCACGCGCACCAGGACAGCCTCTGCCATCTGGGGAAGGATAGGCCGGAAACCATAGGTGAAGCCCCATGAGTAGTCCATAATCTCCTGCTGATAGCCGGTAGGCAGCTTGCCGTATTCCACGATATAATCCACGATGCGGGAACGCATATATTCATCCGGCCCCTCGTTGAAGGGCAGAATCCAGGCCCAGGCAGTAAAGACCAGCAGGATAAAGGCAAAGAAGGCGATCTCCATCCAGTTTTCTTTCGTAAGCTTTTTCATATGTTTAAACGATCCTTTAATTCATATTTTCTTGCATATTGTTTTTATTATAGCAATAATGCCGGAAGAACACAACCGGGAAAGAAACGAAAACGCCCCTGACACAAGGTCAGAGGCACCACACTTACTCTATCTTTTTATTCCGAATCTTATTTTTTCAAAATCTTTCTTATATCCCAGTCCCAAAGCACCAGGAAAGCCACGCCCGCCGCAATCCAGGAAGCGATGTAGATGGCCACGATGCACTCCATGGTCTCATAGACCGGCAGGACAAACAGGATGCCAATGACACGAAGCAGACAGATGAATACCAGGGTGGTCACCATGGGCTTCAGGGTGTCGCCAGTGCCGCAGCAGGCTCCCGCCAAGGCCTCGGCGATGGCATAGAAGATGAAGAACGGAGCCATCATCCGGACATAGGTGCTGACCAGCGGGGCCAGTTTCACCGCATCCTGTGCGGATACGAACCAGGGCGTCATGAAACCTGCTCCCACGAACAGCACTGCGCTTATCAGCGCCACCACGCCCACCGACATGACCGTTCCGGTGGCTACGCCTGCCTTGAGCCGATGGTGATTCTTTGCGCCCAGATTCTGGGCTGTAAAGGTGGTCAGCACCGGTCCCATGGAATCCGACACGAGCCAGATGAGCATGTTCAGCTTATCACAGATGCCCCAGGCCGCGATCTGACTGGTACCCATGGTATTGACACCTGCCTGCACGATGGTGTTCGCGATGGGGAACAGCATGGACTGCAGGGCCAGCGGCATACCAAGCCGTAACATCTGGGACATATGCTCCGCGCAGAAATGGGGCCACCACAGAGGCTTCTCCCCTTTTTCCATGTGAAGCTTTCTCTTCAGCATGCCAAAGGTAATCACCACGCTGACGATCTGAGACGCCACCGTGGCCAAAGCTGCGCCGGAGACGCCCAGATGCAGACCGCCCACCAGCAGCAAATCGCCCGCGATATTGACTACTGCGCAGCAGATCAGCACATATAGAGGGCTTCTGGAATCACCATTTGCCCGGAGCACGCCCGCCGCCATATTGTAGAGCACCATGGACCAGATACCTGCGAAATAAATCCTGGTATAGGCCGCGGATCTTCCGTAGACCTCTGCAGGCACTGCCAGCAGGTTCAGCATACCCGGCGTCAGAAGTACGCCGCCGATAGAGCATACGATACCCAGCAGCACAGCCACGGTGCAGGCGGTCCGGATGGAGCAGTGCATCTCCTTCTCATTGCCGGAGCCGAAACAGCGGGAAATCAGGATCGTAGCCCCGGAGGCCAGACCATTCATAAAATTAATCGGAAATTTAAACAGAGTATGGACCGAATCGATGGCCGCCAGTCCCAGCTGTCCGGTGAACTGTCCCACCACGATGGCGTCCACTGTCACATATAACTGCTGTACCAGGCTGCCCACGATGATGGGCAGCACAAAATACAGGAGTCCTTTACTGATACTTCCACTGGTAAGAGTGTGTTCTTTCATAAGTCCTTATTTCCTATTTTCTTCTCTGTACCGCAGAATCAAAATCCCACGCAGCCGCCAGGGCCTTCAGGTCATCGAGGGTCGCCTTCGGATTATGGGCCTTACATACTTCCAGCAGATCCTCATAGCTGTAGGCGTTCAGCGCAATGCCAGAAGACAACGCGTACTTTTTCTGGAAATCCGCGTAAGTCGTGGAGGTCCAGAAGCCCTGCTGAATAGCAAAGGCCTTACCGTCCTCACGGAACTCATCGCCGTAGCCGCCGATGGCATTGTAAAGGGCCGCAAAGGCCGGTCCGATGATAGACTCATATTTGCCGCACAGATATTTCAGGTGGCCGTTCTTGAACAGCTCGCCGTTCTGGGCGGTGTAGCAGTCGATGATACCGAAGTCCGCGTCACCCAGGGAATCCGCGATGGTCTGCAGCGGAATGACACTCAGAACCACGTCCGCCTTATCGGCCTGGAACTCTGCCACGGCCTGCTGACCTATCTCATCCACACTGATATAGCCCGGGAAAATACACACCTTCAGATCGCCCGCCTGCACATGCAGCGGTTCCTGGGTTGCCGCCAGCTCCTCACTGGTCTGATCAAACTGTACGCCGTAGTTCTCCTGCAGGGCGTCCAGAACTCCGATGGTACGCTCGGAATGCATGACATTTTGGAAGCCCGCGCCGCCGCTTACCAGAAAGTAGCTGTCGCCGGTCCGCTGCTCCGCAAAATAGCTTCCCATATCATAACCGGCCTGATACTCCATCTCATCGCCCGGTCCGAAATAGCCCAGGAAATAGGGATTATCCGCTACCTTCTCAAACTCCTCCGGCGCTGTGGTACTGGACGGACGGATAAAGTAGACGCCGTTATCCGCGCACAGCTTGAGCTCTGTCTCCAAATCGAAGCTATTGAAGGCCAGAAATCCTTCTACGCCCTCATCGATGGCGCTCTGAAGGAACGCAAGCTCCTCTTCCTCTGTGGTGACGCCCGGCGAATACAGGAAGTCCACATCTGTAAAGTTCTCTGCGATATAGCCCTCCAGGTATTCCCGGAATGCCTGTACCTGCTCGTCCTGCAGATCGTAGACTACTACGCCAATCTTATGTACCTGGGTCTCCTCCTGCTTGTCGGCGCAGGCCGCCGTAGCGGTAAACGCCACAACCAGCGCAAGGAGACAAATGATTTTTAACGCTTTTTTCACTGTTTTTCCTCCTCATCAAACAGATGGCAGGCCACCTCGTGGTCCGTTCCCACCGTCCGAAGCTTTGGCTGTTCCTCCGCGCAGCGCGCAGTCGCCTGCGGGCAGCGTCCCCGGAAGGGGCAGCCTGCCGGTACATCCAGGGGGCTCGGAGCCTCGCCCTCGATGCTCTCGATGGGCCTGGAGAAATCCATGCCAATATCAAAGATAGAACCGATCAGCGCTCTCGTATAGGGATGCTTCGCGTTCTTCGCCAGATCCTCCGCCGGAAGCACCTCCACCACATTGCCCAGATACATAACTGCCACCTCATGGGCGCAGGACTGAATCAGGGAGATGTCATGACAGATGAAACCGATGGTAATATTCTTCTCCTTCTGGAGCTTCACCACCAGCTCGATGATGGTCTTCTGCACGGACACGTCCAAGGCGGAGGTCGCCTCATCGAGAATCAGGATCTCCGGCTCCAGAGCCAATGCGCGGGCGATGGCCACACGCTGTCTCTGTCCACCGGACATATTGTGGGGATAACGGTCCGCGAAATCACCTGGCAGCTCTACCATTTCCAGCAGACGGCGGCAGGCCGCGTCCTTTTCCTTCTTGGTAATCCGTCCGAAGTTCAGAAGGGGCTCGCATACGATGTCCCGGATCCGCATCTTCGGGTTGAAGGAAGAGGTGGGATCCTGAAATACCATCTGGATGTGCTGCCGGTTCTGGCGCAGCTCCTCGCCCGTAAGCTTCGTGATATCCTTGCCGCGGTAGAGAATCTCGCCCTCGGACGGCGTATCCAGGGATACCAGGAAGCGCATGAAGGTGGACTTTCCACAGCCGGACTCGCCGACCAGGCCTAAGGTCTTTCCTTTATAGAATTTCAGATTGATATCATTATTGGCTACCAGAGTCCGTCCGCCGGACGCGGGAAAGCGTCTGGTGATATGTCTGGCTTCCAGAATCACTTCGTTATTTTCACACATATTTTTCCCCTCCCATAGAAGGTACCGCGCTTAAGAGGCTGCGGGTGTACTCGTTCTCAGAATGATGCAGGATATGAGCCCGATCACCCTGATCCTCGATGTGTCCATTTTTCATCACCACGATGTAATCCGACATATAAGCCGCCACGCCCAGGTTATGGGTCACGACGATGATGCCGGTGCCGTAGGTGTCACGAAGCTCCATCATCTGGCGCACAATCTGTGCCTGGGTGGTTACATCCAGTGCGGAAGTGGGCTCGTCGGCCAGCAAAAGTCTGGGCTGATAGGTCATACCCATGGCGATACCCACACGCTGACGCATACCGCCGGACAGCTGGAACGGATAGGAACGCATGATATTATCGGGGCTTGGCAGACGCATTTTGCCCAGCATCTCCTCTCCCTTGGCCCAGGCGTCCTTTTTGGAAATCTTTTCATGGGTCTGCAGGTACTCGGTGAACACCGCTCCGATTTTCCGGGTGGGATTCATCATGGCTCCGCTGTCCTGGAAAATCATGGAAATATCACTGCCGCGCAAAGCCCGCCACTGCTCCGGCGTCCTGGAAAGCAGGGACTCTCCGTCAAAGAGAATGTCGCCCTTGGTGACAGCTCCGCCGCCTGCCAGAAGACCCAGCACCGCGCGGATAACCGTGGTCTTACCGCTGCCGCTCTCGCCCACCAGGCTGACAATCTGGCCCGGCTTCATATCCAGACTGAAATCTACGACAGTGGGAACCTTCTTATAAGAAATCGTTACGTTATCAATTTTCAGCATGTTCCCGCCTCCTACTCTGATCTCGGATCCAGGATATCCCGAAGGGAATCGCCCAGCATGTTAAATACAACGACTACAATAAAGATCGCAAGACCCGGATACAGCATCATCCAAGGCGCGGACTGCATACACGCACGGCCCTCGTTCAGCATATAGCCCCACTCCGGTGTGGGCGGCTTTGCTCCAAAGCCTAAGAAGGACAGCGCCGCGATCTCCAGCATCATGCCTCCCACGTCTGTGGCCGCCGTGATGATCAGGGTCGGCAGAGCGTTCGGCAGCATGTAGCGGAGCAGCATGTACGGGGTCTTAGAACCTGTTACCACGGCTGCGGATACATAATCACGGTCGCGGATCTTCATCACCAGGCTTCGTGCCAAACGGGCATACTTGGTCCAGTTGACCGCCACGATAGCGATAATAGCGTTCCGGATGCTGGCGCCCATGACGCCTGCTACAGCCAGTGCCAGTACCAGACCCGGGAAAGCCAGCATCATATCAGCGATACGCATCAGAACCGCGTCTACCACGCCGCCGAAGTAACCGGCGATGACGCCTACGACACTTCCCACCAGGAAAATCAGAAGGACAACGCCGAAGGTAGAGGTCAGGGATGCCCGCGCTCCGTAGATGACACGGGTATAGATATCGCGGCCCATCTTATCGGTGCCGAAAATATGCGCCTTGCTGGGCGCCTCCAGCGCATCCGTCAGGGAACCCTTCAGCGGATCCACGCCGCCGGTCAAAAGCGGAGCGAAGATTGCCGCCAGAATGATCAGGATCGCCAGAAAAGCAAAAAATGTAAACTGTTTATGTTCACGAAGAAATTTTAACGTCTTTTTCATATGCTTACCTCTTCAGGCGCATCCGGGGATCGATATAGATATAGGATGCATCCACAATCAGATTGATGACCATGTAAATCAGCGCCATCCACAGCACATAGCCCTGAATCAGGTTATAGTCGCTGGATGTGATGGCAGTCACTGCCAGATTGCCCAGGCCCGGGTAGGAAAAGATCACCTCTACCACGCTGGTACCGCCAAGCAGGCTTCCGATGGAGAGACCCAGCATGGTAATCAGGGGCAGAAGGGCATTCGGAAATACATTTTTCCAGATAATGGTAGAGCGCTTGACGCCTCGGGCCTCCGCGCCGATGACATAGTCCTGGCTCAGCTCCTCCAGCACGGCGGTACGTACCTGTCTGGTATACTTGGACGCCATGGCGATGGCCAGGGTCAGGGCCGGCAGGAACAGGCTCTTGAAATCACCACCCGAAGCAATAACAGGGAAAATCTGGATCTTTACGCAAAGTAACAGCATCAGAAGAAGTCCCACCCAGAAGTTTGGCATGGCGCAGCCCACAAAGGTCACTGCACGACAGACATAATCAATGAAACCGTCCTTATGCAGGGCGGAAGCCACTCCCAGGGGCACTGCCAGAACCAGCATTAAAATCAGAGACATGAGCGTCAGCTTCAGGGTCGGCAGAAGACGTGCTGCCAGAAGCTCTACCACAGGCTTATTCAGGCTGTAGGATTTACCGAAATCTCCGCGCAGACAGTTGGTCAGCCAGCGCACATACTGTGTCAGGAAGGGATCGTTAAGTCCCAGCTCATCCCGGGTCTGCTGTACCAGTTCCTCCGTGGGCATCACACCGGTCGCAGAGAACATATTCCGAACCGGGTCGCCGGGAGACAGATAGGTCAGCAGGAACGTGATAAAACTGATACCGATCAGCACGATGACAATCTGTGCCAATCGACGGAAGATCTGCTTTTTATTCAAAATTCTCGCTCCTTTGCTGAAAAATGAAGCTGCCCTCACCCGAAACCACCTCTGCGGGGCCGGATGGGGGCAGCCTGTATGGTTAATAGAGAACTACCGATTACTCAGCCGGAGTAATCTCAGTGGTCAGCCAGTAGTAATCTGCTGTGTGAATGTGCGCATAGCCTACATTCTTGGAGTAAATCATGGAAGAGTTGTAGTAGCCGTCAATCAGGACTGCTGCGTCATCTACCAGAATCTGCTGCATCTGGAAAATCAGATCCTCACGCTTATCCTGGTCCATCTCGCTCTTCAGCTCCTCGAACAGAGCGTCGTACTCCGGATTGGAATATCCGCAGTAGGTGGTGTCGGTAGCCCAGTTTGCCATGTAAGCGTACGGGTCGCCGGTACCTACGGTAATCCAGTTATTGTTATTGAAGTCGTAGTCGCCTGCTGCCAGCTTACTCCACTGGTCGTCGGAGCTGCCGTAGTCTGCGGTGCAGCCGATGCCAATCTCAGCCAGGTACTGGATATGCGCATTCGAGAAGTCGTTCAGCAGACGGTTCTCGTAAGATACATAGTGCAGGTTGATGTTCTGTCCGTCGATCTCACGGATGCCGTCGCCGTCGGTATCTACGATACCAGCGTCGTCCAGGAGCTTCTTAGCGCCTTCCGGATCGTACTGATACGGGTTGTTCAGCTTCTCATAACCGTAGGTCAGAGTGGAGGGCAGTACGGAGAAGCCCGGTGTGTACAGGTCACCGATGGTCTTGGAATGGCAGATGGTGTCATAGTCGATACCCATCAGGATAGCCTGACGCAGAGTCTTATTGCCCAACACGCCGTCGAAGTTCATCCAGCTGAAGCCGCAGCGTACACCGGAAGCGATATCTACGGTGAAATCCGGGTTATCCTTGAAATCCTGGATATCGGATACGTTCGTGATGTTCTCTACCAGGTCTACCTGACCGCTCTGCAGAGCCATGGTCTTCGCGGAAGCGTCGCCCATGTACATCAGCTTTACTTCATCATAGGGAACTTCCTCACGATAGTTCGGGTTTGCTGCCAGATCGTAGCCTACACCTACACCGTTGAATTTCTCGATCATATACGGGCCGGTACCGATGGTGCCGTTGTCGAAGTTCTCGGTATCTGCCACATCGACGATGGCCATGGTCGGATGTGCCAGCTGTCCCGGCAGGTTCGCGTAGGGCTGAGTGGTCTGGATGGTCAGGGTATTGGCCTCATCATCCGCGATGATGGTTGCCTCGAACTCCAGGTACTTCTGGGGCTTTGCGGAACCGCTGGGTCCCATCTCCTTCAGGTACTCGAAATACTCTTTTACCTTGGTCGGCGTCAGATCACAGCCATCGGAGAACTTGATGCCGTCCTTCAGAGTGATGACCCACTCGGTATGCTCGTCGTTGACCGTATAGCTGTCTGCCAGCCAGGGCTCTACTTCCATGCTGTCATTGAACTTGAACAGGCCTTCCGTAATACCATAACGCATGGCGTTCCAGCCGCCGTTCTCGTCGGTTACGGTGTTCACGATACCGTCGGTGTACATCTGACATCCGAAGGTCAGAACCTTTTTATCAGAGTTGCTTGCGCTGGAGCTGGAATTGCTTCCGCTTCCGCCGCAGCCGGACAGCAGCAGTGCTGCAGCCAGTGACATGGTGATACATTTCTTTGCGATTCTCATTAGCGTTTCCTTTCTTTTTCTGCTTTGTTGACTGTTTTCTTTGTTCTCCTGTCAGCGCATCCTTTACGATTGAGAAAAGCTTCCTCCATCTCTTTTCTGCATAAAAAAAGCCGGATTCGCATCCGACTTGTTACTCACCAAAAAAGCGCACGCTTATCCCTGCCTTTTAAAGGAAAAGCATCGCCCTCAAGTAAGAATTATCCTGTCTTCCGCAAGAACTCTCTCTTTTATAAATCTAAAAATAAGCAGGTCTCCTGACTTAAGCGTGAACGCCCGCGGCGCCTTCCCAGAATCTCTTCCAGTGGCATCTTGCTTTGGACTGGCTATCACAGTGACGGGATCGCTCCGGATTCTCACCGGATTCCCTTTTAATTGAACCTTCGCTCAAACTTATCTTTTGCGCGGCATTTGCCGACTTTATGAACTTTTCGTTAATATATTGTCATAGTTTACAACTTCTGTCAATTCACATTTTCTTTTTTTTCGGAATGTTTCCCACAAAATACAATTCAACGCAAAAAAGCCGCTCCTGACACAGCAAGAGCACGACTTTTATGAATTTTTTGAACTTTTTATTCTTTTGGTATTCGACTTGTCCGGCTGCGCCGGGAGAGCGCAACCGCAAGGTCGAATAAAATAAAAGGGAGAGATAGGGCCTGGTGCCCTGAAATATAGAAAAAAGGCGTTACCACGGGAATTGGTAACGCCTTTGTTATCATTAGTTTTTCAATATGTATTATCTTTTGTTGAGATGATTCTACTACGGGAATCCGCAAAAGTCAATACCTTCTGCCGTCGAAAAATATCGGTAATTTCTGCTGCATTTTCTGTAATTTGCACAAAAGCAGTCGAAATATGCCGTCTTTCGCCTATCCTAATATCAGCTTGGCGCAGCCATAGATGCCTGCGTCGTTGCCCAACTCCGCCAGAGCGAAGGCAGTCTCACGGGTAGACTTATATGCTACCGGCTGGTAGTGCTTGCGCACATAATCCAGCAGAATCGAACCTGCTTTGGAGACGCCGCCGCCGATAACGATGACTTCCGGATCCAGAATCGCAGTCATGGAAGCAATCGCCTTGCCCAGGTAATCGCCGAATTCATCCGCGATCTTCTTGGCCAGATCATCATCCTCTTTCACTGCATCAAAGACGGACTTGGCGCTGATTTCATGGTCGCGCAGAATAGAAGGCTCGTCGCTCTTTTCCAGCCACTCCCGCTCCAGGCGCGCAATACCGGTAGCGGACGCATACTGCTCCAGACAGCCCTTGTTGCCGCAGCCACAGCAGTTCTCCTCGCCGTCCTTTACATGGATATGACCGATCTCGCCGCCTGCCCCGTGGGCTCCCACCAGAATCTGTCCGTCGATGACGATACCGCCGCCGACACCGGTGCCCAGGGTAATCATCAGCACGTCCCGGTGCCCTTTTCCACCACCCAGCCACATTTCGCCGAGGGCTGCCACGTTGGCGTCATTGCCTGCCTTGCAGGGCAGTCCGGTAAGCTCTGTCAGTTCTTTTGTAACAGCCTTGTAGCCCCAGCCCAGATTGGCAGTATGCGGAACACTGCCGTCCGCAGCTACCGGTCCCGGTACATCTACGCCGATACCCGCGATTTCTTCTTTGTTCAGCTTTTTCTCTTCTATCTTATCCAAAATGGTCTTTGCCAGATCCGGCAGAATCGCTTCGCCCTCATTTTCTGTGTGGGTCGGCACCTCCCATTTATCCAGAACCATGCCATCCGCGTCAAAGAGTCCCAGCTTCATGGTTGTTCCGCCGATATCAGCTCCAAAACAATATTTTTTCATATCCTATATCCCCCAGTATCCTTTTAATTCTTTCTTGTCATGCTTTCCTGCACACGACGGTACAATTCCTGCGCCGCGTTGTAACCCATCTTCTTCTGACGGTTATTAACTGCCGCAGTCTCTACGATAATAGCCAGGTTCCGGCCCGGACGGATGGGCAGGGAATGGCAGACCACCTTATTGCCCAGGAATTCTGTATACTCCTCGGTCAGTCCCAGACGGTCGTACTCCTTGTCCTTATCCCAGTCTTCCAGCTTGATGACCATGTCAATGGTCTGGGTCTCCTTGACGCACTCCACACCGAACAGTGTCTTTACATCCACAATACCGATGCCGCGCAGCTCAATGAAGTGCTTGGTAATCTCCGGGGAACGGCCCACCAGGGTATCGTCGCTGACCTTGTGAATCTCTACCACGTCGTCGGTAACCAGACGGTGACCACGCTTAATCAGCTCCAGTGCAGCCTCACTCTTACCGATACCGCTCTCGCCCATAATCAGCACGCCCTCGCCGTATACGTCTACCAGCACGCCATGGATGGAGATTCGGGGCGCCAGCTGGACATTCAGCCAGCCGATGATAGCCGCCATGAAGTTCGATGTCTTTTTATCCGAATAAAAGACCGGTACATTGTACTTGTTGGCCATTTCCAACGCATAGGGCTCCGGCTCGGTGCGGGAGGTGTAGACAACGCAGGGAATATTGCTGGAGAAAAACTTCTCATAAATCGGCTTTTTTTCCTCGTCGCTTCTGCTCTGCAGATAAGTGTATTCCACATATCCCAGAATCTGCACACGCTCGGTAGCGAAATGCGCGAAATAACCGGACAGCTGAATGGCCGGGCGGTTAATCTCCGGAGACGACAGCTTCATACCGGTCAGATCGATATCCGGCGTCAGATTTTTCAGCTTCAGCTTCTCTACCATCAACGTCATGTCTACATTTTGTACACTTCCCATGTTTGTTTCCTCTCTCTTCTTTATTTTTCATTTTTTATACGAAATGTCCTGTCACGGATGTTGTCTCTATTTTATCACACTGTTGCCTGAGGGGACAAGGCATATCCTTCATCTCAATGGGCAATTTTTTCTGTTATTTCAATGAAAGAATTTCCATACTTTTTCCGCCGCCGCCCGATTCATGGACGGAACGTCTGCCAGGGTTTCCACATCGGCCTCCCGTATGGCTTCCAGCGACTGGAAATGGCGCATCAGTGCCTTTCTTCTGGCCGGTCCGATACCCTCGATGTCATCCAGGACGGAATGTACCTGTTCTTTGCTTCGAAGGGAACGGTGGTACTCAATGGCGAAGCGGTGAGCTTCGTCCTGGATGCGGGTAATCAGCCGGAAGCCTTCGGAGCTGCGGTCAATGGGCAGCTCTACATTATTGTAATAGAGACCGCGGGTGCGGTGGTTATCATCCTTGACCATACCGCAGACCGGAATGTCCAGGCCCAGCTCATCCAGTACCTGCAGGGCAATGTTGACCTGCCCCCGGCCTCCGTCCATCATCAACAGATCCGGAAATTTCGTGAAGCTGCCCATTTCTTCGGGCATATCTTTTTCTTTCAACTCCCGGCTTTCTTCCATACCGTGGGTGAAACGACGGGTCAGAATCTCACGCATGCTGGCATAGTCGTCGGGACCTTTGACGGTGCGGATTTTAAATTTGCGGTAGTCGCTGCGTTTGGGCTTGCCATGGTCGTAGACGATCATGGAACCGACAGCTTCGAAGCCGTTGGTGTTGGAGATATCGAAGGCTTCAATGCGTTGGATCCCATGCATGCCCAGGATGTCAGCGATCTCTTTCATGGCTCCGATGGTACGGCCTTCTTCCCGCTTGATACGCTCCCGATCCTGGCTCAGGACAAGGCTTGCGTTCTTTTTGGCCAACTCCACCAGTTTTTCTTTTTCACCGATTTTGGGGACGCGTAAACGCACCCGGTGGCCCTTGCGGGCAGTCAGCCATTGTTCGATGAGTTCATGATCTTCGACCTCACATTCCAGCATCAGCTCCCGGGGAATATACGGGGTTCCGGCGTAAAACTGCTTGATGAAGCTGCCGAGAATGGCGCTTTTGGGTTCGCCGTCGTAGGTTTTCAGGTAGAAATGATCCCGTCCTATCAGACGGCCATCCCGGATAAAGAAAACCTGAACCACGGCGTCCCAGCCATCGGCGGACATGGCAATGATGTCCTTGTCTTCCATATCGCTGTTAGTGATTTTCTGCTTTTGGGCGATCTGTTTAACGCTGTTCAGAAGATCCCGGTATTCGATAGCTTTTTCGAATTCCATGGCGTCTGAAGCGGCCTGCATTTTTTCTTCCAGTTCTTTCAAAAGGGGCGCATAGTTTCCATTCAGAAAGTCCAGGACTTTGGCAACATTTTTCCCATATTCTTCCTGTGAAATATAGCCCTGGCAGGGAGCGTCACACTGGTGGATGTGGTAGTTGAGACAGGGTCGGTCTTTGCCGATGTCTCTGGGAAGTACCCGGTGGCAGGTGCGGATCTTGTACAGCTTATGGATCAGTTCGATGGTGTCCTTGACTGCTCCGGCGCTGGTGTAGGGGCCATAGTATTTGGCTTTATCCTTTTTCAGCATGCGTGAAAACAGGACGCGGGGGTAGAGCTCGTTGGTTGTAACCTTGATATAGGGGTAGGTTTTGTCATCCATAAGCATGGTGTTGTATTTGGGACGATGCTCTTTGATCAGGTTGCATTCCAATACTAAGGCTTCCAGCTCGGAATCGGTGATGATATATTCGAAGCGGGCGATGTGGGTAACCATTTGCTCGATCTTGGGACCTTTGTTGCGGCTCGTCTGGAAGTATTGGCGGACGCGGTTTTTCAGGGAGATGGCTTTGCCAACATAGATGATCGCGTCTTTCTCATCGTGCATGAGGTAGACGCCTGGTTTGGCGGGGAGTTTTTTCAGTTCTTCTTCGATGTTGAATTGCATGGGGTAGGACTCCTTTTATACGGACGGCCTGGACGGAAAAATACTTTTCCCCGTTCGCCCCACATCAGGGGCTCCTTAGGAAATGTATTTTTCCGCCCAGGCCTGTCTTTGAAAGGTGTTACGTTATGCTTCTGATTCGTTGTTCGATGTGGTGGTCGGAGCACCGGCCTCCTCGCTGCTTAACGAGGACGCGGTCGGCTCCTGCGGAGCCTCCGCAGGCTGTGCTGAGTCGGCATCGCTGCGCTCCCCGACTTCGGCGTCTTTGGTGGAAGGCGCTTTGGAAGCGTCGTCCGGATCCGGAAGACCTTTGACCTCACGGAAGATCTTCATGAATTCCTTACCGGTGATCGTTTCTTTCTGGATCAGGAAGTCGGCGATCTTGTCCATGACCTCACGGTTTTCGCTGAGGAGGCGCTTCGCTTCCTCATAGGAAGCTTTCAGGATCTTCATGACTTCGGTGTCTACCTCGGCTGCGGTGGCGTCGCCGCAGTTCATGACGGTGCGACCGTTCAGGTATTCATTTTCCTGGACTTCCAGACCCATGAGACCGAATTTCTCGGACATGCCGTACTGGGTGACCATGGCTCTGGCCAGGCGGGTGGCTTTTTCGATGTCGTTGGCGGCGCCGGTGGTGACGGTGTCGAAGACGATTTCTTCGGCGGCGCGGCCTGCCAGGAGGCCTACCAACATGGCGTCGATTTCTTTTTTGGTGTTCAGGTATTTTTCTTCTTCAGGTACCTGCATCACATAGCCCAGGGCTCCCATGGTACGGGGTACGATGGTGATTTTCTGAACGGGCTCGGCATCTTTCTGAAGGGCGCTGACCAGGGCGTGTCCCACTTCGTGGTAGGATACGATGCGGCGCTCTTCTTTGCTCATGATGCGGTCTTTCTTTTCTTTACCAACCAGGACTACCTCTACGGATTCGAAGAGGTCTTTCTGGGATACGGCCTTGCGACCGTTTTTGACTGCCAGGATGGCCGCCTCGTTGATCATATTGGCCAGATCGGATCCTACGGCTCCGCTGGTGGCCAGGGCGATGGCATCCAGATCGACGGTTTCATCCATTTTCACATTCTTGGAATGAACCTTCAGAATATCGACACGTCCCTTCAGGTCCGGTCGGTCTACGATGATACGGCGGTCAAAGCGGCCCGGACGCAAAAGCGCGGGGTCAAGGACTTCGGGACGGTTGGTCGCTCCCAGTACCAGGCAGGCTGTGTGACTGTCAAAGCCGTCCATTTCCGCAAGGAGCTGGTTCAGGGTCTGCTCACGCTCGTCGTTTCCTCCGCCCAGGCGGCCATCGCGGCTTTTTCCGATGGCATCGATCTCGTCAATGAAGATGATGCAGGGGGAATGCTTCTTGGCTTCCTGGAACAGATCGCGGACACGGGATGCTCCCACGCCGACGAACATTTCTACGAAATCGGATCCGGACAGGGAGAAGAACGGCACATGTGCTTCTCCTGCCACGGCTTTGGCAAGCAGGGTTTTTCCGGTTCCCGGAGGGCCTACCAGCAGGGCTCCTTTGGGGAGCTTAGCTCCGATCTGAGCGTATTTCCCGGGGTTGTGCAGGAAGTCTACAACCTCCTGTAAGGATTCTTTCGCTTCTTCTTCGCCGGCTACGTCTTTGAAGGTGACGCCGGTGTCTTTTTCAATATAAACCTTGGCTTTGCTCTTGCCGACGTTCATGCCCATCATGCCGCCTCCGCCGCCCATTCTGCGCATAATCAGGGCGAAAGCGCCCCAGAGTAACAAAATCGGCAGTATAATGTTGATCACTGCGGACAGGATAACCTCTTTCATGTCCTCGATGGGTGCGGAATATTCGATTCCCGCTTTTTCCAGGCGCTCCTGGAGCTGATAATCCGGTACGATTCCGGTGGTATAGGTCTGCTGTCTTCCCAGCGCGTCCTTGTCCTTGGCTGTGATTTTCAGGCTGTTGGAGTTGATTTCTACTTTCTCTACCTTGCCGTCGTCCAGCATCTGTACGAACTCGTCATAGGTGATGGTGTTGCTGCTGTTACCCATACTTCCGATGTAGTTCCAGAACAGAATCGCTACCATGGCGATGATGAGAAACATCAGGATACTCTGACGGTTCTTCGGATTCTTATTGTTATCTCCGCCTCCGGAGGGGCGGTTGGAATTATTGTTATGTTCTTCCATATTTCTCCTCCTTGTAGATTACGTTCTGAAAAATAGACTCTATTTTCCAAACGTAACACCTCTATTATAATGTCAGGAAAAGGATAAAGCAATACAGGAAGATCTGAAATTTCTGTAAACAAGTTCAGCCCAAGGTTCCGTGCATCACGAAGCGTGTTACTGAGAACGAAGTGAACAGTAACGGTTTTGCGAGTGGTGCGGTTGAGCTGTCTCCCTTCCTGCTGTTTTTTTGCTGAATCACAGAAATTTCCCTAATTTTTTCGGCTCCTTTTATCTGGATTTTTTCATTCTCCAGTAGTATAATAAATCAGTTATTTTTGGAAACCTATTATCCCACTATGAAATATAACAAAAGGAGGAATCGCACATGCCTGTAAAATACGTCTTTGTCACCGGCGGTGTTGTATCCGGTCTCGGTAAAGGCATCACAGCAGCTTCTCTGGGACGTCTTCTGAAAGCCCGTGGCTACAAAGTGACTATGCAGAAGTTTGACCCTTACATCAACATTGACCCCGGCACCATGAACCCTGTTCAGCACGGCGAGGTATTCGTGACTGACGACGGTGCTGAAACAGACCTGGATCTTGGTCATTATGAACGCTTTATTGATGAATCTCTGACAAAGAATTCGAACGTTACCACCGGTAAAATCTACTGGTCTGTTCTGCACAAGGAGCGCCGCGGCGATTACGGCGGAGGCACAGTGCAGGTTATCCCCCATATTACCAACGAAATCAAGAGCCGTTTTTACCGCAATTTCAATGAGGATGAGACGCATATTGCCATTATTGAGGTAGGCGGTACCGTGGGCGATATCGAAAGTCAGCCGTTCCTGGAGGCCATTCGACAGTTCCAGCATGACGTAGGACATGAAAATGCCATTCTCATCCATGTAACCCTGATTCCCTATATCAAAGCTTCCGGCGAGCTGAAGACCAAGCCGACTCAGGCTTCTGTGAAGGATTTGCAGGGTATGGGTATCTGGCCGGATATCCTGGTCTGCCGAAGTGAGCATCCGCTGGATAATCATCTGAAGGACAAGATCGCGCTGTTCTGTAATGTCCCCAGCTCTCACGTACTTCAGAACCTGGATGTGGAATATCTTTACGAGGCTCCGTTGGCCATGGAAAAGGAGCATCTGGCGCAGGTGGCCTGTGAATGTCTGCATCTGCCCTGTCCGGAGCCGGATCTGACAGACTGGACAGCTATGGTGGACGCGCTCCGTCATCCGACTTCCAAGGTTCACATTGCCATCGTTGGAAAATATATCCAGCTCCATGATGCTTACATCAGCGTGGTGGAGGCCCTGAAGCACGGCGGTATCGCCAGCCACTCTGTAGTAGAGCTGAAATGGGTGGACTCCGAGCTGGTAAATGACGCGAACGCAGCGGAGTATCTGTCTGATGTGGATGGCATTCTGGTGCCGGGCGGCTTCGGCGATCGTGGTATTGAGGGCAAAATCAGTGCTATCCGCTATGCGCGTGAAAATAACGTTCCTTTCCTGGGCCTGTGTCTGGGCATGCAGATGGCCATCGTAGAATTTGCGCGCCACGTCATCGGATATGACGACGCCCACAGTGTGGAACTGGATCCCAATACCACACACCCGATGATTCACCTGATGCCGGATCAGGATGGAATCGAGGATATCGGTGGTACCCTGCGGCTTGGTTCTTATCCCTGTATTCTGGACAAGGATACAAAAGCTTATGAGCTGTACGGTGATGAGACCATTCATGAGCGTCATCGCCATCGTTATGAGGTCAATAATGATTATCGTGAAGTGCTGCGACAGGCAGGTATGACTTTATCCGGTATTTCGCCGGATGGAAGAATTGTGGAAATGATTGAACTGAAAGAGCACCCGTTCTTCCTGGCTACCCAGGCTCATCCGGAGCTGAAATCCAGACCGAACCGTCCCCATCCTCTGTTCCGTGGATTTGTAGCGGCGGCACTGGAATACCAGAACCAGCATAAATAAGTATCCATAACGAAGGCCGGGAGACAATATTCTCCCGGCCTTTCCTTTGCCCTTTCTTATTATCTTCTATCAGCGAATGGTTACACGGGCTTCACGCCGCGGCGCAGTGCGGGCATAGGTGATGTTCGGGTAGCCCAAAAGCATGCAGGCTTTGATGTGTTCTCCTTCGATGCCAAGCCATTTTTTCAGGTTCTCATTCTGATCGCTGATACGCTGAAGATAGCCGTTGTAGAGGGCTCCCAGACCCTGGGCGATGGCCATGTGCTCTATGTTCTGGGCCGCCAGTCCGGCATCCAGCTCCCAATCGGAAGTGATATACAGGACAGCGGGTGCATTGCGGAACAGGAAATCGTCAGACGGATCTTCTTTCCTGTGACGGTTGAAGCTGGCAAAAGGGATCAGTTCCTTCGGAAGCTCTGTTGCAGGGATCTGCGTCAGCGCGTCAATGTGATCCCAAACCAATTCTTTTAAAGTTGAAAGCTCCTGCTGCACCAGAATAAAATGGCTGCTCTGGTTATTTTTAGCTGTGGCTGTATAACGGCCCGCCTGAATCAACTTCTCGATTTTCTCCGGCTCAATTTTACAGTCCTTGTAATCACGAATGCTGCGGCGAAATTTAATAGCGTGAAGTAATACATCCGAGTTCAGTATGAAGCTGTCCTTTTCATAATCTTCCACTTCAACCATGTCGTATTCCGGAATGGATACAGCGGCCTTGGGACAGACGGCCACGCAATGACCGCAGAGGAAGCAGTCGCGCTTGGGCTCTGCTTTTCCGTCTTTTAAAATAATATTGTGGGCGATGCAGTCTTTCACACATTTCCCGCAGCCAACGCAGAGTTCTTTTTCAATGGTTATCATTATCATTTTCTCCCTTCTGTCTCTTGAATATGTGTCAACAGGGCTTCACAGCCCGCTTTTACATCGTCATAGGTCGCATCAAAGTTCCCCGTATACCAGGGATCTGCAATATCCCGCGGATGGTCTGTATAATCCAACAGCAAAGACACTTTTCCTTCGGGGTCTTTGCCAAGAATCCGCATCATGTTCCGGCGGTTCCAGCTATCCATGCCGATGATATAATCATATTTGTCATAATCGGACCGCTGCATCTGCACCGCCCGATGGTCTCCGCAGGGAATACCCACCTCTTTCAGCTTCGCCCGGGTACCGCGATGCACCGGGTTACCGATTTCCTCCATGCTGGTGGCAGCGGAATTGATGTAAAAATGCTCCGCAAGGCCGTGGCGGGTGACCAGATCCTGCATAACGTATTGAGCCATGGTGCTGCGGCAGATGTTGCCGTGGCAGATGAAAAGTACTCGTATACTCATATAAACTCCTTTCAAAAGGCGCTTTTCTGCTGCCATTTGCAGCGTTTTGCGCGGTGTTAATTTTTCTTTATGTATTGGTCATTTCTGTACAGAAATCAAGTTTTTGATTCTCTTCATACATTCATTATAGCTTTTATCATCCATTTTATTTGCCCCAAACAGCCGCTGCATTCGACCTTACAAGCAGTTCTTCCACAGGCAGACCAATCGGACAAATATCATGACAAGATAACGACTTCCCGCATCCCTCAAAATATTTCTTCTTATATTCAGCAGAAATCTCATTCAAATGAGTGCTTTCCTGTTCTTCATTCAGAATCCGAAATGCGTTGACTGCAGCAACAGCGCCTGCGAAAGTCCCATTTGCAGAGAAGTTAGGACACACTTCAAGGCAGCAGCCACACATCAGACAGCGTGCCGACTGGTATCTCGGTTCATGTGTCCACGGATTCATATAAGCTTCACTTTCAAGCCAAAGATTCAGTTTTTTCAAATTTTCAAACAGAATTGACCGGTCAACGATCAAATCTCTTACAAGCGGAAATTTGCTTAAAGGTTCCAAGGTGATTGTAGAACCTTTTAACGTATGTAGAAATGTAGAGCATGCCAGCCTCGGACGTTCGTTAATCAGCATGGCGCAAGCCCCACATTTTCGCACCATACAGCTACATTCCCAGCTGATGGGAGTAACTATATTCCCTGAATTATCTTTCAAAGGGGTTCTACTGTTCAATTCCTTTAGAACATTGGCAACAGAGCTGTTTTTGCTTCCGTCAAACTCAAATTCCTGCCAATAACTGTCTGATTTCTGACTCTCCTGCCGCCTGATTCTTATTTTATATACCAAGTGAATCACCGCCTTTCTGGAACAGGTACAAAGGAAATCTGTATCTGCTTTCCATCAAATCTGGCTACCGTTGTTTTAAGGTAATCATCGTCATTACTCTTCGGATAATCCTCCCGCCAGTGTGCACCACGGCTTTCTTTTCTTGCAAGAGCACTCTTTAGAACTGCCATGCCAAGCAATGGAAGATTTCCTGTCAGCGCTTGTACCGTTTGAACCCCATTTAACAACGTATTCTCATTTCTGACAACGCCCATAGTCTCCTGCATCACTTTGTTTAATTGCTTTATTTCTGAAATTTGAGACGCTGGTGGAAAATCTATCTGTGTCGCACAAGATAGATCTACTACATCTGCCTGTTCGCATGCTGATTTTGCCGCAACACGTCCTCCGTATAACGCTCCTAACAGAGAATTTCCACCAAGACGGTTGGCACCATGATATTGGGCACAGCATTCTCCGGCAGCGTAAAGATTCTGAATCGGCGTTCTGTGCTGCTCATCCACCAGAATGCCTCCCATAAAATAGTGAATTCCCGGTAAAACAGACACCGGTTCCTTTCGTATATCTTTATGCAGATAGGTCATACAATCGTCTGCCAGACCAGATAGCTTATTTGAAATAATCTCCTCCGATATTTCCGTCATGTCAAGAAATACCTCTGATTCATGGCTGACCTTCCATATCTCTCTGGCGGTAATATCTCGTGGCATCAGATTTCCAAGCTCCGGGTATTTTTCCTCCATGAAATACCATTGTTTTCCATCTTTCATGGCAAACAACCTGCCACCTTCCCCTCTGGCCGCCTCGCTGATGAGCATGCGTTTTCCACCACATTTCACAGTTGTCGGATGGTACTGGATCATCTCGCCATTTGCCAGAGGAACACCAAGCCGGAACAATTCTGCGGTGACTTCTCCTGTATTGCTCAGCGAACCCGTTGTATTTCCAAACAATCCGTGCATACCACCGGTGGCAACAATAACCGCATCCCCCGGTAATTCCACAGTCTCCTGACTGTATTCATCCCTGATTACGCACCCACAACAAATATTGCCACACAGACGAAGTGTTAGGAAAGAATGATGGCTGAACCGTTCTACCATACCAGATGCTTCTTTCCTGCGAACAGCGTCTATCATAGCTGTCATGATCTGCTTCCCGGTATCGCTCTGCGCAAAAGCAGTCCTTTTCTTTTTCTGCCCGCCAAAATTCCGCAGATCCACATCATCATAGCCGCTCATGTTAAATTGAACTCCAAGTTTTAACAGCCAGTGCACCAGCTCCGGTGCTGCCTGTGTCATTCCCCAAACTGCATTTGGGTCTGCCAGACCGCAAGCCGCCTTTATTGTATCTGTGAAATGTTCTTCGGGACTGTCGTTTTCATCTTTTGTATTCAAAGCTGCGTTGATACCGCCCTCTGCCATAACAGACTGCGCCCGCTCTGATGGAAAGGAGGAAACCAGTTTTACATTGCATCCATTTTCCGCTGCCTGCAAAGCCGCTGAAAGTCCTGCCAGTCCAGCACCTATAATAATAATTGTCTTACTCATAGATATTGCCACCCAATATAATAGAAAATAACTGCGCCCGCTATAAACAGAAGGAGCACCGAAAGAATCAAATAAATATCACCCCTTCGTTCTTTATAACTGATGATTCCCAGCGATACGAGCAATGGGCGGATATTGATAAAAATATGAACAAAGATTGCCGCCACGAACAAAAGCTGAGTTACCATCTTTACCGTTGTAAAAGGGAACAAAATATATGTCCCATTCTGCACCTTTCCAAACAAGCCAATATGGAAGAACAGCAGGATCAGTATTGCCAGCCCACTGGCTCGTCTCGCCCAGAATATGGCGTTCTGTTTCAGATACATTTTTCCGGATTGCTTCGCTGTCTGTAAACTCTGAACTGTCAGGATGACACCAATCACCGTATGCACAACAAGAATACCAACACCAATCCATGCAAGAAGTTTCCCTGCGCTACTTCCAACTCCGTTCAGCATAAAGCTGCCCATGATTCCATGAATCATAAAAATGAGAAGCATTAAAACAGACAAAATTGTATTCCATTTTCTCATAAATTCCCGCTCACCTCATTTCTTCGCTGTCCATGATCATATAGTCCATCTGTGTTAGCGTTGTAACGTCAATAAAATCATCCGATGCCAGGAATACATCATACTTTCCACTTACCACTCTTGATAGCATCATTGTGTTACTGTACTCTTTCAGATCTACGGAGAAACCGGCCTGTTTCAACCTGTCACAGAGTTTCTTAGCATAACTGACAAGCGGATAATCCGTCTCAGATACATATAACCGAAAACTAATGTCCGTTTTCATGAGATCTGTTTCATTTGTTTCCGAATCGTCCAGTGCCAATTCTTTTAATTTATTCCGGGTGTTCTCGTTGTCGAGACCATCTGACATCATATTAATACCGAGAACATAAGAGCCTTCCAACTGTGCGGAGGCTTGAGCCGCCTTTTTTGACTTCGGTGTTGCTCCTGTGACTGCATCAATCATAGAAGGCGGTGAATGTAAAATGGCACCAAACCCTACAAGAAAAACAATCGTAACAACTAACAGAATCAGTTTTCGTTTCACATTCCCACCTCATTTCCTATTTTTTCAAAATTCTCATTGCGTTCAAAACAGCAATTATGGTAACGCCTACATCACCAAATACAGCTTCCCACATTCCCGCAATACCAAGAGCGCCAAGAATCAGGAACACACTCTTAATCCCAAGAGCAATCACTATATTCTGCATGACAATCTGTTTTGTCGCTTTTGCTACTTCAATCGCGTCCACCAGCTTAGACGGTTCATCTGTCATCAGAACTACATCTGCTGCTTCAATGGCCGCATCCGAACCAAGCCCACCCATTGCAATACCAACATCTGCACGGGCAAGGACAGGAGCGTCATTGATACCATCACCAACAAAAGCCAATTTGCTTCCCGGTCTCTTTTTACCATCTAAAAGCTCAACCTTTTCCACTTTTTGGTCAGGAAGCAGCTGTGCATAATATTCATCCAACTGCAATTCTTCTGCAACAGACTTCCCAATTTTTTCATCATCACCGGTAAGCATGACTGTTTTTTCCACACCGATATGTTTCAAATCAGAAATTGCTTTTTTACTGTCCAGCTTCACTTCATCTGTTATCAAAATACATCCTGCATATTGACCATCTACCGCCAAATAAACTTTTGTACCTGCGTTTTCACAGGTTGTGTACTCTATACATTCTGTATCCATAAGTTTCGTATTGCCAGCAAAAACTTTCTTTTCCCCTGCCATTACACTGATTCCATATCCTGAAATTTCCTTATAATCAGAAATCACTGACTGATCAATTTCTTTTTCATAAGCAGCAAGAATGGATTTTGCAATAGGATGGTTAGAAAAACTCTCTGCCTCTGCCGCATACTCCAGAACCTGTTCTTTTGAAAATCCATTTGCAGGCAAAATATCCGTCACATTGAAAACACCTTTTGTAAGTGTTCCGGTTTTATCGAACACAATAACGCTGACATTATTAAGCGCCTCTAAATAATTACTTCCTTTTACAAGAACACCTCGTTTAGATGCCGCACCAATGCCTCCAAAGAAAGTCAGCGGGATTGAAATGACCAATGCACATGGGCAAGATACCACAAAAGTAATTCTCAGAAGAGTGTGGTTTAATGCCACACTCTTTTTTGCATGTGAGGTATAAGTGGCAACAAAGGTAGATAAGAAAAACGCAATACGACAAGGTATTACAGAGGCGGAAATCGTATATTTCCAAAATTTGGCAGATAAAACATTTCTGTATGTTTGTGGAGATGAATATTTTGAAGTTTCTTTTCCAATAGATCACTTTCTACATTTAACAGGAGTAGAGACAAGACTTTCGGCCAAGGATTTTTATAAGAATGCAAAAAAAATCTATTCTTACAAATAATCAGTTCTATTTTGACGCAAGACATGTATATGCAAATGCCAAAAGGAAACTTCCGTGTTTAAAACGCTTGCCGGAATTAACGAATGAAATGGTATGTGTTCTAAAAAATATGGAAACCATGACAATTACATATAAACTCAGCGTTACAAATTTGGGATTTACAGGAAGTGTGACAAGAAAGCCAAAACGGTATACTGGGAAAAAAGATTAAGAAAAGAATAAAGAGCTGGTTTTAATTGTAAAATTTATGGGGAACTAACATCAGCTTATTGACATGAATTTAAAAATAAGTATAATAATAGTTGAGTAATTGTTCAACTATTATTATTTGGAGGTGAATATATGCCAAAAACGTCTTATATTTGTAATTGCGATGTAATTCATGAGGATATTGTGAATGATGTGAAATCCAAGATGCAGCCAAAAGATGATTATATCCAGTTGGCTTCTTTGTTTAAGCTATTTGGAGATGGAACTAGAGTACAAATCTTACACGCTCTAGAACAGAGTGAGATGTGTGTATGTGATCTTGCAGTGCTACTGGGGGTAACAAAATCTGCAATTTCGCATCAGTTAAAGGCATTACGCCTTGCGAATCTGGTAAAATTCCGTAAAGAAGCACAGATAGTTTACTACTCGCTGGCAGATGATCATGTGAAAGAGATTATTGACAAGGGATTTGAGCATCTTTGGCAGAAATAATATTTTTTAACATTATAGTTGAGTAATTGAACAATTAAACAAATTATAAGGAGATTATCATGAAACGCATATTTCTATTAAAAGGGTTGGACTGTCCAAATTGTTCCGCAAAAATTGAAAAAGAAGTCGGAGAATTGGATGGAGTACAATCCTCAGTTGTAAATTTGATGAAGCAGACGCTTACAATCAATGTTGCTTCAGCTGCCGCAAATACAATAGCCAGTCAGATTGAAACGATTGTTCATAGTCATGAGCCCGATGTGGAAGTTTCTGAAATTGTACAGGAATCTTATATACCGGAAAAAAAGCAGGAGGCCAATGAATCCTATAACAATGAGGACAAGAAGTTGACGATTCGTTTAGCGATTGGCGCAGCAATCTATGCTATTGGTATGGCATTGACTGTTTTTGCGAAAGTGCCACTGCCTATCGAGTTAGCTTTTCTCATTGTTTCTTATGTTATTCTTGGTGGAGATGTTGTATGGCAAGCTGTGAGGAATATTTCAAAGGGACGTGTGTTTGATGAACATTTCCTAATGAGCGTTTCTACGATTGGTGCTTTTGTCATTGGTGAATATCCGGAAGCAGTTGCTGTTATGCTGTTCTATCAAGTTGGTGAATTTTTCCAGTCATTGGCTGTTAAGCGTTCCAGAAAATCTATATCAGATTTAATGGATATACGTCCGGATTGTGCTACAGTCAGAAGGAACGGAGAATTGATTACCATATATCCAATATATCATTGATCAGCGAGAGCAGATGGTTGCTGGAGGAAAGGATCTTGCCCAGATAATCCCGAACCCTTTTCTGATCATCAATATTACTTACAGCAAGTGTTGAAAAACCGATAATCGCATTCATAGGCGTCCGGATATCGTGAGACATATTTGAGAGGAAGGTACTCTTTGCCCTGTTTGCTGTCTCCGCTGCGCGTACCGCCTCGGAGAGTGCCTGATTCATTTTCCAGTCAGAGGTACGATCTGACATAACCAGGATATATTTCTTTTGCCCGTTTACCTCGCTGCCCATTGCAACAATATAAAACCATCGTTTTTCCCCTGTTTTCTGATGAACACATTCAAAATCCCATTCCTTTTGCTCATAAACCTTGATTTCTTTCAGATAATTCTTCTCGGAAGCTTCAGATTCTTCAGGATGCAGTTTTCCCAGAATACAAATATCTTTATGGATCTGTTCTACTGTAATGCCCAGCAATTTTTCCGCATTCGGACTGACGTAATCCGTCTTGTAGGTTTTTGCATCCAGCATCAGAAAAACATCATCCACATTCATGGAAAGCTTTTGAAACAGTTCGTCACGATACAGAATCTCCGTATCCTTTTTTCTGAGGTCTGTTCTGCCTTTTTGAATAATCAGACTGATAAAAAATGCAGCAATACAGAATACAATCGCACCGACAAGGAGTATTGTACTATGCTGAAGACTGTTCATACTGGCATTGACGATATCCGCCTGGACCAGTCCCAAAAACATCCAGTCCTGAATATCCGATTTTTCATAGACCAGATAGTAGTTCCTTCCATCCAGCTTCAGCAGCATCGCATCGGTACGTCCCGCTTTGAACTTCTCCAAAAGCTCATTGATCTCTTTTTCGGACATATCTGAATGCTCTCTCAGGACACCGAAAAAACTATACACATTTCCCCATGACTCAGAAGAATGATCAATCACAACACGGCCATCCGGATGAACAATAAAACTCTGAGCATTTCCATTGAAAGCAGAAATATCCAGCACATCTACGATATCAGCATTTTCATACGCAATGGCGATCGCATCATATTCAAAATCCTGATAGATCCCATGAGATCTTGGAGTGGCAAAAACAAGCAGCTGAGATTTTCCAGGAACTGCTGCATTCGCTATCACATCATTTCCCTGCCGGATCTCCTCTTCCATATTTTCCTGTAATCCAAGATACCCTGTTTCTCCTGTTGTCATCTTATAGTTTCCGTCTGCTGACAGGAAAAAGAAGTCTAAAAAGCCGACATCTGCCTGCGCTTTCTTTGTATAATCACGAATTTCGTCTTCGTTGGAAATATCCTGCAGATTCTCACCCCACATATGAAGATAGGTCAGGTTCTTATCTGTCAGTTCCCGCAGCATATTATCAGACTGATGAAAAACCTCTGTCAGATGAGAAACACTTTCCTCATAAATAGTTTTCGACACAAATCTATAATATTGGAAAACCAGCAGAACAATTCCCACAAAAGCAACAATAAAGCCCCCTATCCTTAATCGTTTTCTCATGACAGGCTTCTTTCTGTCTGTGTTATGATTCTTAATATCCATTCTTCTCACCTCAGAGTCATGTAGTCTTCTGGCTCTGCAAGAATGGCATCACCATCTGAAATATATCCTGTCCAGGTCTCTTTTACAGTGGCATCGCCTCCATCAAATACAATGTTCTCATCTGCCGGATACGCTTCCATGTGTTTTGGTATCGCAAGACAGGTTACTGTAAAAGTATCCTTGTCCTGAATTTGTTTTCCGTCCTTCGTAACTTTGCTCAGTGTATAACCATCCTCTGTTTCTTTGACCTCCACAGAAATACCGCTGAGCACAGGCAGAGAGCCGCGGTTGAACGGAATGAAGCCACCCTGGTAGCCTTCTACAAAGCTTTTCACTGTCTCTTTTAGTTCAGCTCCGCTCATCTTACTGCTGTAAGCCGAAAGACCATTTGGCATGATCATATCACCGGCCATTTTTTCAGTATAACCGGCCTTCAGCACATTTCCTGTAAAGCTGTTTCCGGTTGCGATCAGCACATCTGTCCCATAAATGCCGCGCAAGGTGTTTGCCATAACAGAATATGCTGCATTTCCGTCACTGCTATGAAAGCGGTTGGAATAGGATTTCTGTGAATCCAGCACGATATTCTCAGAAGTGGATTTCTCTTCAAGAAGCTGCTTGTTAAATGCCTCATAGGCCTGCTCTGCATCGTACTCTCCTGAGATCATCCCGGAAACCACATCCTTGGAAACAGAAAAAAAGTCATTTGACGCAATTCGGATATACATATGGTTTTCTTCGATCACAGATTTCACATCCTTCAGATATTCCGTAAGCTGCATATCCACATCCTGACTGTAGCTTAACAGATCCTGTCCATCGTAAATGATCTGGTTCTGTGCATCCTCTGAAAGCATTGTATTCAGTACCCTCATTGCTTTCTTTCGACGTGTTTCATCCTTTGACAGGTCGCTGTTTAAAGCCACCTGAAAATATGGCGTAGTCATAATCCACTTTTCACCGTTCTCCTGAAAGAATGGCAGAAATGTTGTGTTTATACCCTGATCCTGAAACATTTTTACACCGTAAGAGCTGCCGAAGTACATGGCAAGCTTACCACTTTGATACATCTCAACGATGTCGTCGTAATTCATATCCAGATCATCCCGGCTCAGACCGGTATCCCGGATAAACTGCTCCATACGTTCAAAAGCCTCCGGCCAGACGGTACTGTCCAGACCTTCTCTCTTTGTATTATCCGGGTCACTGTAGGCGGTACGCCACTTACGTCCATCTATGGAAGAAAGTTCTGATGCAGACAGCCCCTGCAGTGTTTCCATACAGGTATAATCATAATAATAGTCTGCCGTAAACCCGCGAATGCCCACTTTGTCAAATGCCTGGCAGGCAGAGATAAAGCTTTCGTAATCTGTTGGAAGAGGAATATCATACTTTTCAAAAAGATCTTTATTCACCACAAATCCATGGGCATCCGCACACACCGGGAGCCAGTTTACGCTTCCATCCTTATTCATAAAATTGCTGAGGTAGGTATCATAGACAGCGCCTGCCATATTGGTTGTGGAAAGGTCCATCAGACTGTCTTTCAGGGGATTTGCATCGTGCAGGGAAAAGCGGCAGCAGGTTATAATATCCGGTAATCCACCATTTTCATTCAGAAATTTGTAGAAATCCAGATCGTTATTTCCCACGACAAATTCAACCTGGATGTCCGGAAGCTGTTCCTGGATGTATGGCGCATATTTTTCATACAGGCTTGTGCTCCATAAATACACCGTGATGGTTTCTGCATCTTCTTTTTCCGCGCTTTTGCTGTCGCAGCCCGAAAGAAGTGTTACGGCAGTCATCATCACAAAAAGCACAGCCAAAGCCCTGTTCCATTTTTTCTTTTTCATTACGAATCCCCTATCTGAAATTATTTTCCGCTAATTCTGCAATTCATGAATTACCTTTACCAATAGCTTCCCATCAACAGGCTTAGAGATATGTTCATCCATTCCTGCTTCTTTTGCTCTTATTCTGTCCTCCGTAAACGCATTTGCTGTCATTGCAATGATTGGTATTTTCTTTGCATCCTCTCTGTCCAAGGCCCGGATCATCTTTGTAGCTTCATAACCATTCATGATCGGCATCATAATATCCATCAAAATCACATCAAATTCACCAAGTCTGCTTTTTTCAAATATCTGAACAGCCGCCTGTCCATTCCATGCTTTTGTCACATCAGCACCTTCATTCTGAAGCATAAACTCTGCAATTTTCATGTTCAGCTCATTATCTTCTGCCAGAAGAATATGCAGCCCCTTTATAGATTTTTCTGGTATATCTTTCTGAACTTTATGTTCATCCTCATCCGGATCTATTTTAAACGGAACCCGGATCACAAACGTTGACCCTACGCCTTTTTCACTTTCAAAGGTAATCGTTCCCCCCATTTTCTCGACCAGCTTCCTTGAAATGGCCATTCCCAGTCCTGTTCCAGCAAATTTTGCACGGCTTCCCGTATGTTCCTGTGCAAATGGTTCAAACACACGTTTCTGGAACTCCTCAGTCATTCCGATTCCTGTATCCCGGCAGACAAATTCCATTGTCGTCATTTCCGGCTGTTCGGATGGAATTTCTATGCAGCTGATATAAATTTCTCCGTTTTCTCTGTTATATTTCACCGCATTCGACAGAATATTCATCATCACACGTTTCACATACCCCGGACTTCCAATAAAATCGCGGTGTGTAATTTCTTTTTTCTCCCACATGATCCGGATATTCTGTTCTGCAGCCATCTGCTCGATCACAACAAATACTTCCCTGAAAATACTGCTCAGATTAAACGGAATCTCTTCCAGAACGATTTCACCTGACTCAAGCTTACTCATGTCCAGAACATCGTTTACCAGTTCCAGCAACAGATTGGATGCCTCTTTAATCTTTGTCCTGTATTCCGTCTGCTTCTCCATATCATCTGCGTAATGGTCTGCCATATTGACCATTCCGCGGATTCCATTGATCGGAGTCCGGATATCATGGCTCATCCGCTGGAGAAACTCCGTTTTTGCCTCATTGGCGGCTTCTGCCTTTTTTGCAGCTATCAGAAGTTCTGCCTTATATTTTTCATCTTTTTCCTGTTCCTGTTTCTGATGTGCCTGCTTTATTCTGTATGTCCAGAACCAGAATGTGCTGAATATCAGAAAATAAAGAAAAATAACACTTATCACACTTAATGGAAGATTACTGAATACTTCCGTATCCGAAAGATACGCATAGATATAATAATCACGCTGCTTCAGCATAATTCCGTAGCATCCGGCTCCTTCATTCTTCAAATGATAAATGTGCTGACTGTCTGTATGCTTTTTCATTGCCTGAACAACTTCGTTGTCGGCTGTATTCTGCCCTAACAGGCTCTCATCATTGCTGGCAACAACGATTCCCTCGTCTGCAACAATAATCGTTCCATCTTTCTGGACACTATAACCATTTAAAAGCCCCTGTATCGTCAGTGTGTAATTTCTGGTAAATTCAGGAGATGTGTAATAATAGATTGCAACGATACCCGGCGCATCTTTTCTGGCACAGGCTGCAATGTCGATAAGTGCCCCGTCTGCTCTGCTAAATCGTTCCGAATAAGATCTTTCTTCATATCCGCTGAAATCCATGATAATATCTTTTTGCAGATACTCCGTAATCTCATCAGCCAGAGACTCATCCGTGCTGTATTCACAGTCCTTCTTTCCTTCTGCATCCAGTACAATGATACCATCCACCCAGAGAGTCTGCAGATTTTCCTTCAGAAACTCCCTGCTTAGCTGCCCGCCGTTTTCTGTTTCCATTTTAATATTTGTACTCATTTGTCTGGCACTTTCAATGGCACGGAGGAGACTTTTAGATTCCGAAGATTCATTATAATGGGTATAGGTGGAGCACTGCACTTTCACATAGTTTACAATCTCCACCATTCTTTTCTCTGCTTCCTCTTTTTCCGCGTGGAAGAAATAAAACAGAGAGACTACAGCCACACAGATTCCAATCAGACCACCGAGCAGCTGGATTCGTTTTTCCTTTTTCTTTCTCTTAATACCCAAGATCATCCACCTCCAGGTACTTCTGGGGATCATCCAGATATTTTTCAATGATTTTCAGGGACGTGCCATCCTGACGCATTTCTTCCAGCGTCTGGCTCATCTGCTCACAAATTCCTCTGTCATCATTTTTTGCGAAAGCGACACCTATTCCTGTGATCATCAGAGGCTCTTCCAGAATACGAAAACTTGCGTCATAATCCTTCATATATTGGACAATCGATTCCTCATGTGCGGCAGCTGCATCTACATATCCTTTCCCAAGAAAGGTATAGATCAGTTCTCGGTGTCCAAGACTGATCAGATTTCCCAGTTTGGGAATTCTCTCATCCGTCCGATTCAGGAAGATGCCTTCCGGTTTGGTTGTGGACTGGACAGCCAGGTTCTTTCCCTCCAGATCACTCAGTTTATAGATATCACTGTTCTCATTTACCGCAACCACCTGACGGCTTGCTATGTACGGTCCCGCCCAGCGATAATCGTCAAGGCGTCCTTCCATGGAAAAACAACCCATGATACAGTCAATCTCTCCGCTCTCCACCAGTTCCTTTTTCTTCTCCCAGTTAATCTGGACAACCTCCACCTGATAGCCCATTCTTTTGAATGCTTCCGTAGCCAGTTCTACATCTATGCCCGTCGGCACACCATCCTCATTCAGATAATTATAGGGTGGATAACTGTCGCTGCCGAGCGTAATGACCGGCTTTTCGGTTTCTTTTTTACTGCTGTCTGTATTTTTACACCCTGTCAGGGTGACTGCTAAAATTCCCGCAAGCAAAATGCCTGCAATTATTCTTTTTCCTTTCATTTTTCTTCTATTCCTGCTATTCTGCTATTTTCCTTTTTTACAATATCAAAATATCCAACAATTCCTATGTATCTGATGAAGCTTTATTTTACCATAAAAAAAGCACTGCCAAACAGACAGTGCACCTCATTTCATGCAACTGGCTGCCATTTTACAGGCCCTGTAGCTTTGCGTCCCAGACTTTCATCTGGTTTGCCGAATATCCTATTAAAGCTTTTAAACTCAAGCGAAAATATTGATATCATTATACTCCCATATTCCACTGTACGCAAGCAAAACCACGCCGTTTTAATGCTTTTAATGCTTTTGAAACGGCGAATCATTGAGATTGATCAAGATTCAATCCTTTTTTCTGATACTTCGACCGAATCAGCCACTTCTGATCAATCTTCCGCACCCCATCTTCAAACCGGATATGCAGATTCACCGAGCCCGTTTTCTGCTCTACTTTTTCCACCCTGCCATGCCCGAATTTGGGATGAGACACCTGCTCACCGATTTGATACTGAATTACGCTGTCTTTCGCTTTCTTATGCTCCTGCTCCCGCCGATACCGATCCCGCAGAGGGACCGTCTTATCGTGAATCGGATTTTTCAGGACCTTGTCGTAATTATGCTTCATCAATGCCTCGCCTGCCTTGTAATAGGGCGTCGGTGCTGCGCCCACCAGGGAACAACAGTATTTCCAGGCGCTGCCGTGGGTGCCTGACTGCCACTGATACTGCTTCGGAATCGGCATATTGTACTGCATGTAATGGGCGTATTCATGGCGGTAGAGATCTGTCCGCTCCTCTTTGCTCAGCGGATGCTTCACCGCATAGCCGATAAAAAGCAGAGAAAAATGAAAATGCTCCTTCTCATTGTGACTGCCCCGGGTGTAGGAGCCCAGACAGTCCGTGTCCATGCCGAAGGTAATCGGCACCATAGCCCCCTGTAGGTGAAATTTCCGGTCAAGCTGCTCGTAGAGATTCTGGATCTGCGTCCGCAGAATCGGAATTTCTTTCTCCAGATTGGCCTTTAAAAACAAATTATCTTCAAAATTTTCCATACCTGTTCCTCAAATACTCATTTTCTGTGGTTCCATTCACGCGACTCGCGAAATCATTTCCCTTAGGCTGTCCTTATAACTGCCCCTCACGCAGGATCCCAAAATCACGATGACCGTCGGCGCCACGCCTTCCGCCGCCATGTGACACTGAATAACGAAAAACAGGTTCAGAATCACATTGATTACACCCGCAAAAGCAAGATACATCAGCGGATGCTTTGTATCGCCCGAAGCGCTCATGACGCCGTTGCCAAAATTGTAGATACCCATGGCCGGCATGCCGACGGCATAGATTTTCAGATATAAAACCGCACCATCGATAAGCTCCGGCTTGGTGTTCATCAGCGACAGCATCCCCTTCGCAAAGAAAAAACAGATTCCGCCTGTCAGAAGTCCTATAAGGCCGCAGAGCAAAAAAGCCGTATGAATGGTCTTTTCCACAGCGAACCGCTGACCATTTCAATCCCCTTTGATTGTTTCATATTTTCACTCATGGTAAATCTTTCCCTCACTAGAGCATACTATCTACCTTTCTTTTTGTAAATATGGAAATTTTGACGGAATTATGGGATATTTTCTCTTGCGAAAAATGCAGCAAGAACCCCATACCTCACAAAATGAGACTGATAGATTCCACTCTCAAAAATGACGCAGATTCCCATGGGGGAACCTGCGCCATTTCGTCCGTCTTATATAAAAATTTATCCTAACAGTTCTTCCACCATCTGTGCATCAAATTTCACGGCTTTTACTCCATTTACTTCAATCTGGTACAGCGCATTGGCCGCGATATGCTCCGCCGCCTGCTCCAGGTCGCGGATTCCGGTCGTATCCGCATACTTGGCAATGACTGCGTCCAGGCCTTCCGGCGTCACGATGCACTCATCCTTACGAAGGCTCATGCGCTTCAACACCTTCGGCAACGCAAATTTGGAAAAAATCACCTTTTTCTCTTCTTCCGTGTAATCCGGAATATCAATCACCGCAAAACGGGACATGAGCGGCGCGCTGATCTGGCTCTTATCGTTGGCTGTGGCGATTGGGTACACGCCTACGGTGGGCACCATACATTCCATGTAGTTGTCGGTGAAGCCCAGGTTGTCCAGCAGTGTCAGCAACACATCTGCGGGATTGCCGTTGCCCTTTCCGGCGTTGGCCTTGTCCAGCTCATTGATAATGAACACCAGGTTAGACTCGCCTGACATGGAAAACGCCTCCATGATGATACCCGGCTTCGCATTGGCATAGACACGGGAGCTTCCGGTCAGCTGCTCCGGATCGTTGATGGAGCTCATGTCCAGGGTGGTCCACGGCAGCTTCAGGATACGCGCCACCGCATAGGCGATCTGGGATTTTCCGGTTCCGGCCGGTCCCACCAGAAGCAGTCCGTAAGCCGGAAGTGTATGGGTACGGTTAATCTGTATGATGGTTTCGATAATACGCTGCTTTACTTTCTCCATGCCGTAGAGCTCTTCATCGAGAATTCTGCGGGCTTCCTTCGGATCAATAGACTCAAAATAATTGCTCTTCCACTGAATATTCATCATAATGGACAGGGCCCTCTGGGCGTGACGCTTCTCCTCCGGGGATACTTCATGGGAGCGGGCCACCGCCAGGTTTCTTCTGGCCCAGAGCTGAATATTGTCCGGAAGTGTACGGCCTGCACAGGTCATAAAATCCGTAATACTCTGAAGGCTGGTCAGCTTCATGTCGTCGCCGACCTCGTCCTGATCCTCATCCGTTTCTTCCTCGGAAGGCGCGTTGCTGGCAAAAAGCCGGTCGATCATAAACTGCAGAAAGCCGTCCTCTGCAGAAAGCTTGGTGCCGCCGCCAAAGGCTGTCTCCCGAATCTTGTATACGGCATATCCGTCCTCCCGGTTGGCGCCGGACAGGCGTACGTGGATCTGATGCTCGCCCAGCCATTTGATCAGGCTCACAAAACGGGCGTCAATCAAAAGAATATCCGCGTTGAATTTTCCGTCCTCCTCTTTAAATTCAAAGGCCGTCTGCTTGGCCGGATTGGTGAATACACCGCAGGAATGATGCTTCCACTGACGCTTTGTATTGTCCAGCAGAAGAATCGGCTGCTCCGGGCTGGCCTCCGCCCCATTGGTGCGGTATGTAGTATAGGTACACTCCGGCTCCTTCGGGGCGCCTGCCGGGGCACTGTTAAAATCGAATACTGGCATGTCGTTACTCCTTTATCTCTGATTTTTGTATTTAAATTCCGAGAGCTTCATCTGAGATCAGCTCCTCGTCCTCTCTGTCTCTGTAATATTCCATATTTTCAAATCTGCATATTTTACGGATGACACTAAATGGGAAACTGTGAATCGCCACATTATAATTTTCCACACAGGTATTGTAAGTCATCTTCTGTCCTGCCAGTCCATTCTCGCACTCGCGAATCTGCCGGAGAAGCAGCTGTATATTCTCATTGGAACGCAGCTCCGGGAATTTCTCGATTGCCTGCTGAAATTCCGAACCATTGCGAATTTTTACCACCATTCCTTTTCCCTGGCTTCTGGCTTCCTCAATCTGCGTATACACTTTTTTCTCATGCTTCATGTATTTATCCGACACCCGATTGGCCTTATCCAGCAGGCGATCTGTTTTTTCCTCGTAAACCTTGATGTCGCTGAACGCTTTTCTGGCTGTCTGCTGCGTTCTGTGCGCTCCGTTAAACTTGATAATCATCAGTACCAGAATTCCTGTTACCGCTCCCAGTAAAATGGAAATACCGCTTTGGAAATTGCTGATATCCTGCTCTTCCGGTATGATGGCGGCAAAAATAAAAAGCCATAAAATCCACCCTAAAATGATTGCCCCAATGAGCTGCAGTAAACCAATGAGCACATTTGGCTTTTTCATGTGAATCTCCTCCTTAGTCCACTTTTTCTCATCCATTATACACAATTCAAAGGGCGGGTTCAACCGGAGAAAGCCTGTTCTCCGCCAGTTTTTTACTGTATCTATCGCACCCGCATACTTTCCTGAATCTGCCGCCATTCCGGCATCTGGCTGTCCAGATAGGCTTTGAAGCGAGCGTTGTGGCTGGGCTCATAGAGGTGGGTCAGTTCATGGAGAATGACATATTCCAGACATTCCGGACCGAGGTTCGCAAGCTGTAGGCTCAGCCACACCTTCCGGGTCTTCACATTGCAGGTGCCCCAGCGGGTCTTCATATCGCGAATCTGCCAGCAGGAGCAGTAGAGACCGGTCTTTTTCTCCCAGACCGGAAGCCGACGGGCTACCTCTTTTCGCAGGCTTTCCTTCTTCCAGATCTGTATCAGTTTTTCCTTTTCTTCCGTTCTTGCGTCTGCGCGCAGGAACAGGTATAGGGTATCACCTGAGGCCACCGCACGGTTTTTCCAGGCATGGGACTGAATCTCAAGTTTCAAGCTTCTGCCTAAAAATGATACTGTCTCGATTAAATCCATTTCTATCGAATCCGTTTCTGTCAAAACTTTCTCTCTTTCTGTAGAATCACTTTTTCTCTGCATACAGTTTCCTTACTCTGCGTGAATCTCATCCTTCAGGCAGAAGGAATAGATAATCTTCTCCTTCACCCGTTTTCCGGTGAGCCGTTCCAGGGTCAATTGATAATAGTCCAACTGTTTCTTATATTTTTTCAGGAGTTCTCCACCGTCTTTTACAAAATCGGTCTTGTAATCCACAACGACAATCTCGTTTTCCCCATTTTCATTTTTCTCATAGAACCAGGCATCGATGATTCCCTGGATCAGAACCGGCTCGTCGCTTTCACAGCCGATCTCCAACTCCCGGGCGGGCAACTGAATTACGAAGGGCTGCTCCGTATGGAACTCATTCCGGTCCCGGGCTGCGCTCATGCGCTTCGCCAGCGGCGTCTGGGCGAAGGCATAGATATCGTAGGGACGCACCACGTCTGCCTGTTCCCGGGTCATACGTCCTTCCTCCACCAGACGCTCCAGTCCTTCCTTCACCTTTTCCGAATGGTACAGTCCCCGGAAATCCAGACATTCCAGCGCCCGGTGATAAGCAGTACCTCTGGCTGCTCCGCTGACCGGCTCCTTCTCTGACATAAACCGCGGAATATAAGGCACAATTTCTTCCGCCGGATAGAGAAGGGTATCCGCATCCTCCTCTTCCGTCTGTCCCATTTTCTTCAATTCTGATACACTGAACTTGCCCTGCAGGGTGATATCCTCCTGCCACGGGTAAGTGTCGGACAGCTGTTTCTCCAGAAGCTTCGCATACTCCTCGTCTGTTTCCGGAAGCTCCTCCGGGTGGGCGAAAATCTCCCACTGTTCTTCCCTTTCCATCTGCCGGATCAGCGCTTCTTCCGTCTGACCTTCCAGTGTCACTGTTTTTACTTCGAAGGGACTCTCCCCACTTCCCGCCACAGCCGGAAGCACCCAGTCCAGGTAAGTTCCTGCCGTGGAAATCGTACGAAAAGACCGGCTTTTTCCCATCTTTTCCTCCAGCTTCGCCGCACTGCCCAGCAGAATCAATTTTTCCTTCGCTCTGGTAAATGCCACATAAAGGACTCGCAATTCCTCGCCCAGCATCTCCAAATCCAAAGCCTTTTGCAGCACCCGTTTGGGCAGGGAAGCCGTGCGGGTGCGCATCGCCGCGTCCACCCAGTCTACGCCAACGCCCAGTTCCGGATGAATCACTACCCGGCTTCGGATGTCCTGGCGGTTGAAGCTCTTGCCCAGGCCTGCCACGATAACAACGGGGAATTCCAGACCCTTGCTCTTATGGATGGTCATAATACGGACAGCGTCTTCATTTTCACCCAGGATACCGGCCTCGCCGAAATCCTCATTGTAGCTCTGCAGCTGCTCCATATATCTGACAAAATGGAACAAGCCCCGGTAGCTGGTCTTCTCAAAGGCAATGGCCCGCTCGATAAGCATCCGCACATTGGCCTCCCGCTGGGCTCCCGCCGGCTCCGCCGCCAGGTAGTCGCCGTAGCCTGTGGTCTGAAGGAGCTCCTCGATAAGTTCGTGGATGGGGAGAAATTCGGCGCGTTGGCGGTAAGTATGGAGATTGAGGTAGAAATCATGTAGCTTTATCTGAATCTCCTTTTCTAATTGTGGCTGTTCTTCTATTCTTATCCCTTGTTCTGATTTTTTCTCCGTTGAATCCGTATTTTCTATCGTAATTTTCTTTCCTATCAATACGGTTCCTGACTCTTTTATACTGCCTTCTTCGTTGTCGCAAGCTTTCTCCCCTATGGCAGAATTACATTCCCCTGCATACCGCATGCACGCCTCATGAAACTTCACATCCGGATACGCGCTCTTAATCTTCGCCAGTTCCACATCCGTAAATCCGCCAATCATAGATTTCAGCACCGCCGCCAGCGGGATATCCTGTCTGGGATTATCCACGATACGCAAAAGATTTAACAGGGTCTGAATCTCGATCGTGGTAAAATATCCGGTCCTGGATTCCGTATGGGCCGGGATACCCGCCGCGTTCAATACCCGGGCGTACACATCACCCCATCCGGTCAGGCTGCGGAGCAGAATCACAATATCCCCATAGCGCACTGATCTAAAAGCTCCGGCATCCCGATCCCAGACTTTTCCCTCCGCCATGACCCGGCGGATGCAGTCGGCTGCCGCATGGGCTTCCAGTTCCCGGTCGGTCAGCTCGGCCTGGTCCGTGTCCTCTGTCTCGGGCAGGGAATCCTTGTTTTTCTCTAATAATAACAGTTCTGGCACGTTAATTCCACTCTCCGGCTCCGGCATCTCTGCCCCCAGATACAGCGCCGCCGCGCTGTCATAGGTGATGCCGCCCACGGCTTCCGTCATCAGCTTCTCGAAGACATCGTTCGTCCCCTCCAGCACCTCTCTCCGGCTTCTGAAATTCTTATGCAAATCAATCCGAATCTCCGCCGCCTCATCACTCTGCGGATAAGTATGATACTTCTCCATAAACAGCTCAGGTCTGGCCAGACGAAACCGGTAGATACTCTGCTTCACGTCACCCACCATGAACACATTGGGAACGCCCTGTCCGCGGCTTACGCTGTTTAGAATAATCTCCTGGATCAGGTTACTGTCCTGGTACTCATCAATCATAATCTGTGCGTACCGGGCGGACAGCTCCCGCGCCGCGTCGGTCGGCACGATCTTAAGCCCTCCATCCTCTCCGGTCTCCACATCCTCCACCAGAATCTCCAATGCCAGATGCTCCAGATCCGGGAAATCCGCCAGATTCTTAAGCCTCTTCTTCTCCTGATACCGATCCGCGAATTCCGCCGTCAGGAAAAGCAGCACCTCCGTGGTCGGCGCAGCTTTCTGAATGACCTCCAGCACGCCCGCCAGGGGCAGGTTAAAAAACTTTTCCTTCAGGTCCTTCAGGCTCTTTTTCATACCCTCCCGAAAGGCCTTAATCTGATTCTTCCGTTCTTCTTCCACATTCGGATCCTTCTTTGTGGAAAGCCGCGCAAAGGAAAGATCCGTCAACCGCTCCCGGATGTTTTCATAACCACGGCAGCTCAGAAGCTCCTGCACCTGAAGCAAATCCGCCTGTACCGCATCCTCATACATATAGGAACCGCCCGGCAGACGGCAGATCTCCAGCATCCGCCGAATCTCCTGTTCCAGATCCGCAAATGTCTGGTTTACATAATCCATCAAAAAACGCATCCAGGGGCTGCGCTCCAGCGCTTCCTCCGTCTGCGCCCTATAGGGCTCCATGCACTCCGCAAGCCATCGTTTCGGATAAGGATAGCTCACCGCAAACTCATAGAGCTGCAAAATCAGATTTTCAATGACCACATCGCTCTTTCCGGTGGCATAGGCCTCCACAAATTCCGTGAACTTTGCCCGTTCTTCCCCGTAATGCTCCTCCAGAAGCTCCTGCACCACATCACCTTTCAATAGCTTCAGCTCGCCCTCATCCCCGATACGGAACGCCGGATCCAGATCAATCTGATGAAAATAATTTCGAATCACATACTGGCAGAAGCTGTCAATGGTGGTAATCTGCGCGCTGTGAATCAACGTCTGCTGCTTCTGCAGATGTTCATTTTCCGGATCCGCCTCCAGCCGTTTCTCCAGGGCCAGCCCCACACGCTCCCGCATCTCCGCCGCAGCGGCTTTCGTAAAGGTCACCACCAGAAGCCGGTCCACATCCAGCGGTTTTTCGTCCTCGCCCTCTCCGCAGACCAGAGAAAGAATTCGTTCCACCAGAACCGCCGTCTTACCGGAACCGGCAGCCGCAGAAACCAGCACATTTTTATTTCTCACATCAATGACTTTTTTCTGTTCCTCGGTCCATCTGACGCTCACAGTTCTTCCTCCTCTATCCGCTTCCAGATTTCATCATCCCCGAAAATAGGCAGTCTCCGCCTGTGAAAGCCCCCGGTCTTGCTGTCCAGCCCACAGACGCCGCTGTAGGCGCAGTAATCGCAGGCCGTCTTCCCCTTCAGTTCGTATGGATTCACATCCATCCGGCCATCCAGCACCTCTGAGCCAATCTTCCGGATTTTTCGGTTGACATAACGTGAAAGTGCCGCGAACTGTTCGCCGCTGGCCACCGGAGAACCGGCACGCAGGGAACCATCTTTATTATAAGCAATGGGCAGCACCTGTGACCGTCCCGGCATAGACTGATCGAGGCGCTTAATAATCTCCGGATCCCCATTGATAAGCCCATTTGGTTTCAGCTTCTCCAGTACCCGGGCTGTCACATCCGCTTCCTCTCCATCCGTATCCAGTACCGGATCCTGTATCTGATAATACAGTACGCCAGCCGGGAGTACCTCTTTGTCAGGATGCTCCTTCTTCATCAGCTCCATGGCCGCGTTCAGATAAATCACCAGCTGCAGCTGCAGTCCATGGTACAGCGCCAACAGCTGAAACGACGTAGTTCCGGACTTATAATCAATGACCTTCACATACACATGCTCCGCATCCTCGCAGGTATCCACCCGGTCGATCCGTCCCCGGAGCTTCAACTGCTCCTCCGGAGATAATTCGATATTGATGGCTTCCAGATCCGACACGCCGGAAAATGAAATCTCATAATTTTCCGGTGTAAACATCCCTTTTCGAATCTGCTCCCCAAGCGCCCAGACCGTCCGTTTCAGAATCCGGGCCATTCGACGAATCATATAGCTGTTGCGGGCAGAGTTGTTCAATACCGTATTGCCATAATCTACGGTCAAAGAGGCCAGACATTCTTCCACCCATTCATCCGCCACTTCCCGGGGCAGGGTCTTCCAGGTATAGTCGCTGGCATCCAGCTTCTTCGAAAATGCCTCCAGCGTCTCATGAAAAATATTTCCCATGTCCACCGGCGCAAACTCGTACTGCTCCCGCTCGGACAACTTCAATCCATACATGAGGAAATGGGAGTAAGCGCAGGCTGCGTACTGCTCCAGTCTGGTCACGCTGTTCTCCAGCACCGTTCCGTACAGGGCATGGGCTACTGCCTTGCCAAGCTTCGTATCCTGATGGGCAGAAAATGCACCGTCCAGAAGCTGGGTCAGCTTTTCCTCGTACCGCTCCTGCTTCGCGTACCATCGGTACAGCTCATAGAACTGCGCGCTACCCCGACCCTCCCGGTACTCTTTCAGCCCCTCGATAAGCAGGCGCACGCCCTCCCGTTCCGTTCGCGGGAGTCCGTTTTCTCGCTGCACCTTCTCCTGCTTTAATTCCAGTTCCGGGAATAACCGTTTCATCACATTCATCAGATAGGACGGACGAAGCGCCTTGCCGCCGCTGTCCAGCAGCGTACAGGAAAGATAAAGCTGGTCCGATGGCTTCGTCAGATTCAGATACAGATAAAACCGCTGAATATACCCCTGCTCCCGGGCTGTCGGAGCCAGCTCCATACCGGATATCCGAAGCTGTTCCCGCTCCATATCCGATAACAGACCTGCCCGGGACATATTCTTTGGAACGCTGCCCTCATTGACGCCCAGGAAAAAGAGTACCTTAACGTCTTTCAGACGGGTACGCTCCATATCCCCGGCCATGACCTGATCGACTCCGGGCGGGATCACGCCGACCCTGACTTCCGCAAAACCGGCCTCCAAAATCTCCGTATACTCCCGAATGGTCAGTTCTTCCTCGCCCAGCAGATCCACCAGCTTATCCAGCAAATCCATCAAAATACCGTAAATCTGATGATACTCCTTGGCCAGCACCTCATTATGTTCCCGCTTGAATCGTTCCTCAAAAACGGCCAGCCTGCCCTGGATGCCCTTTTTCGCAATCAACTCATAGAGCGCCGTCGTCCTGGTACGGACATCCACCGCCTTTTTCCGCTGTATTTTCACAAAGGGAAGCAAGTCCTCTGCCACTCTTGTCCGGTAACTGTCGATCTGCTCCAGTTCTTCTTCCGTGAGTCCTTTATAACTACGAATAAAACGTTCTTCCCATCGCTTCGCGCCGCGAACACCCAGCGCCAGCACATAATTTTCCAGCAGATCCACCTCTTCCGGCTCCATACCGGACAGACCGCTCCTCAGGTACCGGAACACCGATTCGTAAGAGAAATCCTGCTCCGCAATCTCCAGCAGCGCCCGGATGAATTCTACAAAGGGATTCTTCAGGATGCTGCGCTTATTGTCAAGGAAGCAGGGGATCTCATAATCCGCCAGTATTCGCTCCAGCACCGGGCTGTAGCTCTCCATGTTTCCGGTAATCAGGGCAAAATCCCGGTAGTGATAGTGCTTCTCACGAATCAGCTCCCGGATCCGGCCTGCTGCCCAGGCTACCTCTTCCTCCGGATTTTTGAGAATATGAAGGCTGATCTGGTTGGGTGTCACTTTATTCTCCACTTTGCACTCCGCCGCATAGTCAGAACTCGTCTGTGTATCCGGTTGGGCTGCCTGCGGATATCTCTGCCACCGCAGCCGGAACAGATTCTGCTCAAGCCACCAAAGCTCTCCGCCCGCCGCGAACCGGCTCTTCTCCCCGGGATGAACCCAGACAGGCTCTTCTTCCTTTACGTCCACTTCCTGTGCCAGCCGTTTCAATCCCGCCACCGTCTTCTTACTCAGGTAAAAAAGCTGGTGCTCCCCCTCCACATGATAGGGATTCTCCCGCTCATCGATGGTCACCGTTACTATAACCTTCTTTGCGTACAGCATCAGCTTCTGCATCAACTTATTCTGAATCGGAGTGAAGCCGGTAAAGCCGTCCAGCACAATGACGCTCTCCCGGATCATCTCTGAGCGCTCCACCACCCGGCACAGCACCTCCAGCAGCTCCTCCGCCGTAATATACTGATCCGCCAGATAGGCATGGAACGCCTTGTAAAGCACCTGCACGTCGCATAATTTATAATATAGATGAGGCTTCTCCTTACTCTTCTCCAGGAAATCCGCCAGCGCCTCCTCCGTCACCGCGTACTGGGTCAGCTCGGAAATCAGCGACTTGATCTCGCTGATGTAGCCCATTTTCTTCAGATTCCCACCGAGAACCCTTAACTCCCCCTTTTTCTCCTGGGCGAGCTTCCGAAGCACCAGGTTCTTTCCGGTTTCCTCCAGCACTTTTCCCACCTGGGTTCCGGTCTCCTCGAATACCCGGTAGGCCAGCCGCTGAAAACTTAAGATATCAATATTCAGGATACCGCCGTCCGGATGCAGCCGCACCAGCTCCTTCTGAGTCTGCATGGTAAACTGCTCCGGCACGATCACCAGATAGCTTTGATCCGGATGCCGGATGGAATCCTCGATCACACTCCGAAATAAAGTATAGGATTTTCCCGCGCCGGAATTGCCGAAAATGAATTGCAGGGACATGGCGTTCTCCTTCCTTGCTTTCGCCCATCTTTAAAGCACCTTTCCGTTTTTCTCACAAACAGGATCCTGTCCCTCCGTCATGGTTACCAGATAGCCCTCTTTCCCAAAGTTAAGCGCAAGAATTCTGCAGTTTTCATCATAAAATATCTGGATAAATACTGCATTTCCAGGTACGTTGCTTCCAAAATTATTCAGAATATTTTCTTTTAAGGTTTTCCCCGGTTTTGGAACACTGGCATTGCCAAACTGATACTGGGGATTCGTCTTGTCGGTGCTTTCCAGGTAGATCAGTACCTGCTGGCCAATCATCTGGCTGGCAGTCAAATTTTTTGTATGCCAATTCTTCAGTTCATCCGAAAATGTCGCGTTTGAGATTCTGCCCAGATTACCGTATCTCGTCCCATTGATTGTACAGAAATTTGTCATGGATTTCTCCATGGCCGCATCCGTGATATGCAGTCCGTAATACTCAGAAGCCGCTGCCTGCGCAGCCGTCCAGACTCCCTTTGCTTCCGCTGTAAGCTTCTTTTCCCTGGCTCTGTCAATGTATCCGGTCAAAGCCGGCACAAGCAAGGCTGCAAGAATTGCCAAAATAACCAGTACTACAATAAGCTCCACTAAGGTAAAACCCTGTTTATTTTTTTGAGACTTCATCTTTATCATTCCCCTTGTATATTCTGTGATACTTCATATCGCTTTTCTGCGAATTTCACTGCGTTTATATGATGGTACGCGATGTCTATATGGATTATAGCATATTGTGTTATGCTTTAGTAGGGGAATTTTCCCACACAACAAATCAGCGGGCATCAACTCTGCTTTCATTGATACCCGCTGCTAAACTATGCTGTCCATTGGACTAATACCTCATTTCTTTATTCTGTTTTCAGTTTCTTTTATTTCTTTTTATTTTGAAGTCTCATAGACTTTTTCCGTTCGATTTCTTCTGTCTTCGGTTTTTGTTTTTCGATCTTCTGTAAAGTTCATTTATACCGGTTTGCTTTTTCTTTCTTCTTTCTCATCCGGCTTTTTCTTCTTTTTTACCGATTCTCATCGAACGATTGATTTACGGTTACCTTTTTTCCTGCCTTCCGTAATTCTGCTTTTGATTAAGATTGACATCTTTCTGAAAGCTTTCTTAGGAAGTCCCTCTTAAGTCTTCGGCGGTCCGTACCTCTCTTTTCTCAGATTATAGGGTGATTCGTTACGTTCCTGTTGGACTGTACCTCCTTTACTTAGATTACTCATTCTCTATGTTAAATATAACTGGGTTATATTTAAGAAGATAGTTGAGTTGTTTTTCGCTTCCTTTCTTCTGAAGCTTTAGTCTTGTTTTTCGTGTTCCTTATCTTTAATTGTATTATAGCGGGACTTCTTCCGTTTGTCAATACTTATTTTTAATTTTTTCTTCTTTTATTGTTTTATTTGTGTAAATATTTTATTATTTTCTGATAATTTTAATTAACAAGTCAGCCATAAATGACAAGAAAGCCAGAGAGCTGCCGCTCTCTGGCTTTCATTTTGTATTCTCTCGAAATACTGCTATCATTTGCCTGAGATAACTATATCTCAGCTTTCTCAGGAATTCAAGCATTCAGACGATATTTAGTTCTCGTTGGACCGCTCCCCGGTAATGGAATACTCCACCCACTCTGCAATATTGGTGGCGTGGTCGCCGATCCGCTCATAATACTTCGTGATCATGAACAGATCGAGCACCTCCTCGCCCTTGCTGCCGCCGTCGCGGATGGCGTCCAGGATTTCCCCTCTTACCTTTAAAAACAGTCCGTCCACAATATCATCATCCCGAATTACCTGACGGGCCAGCTCCAGGTCTTCTTCCACATAAGCAGTAACACTGTCTGTCACCATTTTCATGGCAGCCACGCCCATCTTGCACACATGCAGGAACTTATCCGGAAGCTTTTCGTTCATATCAATGACGATGTCTGCGATATCTGCCGCCTGATCGCCGATACGCTCCATATCCGTCACCATTTTCAGGGCCGCGGAAACCCGGCGGAGATCCCCGGCCACTGGCTGCTGATGGAGAATCAGCTTCATACAAAGACTCTCGATGTCACGCTCCTGACGGTTGATGATCGCGTCATTCTTCATAATTTCCTCTGCCAGCTGCAGATCACCGTCTGTCAGCGCTTTTGTAGCATTGGAAATGGCCTTTTCGCACAGACCGCCCATGGCAATCATCTGTGTATGCAGCTCGGTAAGCTGCTCCTCATAAAAATCTCTCATAGCATCAACCAAACCTTCCTGAAATATAATTCTCGGTACGTGTATCCTTTGGCATGGAGAATATCTGATCTGTGTTGTCGTATTCGATGACCTCGCCCAACAGGAAAAATGCGGTCTTGTCAGAAATACGGGCAGCCTGCTGCATATTGTGAGTAACCATAACGATGGTATAGTCCTTCTTCAGCTCCATACACAGATCCTCTATCTTCGATGTGGAAATCGGATCCAGCGCTGACGTCGGCTCATCCATCAACAAAATCTCCGGTTTGACTGCCAATGCCCTGGCGATGCAGAGACGCTGCTGCTGACCGCCGGACATGCCCAGGGCGCTCTTCTTTAAGCGATCCTTAGTCTCATCCCAGATAGCTGCATTCCGCAGAGATTCCTCCACGATTTCGTCCAGCTTTGCTTTATTTCGAATGCCGTGGGTCCGGGGACCGTAGGCAATATTGTCATAGATGCTCATAGGAAATGGATTCGGCTTCTGGAAAACCATGCCGACTCTGCGGCGCAGGTCGTTCACATCCATTCCCTTATAAATGTCCTGGCCATTCAGGGTTACCTTTCCGGTAATCTTACAGCCGGCCACCATATCATTCATACGGTTCAGAGATTTTAAGAAGGTAGATTTACCGCAGCCGGATGGTCCGATGAAAGCGGTAATCTCATTTTTCTCAATCTCCATATTTACATTTTTGAGCGCCTGGAAATCCCCGTAGAACAGATCCAGATTCTCAATGTTCATAATACCCATACTTTATTCTTCTCCTGTCTTCTTCGCCAGCTTCTTTGCGATGAAGCCTGAAAACGCGTTAATTCCGATTACGATGATGAGCAGCACTACGGCTGTGGCTGACGCCTGATCCACATGCAGGGCCTCACTGGTCAGCACATACATATGTAAAGCCAGGGTACGGCCCGATTCCATGGCTCCCGCATACTTGGCCACCGTTCCGGAGGTGTACATCAGCGCCGCCGTCTCACCCACGATACGGCCGATTCCCAGGATCACACCTGCCAGGATACCCGGAATCGCGCTGGGCAGTACCACCTGAAAGACGGTCCGGAGCTTCCCTGCTCCCAGTCCGAAGCTTCCCTCCCGGTAGGAATCCGGTACTGCAAGAAGCGCCTCCTCCGTGGTCCGCATAATCAGCGGAAGAATCATAATCGCCAGGGTGAAAGCGCCTGCCAGCATGGAGTAGCTCCATTTCAGCTTCGTTACGAAAAACAGCATACCAAACAGGCCATAGACGATAGAGGGAATACCCGACAGCGTCTCCGCCGTTACCCGCACCACGCCGACGAATTTATTTCCCTTTTTCGCGTATTCCACCAGATAAATGGCAGAAAAGATTCCCACGGGAACCGCCAGAATCAGCGCCAGGAAAATCATTTCGATGGTGTTGAACAGAGCCGGCATCAGGGATACGTTATCCGAGGTATAATGCAGGGAGAACAGCTCCGGCGTCAGATAGGGGACTCCCCGGATCAGAATGTAGGCTATCAGGAAAATCAGTACGGCAAAGGTCACGCAGGCTGCCAGCGCCACCAGCAGGAACAGAATCAGGGAACCCGGATGCTTCCACAGGGCATGGAGCTTATCGCCTGCCGTCTGCTTATTAATTGCTTCCATTTCCGCCCCTCCTTAACAGTGATACGCTTAAGTTGATAATCAGAATAAATACAAAGAGTACAACCGCCGTAGCAATCAGAGCTTCCCGGTGCAGGTCTGTGGCGTAGCCCATCTCAATGACGATATTGGCCGTCATGGTACGGACGCCCTTAAACAGGCTCTCCGGCATCTTAGTCTGATTTCCGGCTACCATAATAACTGCCATGGTCTCGCCGATGGCCCGGCCGATTCCCAGTACAATCCCGGTCAGCACACCGGATTTTGCCGCCGGGACGATAACCGTAAATACGCTCCGCTCCTTGGTTGCTCCCAGTGCCAGCGCTCCCTCATGGTACATGGCCGGTACGCTCCGAAGAGCCGTTTCCGTGGTTCCGATGATGGTCGGCAGAATCATGATACCCAGAAGGATGCATGCGGTCAGCATGACATTTCCCTTGCAATGGGGAATCTGCCGGAGCAGGGGAACCAGAACCATCATACCAAAGAAGCCGTACACGACCGACGGGATTCCGGCCAGCAGCTCGGTGGCTGCCTTCAGAGGACGGTAAATTTTCTTCGGGCAATAGTACGCCATGAAAATCGAGGTCAGGATTCCGATGGGAACTCCGATGAGAATCGCTCCCGCTGTCACATAGATACTGCCCAGAATAAAGGGCAGGATTCCGAAAATGTTGTTGCCCGGCTTCCATCTGGTTCCCAGCAGGAACTCCATCGGTCCGATTTTTCCGATGGCCGGAAGTCCGTTGGCAAACAGAAATACACAAATGAGTATTACTGCCAGAATAGAGGCGCAGGCGGCTATGAAGAACACCGCCTGCATAAATACTTCCTTGATACGCGCTTTCCAAGCCGCCTGTTTCATATCATTTGCCCTCTTTTGCTTACTCTACCTCGCTCCAGGAAGTAGTCTCGCCTACGTAAATGCTCTTTACCTGGTCTTTGGTCAGGTTGTCGATGGGGTTGTTGTTATTCACAACTACCGCGATACCATCCTGTGCGATAACTGTTGCGGTAAGCTCAGCTGTCTCTGTGTCCTTCAGCTCTCTGGAAGCCATTCCGATGTCGCATACGCCGTCGATAGCGGAGGTCATACCTGTGGTAGAATCACTGGTCTGAATCTCAATCTTTACGTTGCCATTCAGCTTCATATAAGCCTCTGCCAGCTTCTCCATCACCGGAGATACGGAGGAAGAACCTGCTACTGTCACGCTGCCGCTTGCCTCGCCGCCTGCGAATGCCGGAGCCGCGTCGTCGATGGTGATGTATCCCTCATCGCTTACAATCTGCTGTCCCTCTGCGCTCAGGATATAATCGATGAAATCCTGCGCAGCCTCGCTTACCTCGCCCTTGGTTGCGATGTTGAAGGGTCTGTATACCTTGTAGCTGTCGCTCTTGATATTTTCTACGGTCGGCTCTACGCCGTCAATCTTCAGTGCCTTTACGGTATCGTTCAGGGAACCTAAGGATACGTATCCGATTGCGTAATCATCGCCAGCCACGCCGGTCATCATAACGGAGGTATTGTTGGTGATGGTGGCGTCCTCGGTGGTGTTGTCAATCTTTTCTCCGTTGGCGTCCTTCTCTTCTACGCCGAACAGCTCGATGAATGCGCCTCTGGTTCCGGAACCGTCCTCACGGGAATATACGGAGATATCTTCCTCAGTATCAAAGTCGGTTGCTGCTGTATCTGCCGCTGCATCAGTGGTCTCTTCTGCGTCTGCGGTTGTATCAGTGGTTGCTGCTGTATCTGCTGCATTGGAGCTTCCGCATCCTGCAAGCATTGCTGCTGTAAGTGCTGCTGTCATTAATAAGGTAACTGCTTTCTTTTTCATAATGTTTTCTCCTTTTCGCCGGGTGAACGTTTCCGGCCTCTTCTCTCTTTTCTTCTCCAGGGCGTTTGGTTTCTCTTGTCCGCCCTGTGATTACCATCTTAGACCGCCAATGTTAAGGGTAAAAGCCTGGTTTCGTTAAGGGTATGTAAAGAAGCGGTAAGGGTTTTGTTGTGCCATCAGAACTATGTGGAAATAAAAAAAGCCCGGCAGAGGGTCTCTGCACTGACGCCTCCGCGAGCTTTTCTTCTTACATTTCCTATTCTGTTTCAGACGAATTTGTATCCCATTCCGCGCACGGTCTGAATATACTGGGGGTGATCCGGATCCTTTTCGATCTTCTTACGGAGATTCCGCACATGGACATCTACAGTCCGGGTTTCTCCGGAATATTCATAGCCCCAGATCAGTTCCAGAAGCTGCTCCCGGGTGAATACCCGATTCCGGTGGCTGGCAAGAAGGTAGAGAAGTTCAAACTCCTTCAGGGACAGGAATACCGGCTTTCCTTCCATATAAACCTCCCGGGAGGTATTGTTAATGATCAGGTCTCCCGCTGTGATCTTATCCTCCGGTTCCGACTCGATTTTTTCCAGGGAGCTTCTGCGAAGCAGCGCTTTCACCCTGGCCAGCAGCTCCCGGATACCGAAGGGCTTGCTGATATAATCGTCGGCGCCCATCTCCAGTCCCAGGACCTTGTCAATTTCCTCGCCCTTGGCGGTCAGCATAATCACCGGCATAGCAGACAGGTTTTTGTCTGCCCGCAGGCTTTTCAGCACCTCAATCCCGTCCATGCCGGGCAGCATATAATCCAGCAGCACCAGATCCACCTGCATGGTTTTCAGAATCGCCAGGCCCTTTTCTCCTGTCTCAGCCCGCAGGACTTCGTATCCATTTTTTTCCAGATTGTACTCCAACAGATCTAAGATATGTTCTTCATCATCTATGGTTAATATAACTTTTTTTGCCATGATATCTCCTCTGCAATGATTCAGTGCCTTCCATTATTTCTATGATCTTTTTTAGTAGGGCAGCTTCACTGTAAATTCGGTTCCGACGCCCGGTTTACTGGTCACATGGATGGTGCCGTTATACAGCTCCACAATGTGCTTCACGATGGACAGTCCCAGTCCGGTACCGCCCTGGGCCTTGGATCGTCCCTTATCTACCCGGTAGAAGCGTTCGAAAATCCGCTCCAGCTGCTCTTCCTCCATTCCGATACCGGTATCCGAGATTTCCAGCACCAGCTGATTTCCCAGTGTATGACACACTATCGTAACCGCGCCGAACTCCGTGGCCTTCAGGCCGTTGTCTATCAGATTAATCAACAGCTGCTTGATCCGATCCCGGTTGCAGTTATAGGGCTTCAACGTCGGATCCGGCTGAAAAATCAGACGGACATGCTCCTTAACCTTGGGCTGCAGAAGCTCCACCACCTCGGCAATCACTGCGTTGACGTCGCAGGGCTCCCGGTTGGTGTCCTGCTTACTCTCAATCTCGGACAGCAATAAGGTGTCGCTGATCAAGTTACTCAGGCGCTCAGTTTCAATCTCGATAATATCCAGAAATCTATGGGCCATTTTCGGATCCTCAATGGCTCCGTCCTTCAGGGTCTCTACGAAACCCCGGATAGAGGTCAGCGGAGTCTTTAGCTCATGGGTCACATTGGACACAAATTCCCGGCGCATATTTTCCACCTTCTTCATGGCCTGCACATATTTCCGGAAGTAAGCTCCCAGGAAAATAACAACCACCAGAAGCACCAGGGTTGCCAGTATGGTGGAACGGACAAATTCATTGTCCATATTTTTCAGTTCGCTTAAGGGCAGGGCCACACGCATGACCCCGTGAAAATCACCGCTGTCCACCGGTACCGCGCAGTAACAGTAGTCCACGTCAAAGGTGTCCGACTTCCGAATCAGGCTGTTGCTCTGACCTTCCAGGGCCTTCTGTACCTCTTCCCGGTTCAGATGATTGCTCATCAGCTGGCCGGCTCCCTGGGACTCTCCCAGCACATTGCCCTCGGAATCTATAATGGTGATCCGGATATTGTAGGCTTTCGCGTAATTCTCCGCGAACTGCTCGTAACCGTTTTCCCCGGCCACTTCCTCCGCCTGGAACAAATCCCGCAGCATTTCCGCCTGGGTCAGATAGCTTTTCTCGCTCTGATGCTCCAGATAACTGAAGCCATTTGTCCAAAATGCGTATTCAAACGCGACTAACGCAATCATTGCCGCAATAATATAGCCTACCAGAACCTTCTTTTTCACGTTTATCCCTCTTTCTCGTCTGCCACGTAGCCTACCACGTTGTTTGCATGATCGGAAATCCGCTCAATATTGCTGAGCATATCCAGGAAAATGACGCCACGGGCCGCGGAACATTCATTGTGCGCCAGCCTGTTAATATGCTGGGTTCTGAGATCCTCCTCCAGGTCATCGATCTCATCCTCAATCTGAACCACCTGCTGCACGTAGGCCATTTTCTCAGTCTCACGGGCCAGTACCGCCGCCTTCACCGCGTCCACGGTCAGGCTGGCGATTTCTTCAAAGCCGTGCATGGCCTCCATGGAGAAATGCAGTCCTTCGTTAATCATGGTCTGAGTCAGTTCCGCCAGATTATCGCAGTGATCGCTGATCCGCTCCAGATCGCTGACAGTGTAGAACAGATCATTGATGATGAGACGCTGATGATCCGTCAGGGAACCCTTGCTGATTTCCGCCAGATATTCTGTCATCTTTTTCTCGTATTCATTCATATTCTGCTCTAAGCGGACCGCCTTGTCAACCCGTTTCTGGCTGCCGGTCCGAATGGCGTCAAATACAAGCTCCACATGGGCAATCGCCAGCTCGCCCATGCGAACCACTTCCTTCAGGGCGCCCTCCACCGCAAAGGACGGAGTCTCCAGAAAACGAGATTCGATATGGGGAAGCTCGAAGGCCTCCTCTGCCTGCTCCTCCTCCCCGTCGTCCTTCACAATCATTCCGGACAGCTTCACCAGAAGATTGCCAAAGGGATAAAGAAGAAGCGTATTCGTAATATTAAAGAAGGTATGGAACACGGAAATTCCCACGCTGTTGATATCGGAAGCTGCCCACGCTTTATTGATGGAAAATACGATGAACATACCAATGCCGAACACAATTGCGCCAATGGTATTGAACATCAGATGGATGACTGCCGCACGCTTGGCAGTCTTATGGGCTCCCAGACTGGACAGAAGCGCGGTTACGCAGGTACCGATATTCTGTCCCAGGGTGATAAATACCGCCGAGCTCCAGTTGACCAGGCCGTTGGCCGCCAGCGTCTGCAGAATACCCACCGACGCGGAAGAACTCTGAATCAGAGCCGTAACCGCCAGACCGGCCAGCATACCCAAAATAGGATTCCGGCCCAGTACCCGGAAGGCCTCAGAGAAAATCGGCGCGTCCCGGTAAGGAGTAATCGCGCCGGACATAAAGCTCAGTCCGATAAACAGTACGCCGAAACCAATGAGAATTTCACTCACATCCACGATTTTTTCCTTTTTGGAAAACAGCAGCATAAAAGCTCCGATTCCAATCAAAAGCGGAGCGAAAAATTCCGGCTTCAGGAACGCCCCCCATTCGCTCATGGACACCAGCCAGGCCGTCACCGTGGTACCGATATTGGCGCCCATGATGACGCCCACTGCCTGGGTCAGATTCATCAGACCCGCATTTACAAAACCGACGACCATAACCGTGGTCGCCGAGCTGCTCTGAATAATTGCGGTCACTCCGGCTCCCACCAGAATTCCCATCAGACGGTTCCTGGTCAGGAACTCCAGTAAATGTTTCATTTTATTGCCCGCGGATTTCTGCAGTCCGTCCGCCATGACGTTCATGCCGTACAGGAACATACCCAGACCTCCGATAAAACGAAACAGCATTTCTACATGTTGCATGTTCTACTCCCTCCTGATATTACATTCATGATAACTTCTCAAAGTTAATTTTTTCTTTTGTTTCTGTTATCACCTTATCAAGGAGAGGTAAAAGAAGATCGCAGGTTATGTTAAGTTTGTGTTAAAATCCTTTTTCTTTTAAATCCTTTACTAAGTTTACATAAAACTCCCGCACATCAAACCCTTCGATATTCTCCCGGTTCAAATCAATCATATCTCCATGAGAAATGCCGCGGGGGCCGGGCGCAGTCAGATAGGTGTAGGCTTTACCCCATGGGAAGGACGCTTCGCCTACCAGGCCGTCGTTTTCGCCGTCAAATAAATGGACGAAACGGTTGGTCAGGTTCAGCGGAAAGCGGCCGCCGGAGGCGTGCTTTAAGCAGGAACCGGTGCTTTGAATGTAGACGCCCTCCGGATCCGGCAGTTCTTCGTTCAGCTTCCGGCAGGCGCTGGCTGTCAGATCGCCCACAGCCGCCAGAAAATCCGGGTTATCGTCACCCAGCTTCTTCAACGTGGCATTGTAAGCGGCTGCTACAGCATTTTTCTGTTTCTCAGGTATCAGATTCAACAGATAGTCTGCGAATTCGCAGCCCCGGTGGGGTGTGTTGATGGTGGTGAGGGACGCCACATAAGGAGCCATCCCAAGCCTGGAAATGGCGTAGCGGCTGTCCAGACCACCCTTGGAATGGGCGATGATGTTCACCTTCTCACTGCCAGTCTCCTGAAGTACGGCCTTAATCCGGGCCGCAATCTCCGCTCCCGAATCGGCCACAGAGGCCGCCGACTGATGATTTCCATAGTAAATAACGGTCCCATTTTTCTCTAGTTCCGCCGGAATCCGTCCCCAGTAATTCAGGTAACGGAAATCCCGGAAAAAGACGCCATGAACCATTAGAATCGGATATTTCGTCGCGCAGACCTGATCTGCCGCACGGTTTTCGTCCAGCACGATTTTCTCATTTTCAAACTGCACTTCCCGGGCTGCCAGTTTTACCAACCTGCCCAGGACGATGAGATGCACCACCGGAATCATACCGCAGACGATACCGATAAGGCGCCATTTTATCCCGATCTGCGCCGAAGACAGGTAAATCCGTAGAATCCCGCTCCAGAATACCACGGCTTCCACCAGAATCAGAACTGCCGCCGCTCCCAGCCAGAGTCGCCAGTCCGCCTCCGCTTTCACCTGCGGTAACGTCCAGCCTACAAATGTCGCCAGCCAGAATCCACCGGCCAGCACGCAAGAGCTTAGGAACAGATAGATAAGCTCCACACCGTTCTGACAGGTCCGAAGCCGCCGGGAATGTAGAATGTCCATATAACAGCCCGGTTTCATGCAGATGAAAATCAGGCACAGGAATAATAATAAAATTCCCCACGAATTCAGCCAATTACTCTTCCATAGCAATGGGCTGACTGCCAGGGTAGAAATTACTGCAATATTGAAAATTCTGGGGATGTATTTTTTCATCGATGCTCTTTCCCTTCCCTATCTATTTTATCGTCTCAATCCGCACCCTGCGGTCCCGTCCTCTGGTTTCCCAGATCATCAGATATACATGGAATTCCAGATTATCCTGCGCGATGGTAAAGGGTTCCTCCCGTAGCACCTCCGCGCGGATTCCCTGTCGGGCCAGCTCCTGCCGACGCTCTTCGGCCTGCTGCTCCAGCCGTTTTATCGCGTTATCAGTTGCTTTCCCAAAGGAACGTCTGGGATAATCCTGCACTGCTTCCCGCAATCGCCGGGACAACAGGTCTACCACCTCCTCGCATTCCGTGCGATGCAGCATGGCCGCAATCCGTTTTGCCAGAAGGGGCCAGGGATGTCTTCGGTAAAACTTTAGCCGCCACCCAAGCTTTTTATTTCCGCATTCCCGCGCCAGCTCCTCCATGACATTCAACGCTTCTTCCGAAGGATTCCACGGATCCGGAATCGGCACAATGTATTTCGCCGGGACAGCCGGATAACAGCAGTAATTCAGCGGTGGAAAATAGGCCAGATGCGCCAGTCGCCGCTCTTCCGGGGTGCAATATTCCGGCCCCAGATATTCGCATTTATCCCGGAGAATCGCAATCCGATATTCCAACTGCCGCAGATATTCATATCCAGGCACCCAGAAATGCGCGATTTCTCCATAATTATAGAGATGCACCTCCAAATCCAGATTTTCAAACAGCAATGTCACCGCGTTATCGCCCTGCCGGACCACCAGCACATACCTGGCCGCATCCCGACTCATGGACCAGGTCAGCGCTCCCTCATAATCCTCCAGATAATGGCCGGTCAGCGCTGCGCCACGAAATACCAGAAAGCTTTCCACGGCATCGTTCATCAGATAAACTAACCTGCGCTCCGTATCGCCCTCTTTTGCTGGCAATAATTCAAACTGATCCTGCTCCAGCAATTCCTCCAGCATTACAAATGTATCCATGTATAACCTCTTTTGTTTTTCTCATTTTACGCTCTTCTCAGCAGCTCCGCGATCTGCAGATTCCGATCCGGAATCCGATACTCCTCCGCGCTCTTTTCCAGGCGGAAATCAAACTGTATCTTTCCGTTTTTGACTTCCATTCGAACTCCGGCCAGCTTTTTCTTCAATAACGGAATCAGGCAGAAATATAGCCTGTCATCCTCGAAGGAAAGGTGGCCATACTCCGTTCCCTCCCGATCGCGCACCAAAATGCGGTTTTCCTGAAATCCCTTGGGATATAGTAACGTTCCATCCGGCACTAACTTCTTTCCGCTCATTTTCAACCGCGCCGGGAACCGGTAGATGGCCCGCCCCTCTTTGTCCAACCGTTCCGGCTTCGCTATCGCCCGCAGGGTCTTTACCGGATCGATGAACTGCTCCGCCAGGTACTGGAACAGCCTGCCTCGAAACAAAACCTCCTGCTTCGCCTCCGGCAATAGCTCCTTCACAAGTTCGTGAATACTAACCAGAAACAGGGAGAACTCTTCTTCCAGCGGTTCCCACAGATAGCGTCCCCGCGCCGCCCGGTAATAGGGATGGCCCTGCTCGATTTCCATACTGTAATACAGATAAATGTTCCGTTCCCGAAACGCATGCTCGTTGACGGCGCCCAACCAGGTCAGTTCTGGTTCCACTTTTTTTGCCCTTTTCACAAGCGGCGTAAACGCCCGGGGACTGGTTTTCAAAAGCCCATATGCCTCGTTAATCTCCTGCGCCCGTCGGATATGCTCCGGCCGCTCCGACCCCAACGCGTCCGGGTGACAGGCGCTCATCAGACGGTGATATTTCTTTTTTAAGGATTGTAGATCGTCCTCCTCGGTGATGGAGAGAAGGCGTCTGGCCTGGGTGATGTTCATATACGTTTTCTCTGTTTCCTGTTATTTTCTATGTTCGTTCCTGTCCAACCTTTTGATTCAAACGGAGTTTTCTTTAAAAAAGATCCAGCATATTATCCAGATAAATCTCTTCTCTGACTTCCAACTGATGCTCCGGCCTCGTCATGTAGTAAAGCAGAAACTCCAGAATCAGGGCGCTGCCAAGACCCCGGCCTTCGATTTTGAACTGGGAAAATCCCAGGGACAGATAAATGTTCTGGATATCGTCGATGCTGATAAAGGCTGGATTTTTCATAGCTTTTGAAAAGCGATAGCCTTCTGCCGCGTTGGTAGCCTGACAGATGTGCTCCACGTTTTCTCCGAGGTTTTTCCGGCTGACAGTCTCGTAGCACCGTTTCCGGTCCTTGCAGCCAGGCCAGCAACATTCGTTGCAGAGAAATTCGACCTTGTCTTTCTCCGGCTGTGATAATGTCTCCCATTTATCCAGTGCCTTGTTCAGGCGGAAGTCCGGCACTACATAGCGGAACTCCGTTCGTTCAATTTCCTCATGGCATTTCTGAAAATCCGTCAGAACCTTTGTGGTAGAAGAGACAAAATAAAGTCCCGGATAAGTCTTCTTTAAATAATCGAGCAGCAAATCCGAATGGATAATGACGCCGTTTTGTACCGCGTTTTTCTGCTCAAATAAAGCGCAGAGCGCATTACATTTTTTGTCGGAAAGATGCTCCTCCCGAAGCAACGAATTACTGAAGGTCAACCGGGCAGAAATGCCGTATCCCTGCATGAGTTCCAGAACCTCCTCAGGCTCTGCTTCCCCAAACCCGGCGCGGCCGCCGCCCCAGATACAGTCCGCCGGAGCGCCGTAGATGGAGCCGATGTCGCACCAGTCGTAAAACCAGTTCCGGTGCCGACGGAATAATGGCAGGAATACCTGATACAGCTCGTAGAATTCGAACAAACCCGGTAAGTAATAATATGCTTTTTTCATTTTAATTGTCTTCCTCTTCCAAAAGTCTCCGTAGCAAAGCCTCCCGGTTATTGACAAACATCTCCGTTACCTGATAGCTCTCTGTCTCTTCATACGCGCATCGGTGAATCGCTCCATCATCAAAGCAGTAAATATCCGCGCCCGGGATACCAAGCAGGATCGGAGAATGCGTCACGATCAGGAATTGGCTGCCGCTTTTCGCGCAGCGATAAATCTCCATCAGCAATGTGAGCTGCCGCTGGGGTGACAGGGCCGCCTCAGGCTCGTCGAACAGATACAGGCCGCCCGGTCTCAGATAATTCTGGGCCAGCGCCAGAAAGCTCTCGCCATGGGATTTTTCATGATATCTGGCGGATGGATGAAGTGGATCGGCATAGTCCTCCTCCTTGGTCGCCACATTATAGAAGCTTTCCGCCCGCAGGAAATAGCCGATTTTCTCCTTGCGATAGCCCTTTATCAACCGGATGGCGTCGCAGAACTCCGAGTGAGTATCATGGGTGGAAAAGGCATAATTTTTCGCTCCACCTTCGGGATTGAAGCCGTGGGCTACCGCTATAGCTTCTAATAACGTAGATTTTCCGCTGCCGTTTTCACCTACGAAGAAGGTAATCGGATTTGTGAAATTCAGGCGTTCTATGCCCTGAAATGCTTCAATATGGTTTAAATAGCTGTCCGGATCGATTCGGTTCCAGTCGAACTGGACGGCCTGGATGAATTGCTGGTTCATGGTTTATTTGCTCTCCGAAATTATTCTGAATATGATCTTCAAATAATTAATTTATTTTTTACACTTAAAAGCATCCTATCATATATTTACATTCATAAGCAATATGCACTGTTCGTCACTCATACAGATATGCTAACTCATTTGCGCTCATTATACCATATCCCTCATTCTCCCACCATATCAACCACTACTTAACGTGCAAAAAAAGCCCCATAAACAGCTTATCACTACTGTTTATGAGACCTTTTTACTTTACTCCTCTGTAATCGGAAATGTCACCTGCCAGTCGCCTTCTATGAGTTCGCCGCCAGTCCAGAACTCTCCCCAAACTTCATAATTAGAAATTTCTTCCGCTGTAACCAGGAAAATATATTCTTCGTAGCTGTCCACGCCGCTCTCATCCCAGAACGAAATGCTTTTTTCACAATTCAAGATTTCCCCGCTATTGCTTTTCAGATAAATATCACCGTGATTATCGGTATTTAAAATGTCGGCGTACCGGACCTGAACATGCAATTTTCCATCCACAAGCCCATATCCGCTCAATGTTACACCATTTTCCAGCTTCATGGAATTGCTTTCATCCGACATCATGAGCTGCGGCTCTTTCTCATCCACTGCTTCCTCTGTCGCGCTTCCATAACCTCTGATATCTAGATTTTCGATAAAATCCGTTATCTCCGACAGATTTGCGGTATCAATCTGTGTCAGCCGCTCCTCGCTGTGCGTTTTCCCCGTCAGCAGTTCCTTTACCGAAAAAGTGATCTTATCCCCCGGTATCAATACATGCTTCATCTGTTCGATGGTCAGCAGAAACGTCACCGTTCTGGTATCGCTGTTAAAATCCACCAGTTCGCAACTGCCTGTTTGATCGTAGGGCGTGTGAATACTGTAGCTGTCAAACAGATCCGTCGTCTCATCCAGCCGTGAGCCCGCCGTATCCCGCATGGATACCAGAATCTGCGCCGTTTCATTTTCTACCTGCGCCGCCACCACGCGCATTTCAATTCCCTGATCTTCGCAGGCAACCTGAACCGGCTTCAGCTTCTGCGCAACTCCTGGAGCAATCGAATACAGCATTTCATAAGCTGACTCATTTCCTGCTGCCGCCAATGCCGGAACCGACAGGCTCAGGCACAAGCAGATACACGCTGCTACAGCCAGCCATTTTCGGACGTGCGGAACCGCCTTTCTCCTCGAAAATGCTGTCTCCGCTTCCCCAATCAAATCCGCATCCAGCTCCGACATATGATACAATAACTCTTTTCCAGTCATAATTGGTAACCCTCCTTCTCCAAATACCTGCGAAGCTCCTTCCGCATCCGAAACAGCCGTGTTTTCACCTTGCTCTCGGAGCACCTGAAGCCTTTTACAATCGCCTCTATCGTATCCAGATAGAAATACCGCCGCACAAACATGACCCGCTTTTCCTTCGACTGTCCGTGTAAAAATAAGCTGATTACACGGCCCAGTTCCGCGCCGTCCAACTCCTGCCCCACATCGCCGGACGCCGGAATACACTGCTCCAGCTCCTCCGTAAATTCCGTGACCCATGCGCCGCGCTTCAGGCATTCCCGCTCTGCGCAACGGTTCAGTGAAAGATTTCTCACAATCCGCGAAAGGAATGCCGCCAGATAGGATCTCGGTTCATGGGGAGGAATCCGATTCCAGGCTTCCAGATAAGTGTCATTTTCGCACTCCTCCGCAGTCGCCGCGTCGCCCGTGATCCGCTGCGCGATTCCGCGCAGTCTGGATCCGTATTTTTCTGCCGTATGGGAAATGGCGCTTTCGTCGCGAAGCAGATACAGGGATACGATTTTGTCGTCTTCCATGGTTTTTGTTGTTTCCTTCCTGTAATTTTTAAGGCCTTCACCTTATATAGCAGGTTTTATAGGAGGGAGGTTACACTTTTATTTATAAAATAACTCTATAGCTTCAGCAAAATATTCCGCCGCTCCATCGCCGTAGATTTCGTCCGTTTTCTTTTGCGTCAGCGGATCCCGGTAGGACTGCGCCACCGACTGCATCAGCGGCTTTTCATCCTTTATCTGATAAAGCATTTTCATGACGAAGCCGTATTCGGCCACCGGCTCTTTGAATTCGAAGGAATCTCTGGGCAAATTTTTTCGTTCCATCAATTTCCGCAGAATCGAATCTACCCGTTTGCCAAAGCTTTCCGCCACTTCTCTGCTCACTGGATGACCAGCGGCCTCCAAAAACGCATCCTTACTGCCATACCACTCGATTACCTTTGCATAGTTTTCCTGCATTTTCTCCGAAGACATCACTTCCAGATAATGCTTTCTCCATTCCTCTATGCTGCCAAATTCGCTGACCGCCATACCCTTTATCTGCTCCGGCATACGCTCTACCATAGTCTGAAACATTTCTTCGGTCTCCTGTTTTGTAAATACTGAAAAATCCATTCTGTTTTCTCCTCTCAAGATGTCATCGATGCTTGCAATCAGACGCTCCATGCGTTCTTTTTTTGCCACAAGCATCTTCCTCTGCATTTGCAGAATCTGGTTTCGATCAAACACAGGCGAATTCATCAGAGCTTTGATTTCCTTCAGGGGAATATCAAATTCCCGGAAAAACAGGATCTGCTGCAATGTCTCCAGAGCTTTATCGTCATAAAGCCGATACCCCGCCTCACTCTTCGCTGTCGGCTCCAAAAGCCCGATTTCATCATAATAGTGAAGCGTCCGCGCGCTGATATGAGTAAGTTCCGCAATTTCCTTGACTGTCATCATAGATGATAGACCTCCTGTCTTTGATAAAGCTGACTATACGCTATGACGTGGCGTGAAGGTCAAGAGGGATTTTCCATTTATTTTGAAAACAATACTGCCTCTATCCATGCTTTTTTCGCATCTAACGCATTGGCCTCCACACTTTCCACCGTCTCGCCGCAGGTTATACATCCGGGCAAATCAGGATAGGAGGCCACATATCCTCCTTCTTCTTTATCTTCCACAATTTCCATACGATATGGCATTGCCATATACTCATCCAGCGTTTTCCTCATTTTTTGCCTCACTTTCTACAATCTGCCTCACCATTTCCACATATACTTTCTTGATTGATTTGTTCTTTAATATTATCACAACCCCGTAGCCACCCTGACATACATCTTGACCTCTTTCTCCAGCCAGTCACCGTAGTCCTCCATTTTTAGCAGCATCCAGCGCTTGCCGTTTTCCGCGGACTGGATTCCTATATAGGCGTCTTCGTCCTTTCGGTAAAAAACATAATCCTTATGCGATATTTCTCCCATCGCGCCATCTTCCGCTGTAAACGCATCCTGTACTTCCCTTAGCCAGATGTGGGAGCTTGCCCAGAAATTAACCTTGTTCGTAGTTTCCTCCGTTTTCTTTCCGCACGCGCTCATGGTCAATGCCATACACACAATTACCACCAGCAGTCCTAAATATCCCCGTCTCTTCATCATTTTTCTCCCCTCTGAAAATGTATTTTCCCAGTTTTCCTTATTTCCGGTATGAATTACCTTTATTATACTATAGCTTTTTGCGTAAAAAACTGAATTCTTTTTTAGATTCTCCTTAATTTTTACAGATACTTCATAACGAAAAAAGGAGCCGAAGCCCCTTTCTCCAATTCCACTCTATTTCGTTTTTTACAATGCTCTTTCTATTCTCTCCAACGCCTCCTGAAGCGTACTTCTCGGGCACGCCGCATTGATTCTCTGGAAGCCTTCGCCGGATGCTCCGAAGATTCGGCCGCTGTCCAGCCACAGGCCGGCTTTGTGGACAATCAGATTCTCCAGCTCGTCCGCACTGAGACCCAACTTCTGAAAATCCAGCCAGAACAGATAGGTTCCCTCCGGCAAATTCATCTTTACATCCGGGATACGCTGATCGATAAAATTCTTCGCGTAACAGATATTTTCCCAGACATATTTTTTCATGGCCTCATACCACTCGTCTCCATGGTTGTACGCTGCCTGAGTCGCCGCGATTCCAAAGGTGTTGAGCTCGTCCAGGCCGGATACCTGATACTGGTGAATAAAGGCTTTCCGGATTTTTTCATTCGGAATAAAAATATTGGACTGCTGCAGCCCGGCCAGATTAAAGGTTTTGCTGGGGGCTGTCGCCGTAATCGTAAACTCCCGGAAAGAGGGATCCACCTCCTGAAAAACGTGATGCTCCCCGCTCCAGATAAAATCAAAATGAATCTCGTCGCTGAACACAAGTACCTGATGTTCCCTGCAAATGGTTCCGATTCGCAGAAGCTCTTCTTTCGTCCACACCCGTCCCACCGGATTGTGCGGATTGCACAGAATAAAAAGCTTCACCTGATTCTCCACGATTTTCTGCTCAAAATCCTGAAAATCAATGGAATATCTATCCTCTTCATCGCACACCAGATCCGAGCTTACCCGTTTCCTGTCATTTTGCACAATGGTACTGCTGAAAGGATAATACACCGGCTGGTTAATCAGCACCGCGTCGCCCGGCTCCGTCACCGCCCGGATGGCATTCGCGATAGCCACGCACACACCCGGCGTCTTCACATGCCACTCCGGCCACACCTCCCAGTCATGGTGCCGCTTCATCCATCCTGCCACGGCCTCGAAAAAGCCGTCGCCGTCCTGGGTATTGGTATAGCCGTAGATGTTGTGGTGTGCCAGCTGGACAAGCGCGTCCTCCACATAGGATGAGGTCCGGAAATCCATATCCGCCACCCACAGGGGCAGTACGTCTTCGGGATATCCACGCTTCACCGCAAAATCATATTTCAGGCATTTTGTGCCCTTCCGATTCACTATTTCATCAAAATTCAGGTTTCTTTCCGCCATGTTCCTTATCCTCTACTTTTCCGCATTTTCAAACGCCTGTTTCAGATCTGCTATGATATCGTCCGGATTCTCGATTCCCACAGATAATCGAAGCAGCGTATCAGTAATTCCCAATTTTTCTCTCTGTTCCCGCGGCACATCCGGGTGGGTCTGAACCGCCGGATAGGTCAGCAGGCTTTCCGTTCCGCCCAGACTTTCCGCAAAGGTAATCAAACGGATATTTTTCAAAATCGCCACCGCTATCTCCGAAGATGTTACCGTAAAGGAAATCATGCCGCTTCCCGCGTAATACACATTTGTAACCACACTCTGCTCCCGCAGCCACCGGCTGACGGCCTCCGCGTTGCTCTTATGGCGCTCCATGCGAAGAGCCAGAGTCTTCAGTCCCCGCAGACAAAGCCAACTTTCGAATGGTCCCAGAGTCGCGCCCGTGGTCTTTGAGAGAAGCCGGAACCTGTCGGCAAGCTCCTGATTTCCGCTACACAGGAATCCGCAGACCGTGTCATTATGCCCGGATAGATATTTCGTGCCGGAATGTACCACCACGTCCGCGCCCTCCTTCAGCGGATTTTGAAAATAGGGCGTCATAAAAGTATTGTCCACGATCACCAGCGCGCCCGCCTGATGCGCAAGCTCAGCTACCGCCCTAATGTCCGTGATGTGCATCATCGGATTCGTCGGCGTCTCAAAATAAATAGCCCGGGTATTCTCTTTCAACGCTGCCTTCAGCGCATCCAAATCCGTCGTATCCGCGAATTCCACCTCATAGCCATTTTTCCGGCAGACCTGCTCGAGCAGCCGTACCGCGCCTCCATACAGATCTTCCCCGCAAATGATATGATCCCCCGGTTGAAAATACTCAAATACCGTGGAAATCGCCGCCATGCCGGAAGCGAAAGCGATGGTATCACACGCGCCCTCCAACGAGCTCAATGTCTCCTCCAGATAGACCCTTGTGGGATTGGATTCCCGGGAATAATCAAAGCCGGTGGGATTGTGTCCCGGCGTCAGATGGGAAAAGGAGGCCGTCTGATAGATCGGATAACTGATGGCGTAATTGCCGTCCTGATTTTTATGCCCTTCTCCGTGAATACATCGTGTGTCAATTGCGTACGCCATAGTTGTTCTCCTTATATCTGTTTCTGCTTCTATTCCGCTTCCAGCTCCCGGTTGATCTCGTCCTCGCTGTCCGCCATGGCCTGAAGCGTCATGGTCAGCAGCTTCTCCAGCGGCCAGCCAAGCTGCTCCGCGCCCCGCTCAATGACTTCTCTGGAGCAGCCTGCCGCGAAGCCCTTACTCTTGTACTTTTTCTTCAGAGATTTCAGTTCCATATCCTTGGTGCTCTTGGACGGACGCATCAGTGCAGCTGCCCAGATAAGACCGGTCAGCTCATCTGCTGCAAACAGCACCTTTTCCATCTCTTGCACCGGCTCCACATCCAGGGTCTTGCCGCACTCCACGGTGATTCCATAGCCATGGGAAACGACTGCGTGAATGATATCCTCCGACACGCCGCCTTCCCGCAGAAGCTCCGGCGCTTTCAGGCAGTGTTCTGCCGGATACAGTTCAAAATCAATGTCATGCAGCAAACCCACAATACCCCAGTGCTCCTCCTCAGCGTCGTAGCCCAGCTCCCGCGCGTACCATTTCATCACGGCCTCTACGGTCAGTGCGTGCTGAATATGAAAGGGATCCTGATTGTACTTTTTTAATAAGGCAAATGCCTCTTCTCTGGAAATATCGCTCATGCTTCATCGTCTCCTTGTACTCCCTCCGAAAGGCCTGGCGGCTGTCGGAGCGGCTTCTTCTAATTCTGTATTTCATTCATCATATACTTGTATTCCTACTTTGTCAATAGGATTAATATGTGATGAATTTTCTGTTACATAAAAAAGGCAGAGCCGCCTGACGCCAACTCTACCTTTTCATATTCTATATCTATTTCGCCTCAGAGGTCAGCATCACGCCCAGCTTCTGGAAGGTCTTCTCATCGGCTGCACTCAGCATACGGGAGGTGTGGACCTGGCTGCCGCGGAGATTCGGGAGCTGCCGGAGGGCAAGGTCGGCCAGCGGGTTGCTCTCGGAGCTGGATGAAAGGGCGATGAGCACCTCCTCCATATGAAGACGCGGGTTACGGCTGCCCAGATAATCTACCTTCAGCTTCTGAATAGGCTTGATCACATTGGGCGTAATCAGAAGCACATCCTCGTCAATGCCTGCCAAATGCTTCAGGGCCTTGATAAGCAGGGCAGAGCAGGCGCCCAGCAGTTCACTGGTCTTGCCGGTGATGATGGTGCCGTCGGGCAGCTCCATGGCTGCAGCGGTGTGACCGGTGGCTTCGGCACGGGTCAGGGCTGCAGGTACCACCTTGCGGTCCTTCACGGTTACGCCTGCGTTGTTCATCAGAAGCTCGATCTTGTAAGCTTCTTCTTCCTTGGATTTACCCCTTGCAATGTTCACCAGAGTCTGGTAATAACGGCGGATAATCTCCTGTCCGGACGCCTCACGGCAGGCCTCGTCGTCTACGATACAGTTGCCGGCCATATTGACACCCATGTCGGTGGGGGACTTGTACGGACAGTCGCCGTAAATCTCCATGAACATGGCGCGCAGTACCGGGAAAATTTCCACATCACGGTTGTAGTTGACCGTAGTCTCACCGTAGGCTTCCAAATGATACGGGTCAATCATGTTCACATCGTTCAGGTCTGCGGTGGCAGCCTCGTAAGCCAGATTGACCGGATGGCTGAGGGGCAGGTTCCAGATGGGGAAGGTCTCGTATTTGGCGTAGCCCGCACGGACGCCCCGCTTGTGCTCATGATAAAGCTGGGACAGACAGGTAGCCATCTTTCCGCTTCCCGGTCCCGGCGCGGTGACAACTACCAGCGGCTTGGTGGTCTCGATGTATTCGTTGTGTCCATAACCCTGATCGCTTACGATAAGCGGAATATTGTTCGGATAGCCCGGAATCAGATAGTGACGGTACACCTTCACGCCCATTTTCTCCAGACGACTCTGGAACATCTGGGCGCTGTACTGGCCTGCGTAGTGTGTAATGCAGACGCTGCCCACATAGAGGTTCTTGGACTCGAAAATGGCTTTCAGACGAAGCAGATCAGAATCGTAGGTGATACCTAAGTCGCCTCGTACCTTATTTTTCTCGATATCCTCTGCGCTGATTACGATGACGATCTCCACCTGATCGGCAAGCTGCATCAGCATCCGCAGCTTGCTGTCCGGCTCGAAGCCCGGCAGTACACGGGACGCATGGTAATCGTCGTAGAGTTTTCCGCCGAATTCCAGATACAGCTTATTATCAAACTTGGCGATACGCTCCCGGATGTGTTCCGACTGCATAGCCAGATATTTGTCATTGTCAAATCCTTTTCTCATGTTGCTTCTCCCTTTGTATTTTATTTTCACCTGCAGAACCTGCCGGCGACAGCTTCTTCCGGGTACTTTTTAACCCAAAAAGGGGACACTGCCACGCTTAAGCAGCAGTATCCCCAAACAGTTCTATATTATGAAAAATTTAGTCTGCATAACCGTTCGGGTTCATGGTCTGCCATCTCCAGGAATCCTCACACATCTCCTCGATGCCATACTGCGCTACCCAGCCGAGCTCATTCTTCGCCTTGGTGGGATCCGCGTAGCAGGTAGCAATATCGCCCGCACGGCGGGGCTTGATTTCATAGGGAATCTCCTTGCCGCAGGCTTTTTCAAAGGCATGCACCACGTCCAGGACGCTGTAGCCCTTGCCGGTGCCCAGATTGTAAATCAGTACGCCGGGCTCGGTTTCCTCCACCTTCTTAATTGCCGCCACATGGCCCTTTGCCAGGTCTACCACATGAATATAATCACGCACGCCGGTTCCGTCCGGAGTATCGTAATCATTTCCAAAGACGCCCAGACACTTCAGCTTGCCGATGGCTACCTGCGCTACATAGGGAACCAGATTGTTCGGGATACCCTTCGGATCCTCGCCGATGAGACCGCTCTTGTGAGCTCCAATCGGGTTGAAATAGCGAAGCAGTACCACCTTCCACTCCGGATCGGATACATAAATATCGGTCAGTACCTGCTCCAGCATGCCCTTGGTCTGTCCGTACGGGTTCGTAATCTTACCCTTGGGGCATTCCTCGGTAATCGGGATAAATGCCGGATCACCGTATACGGTAGCAGAGGAACTGAACACAATATTCTTTACGTTGTGCTTTCTCATCACGTCACAGAGAATCAGAGTTCCGGTAATATTATTATAGTAATACTCGATGGGCTTGCGTACCGACTCGCCCACGGCCTTGTAGCCTGCAAAATGAATAACGGATTCAACCTGCTCCTTATCAAAGATGGCGTTCAGGGCGTCACGATCCAGAATATCCGCCTCATAGAACGTAACCTTCTTTCCTGTAATCTGCTCCACGCGTTCCAGCGCTTTTTCACTTGCATTATACAGATTATCTACAACTACTACTTCATAGCCTGCATTCAATAACTCTACACAGGTGTGGCTTCCGATAAAGCCTGCACCGCCTGTTACCAAAATTGACATTTGACTGTCCTCCTGTTTTCAAAGGTTAGTTTCTGCTAACATTTGTTTCACTACTATTCACTGCTAAATCATAACATGGTTTTGTAGGCGGTGCAAGTGCCATTTCCTCCAAAAAAATTGCAGCGTTTTCATAACAGACAGCTTTACGGCAAAATTTCAAGCCAGTAGCCATCCGGATCTTCGATAAAATAGATCCCCATTTCTTCATTTTCGAAGCAAATGCAGCCCATCTCCTTGTGCTTTTTATGCGCCTCTTCATAATCGTCCGCCCGGAATGCCAGGTGAAATTCACATTCGCCCAGATTATAGGGCTGCGGATGCTCTTTCAGCCAGGTAAGCTCCAGCTCAAAATCACTTACCTCATTACTCAGATATACAATGATAAAATCATTGGCCGTCTTTCGTCTCACTTCGTGCAGATCGAGAGCTTCGTTATAGAATTTTATAGAACGGTCCAGATCGGATACATTATAGTTTTCATGAATCATCTTAAATTTCATAGCACTTCTCCTTTTGCGCATTCTGTGTTTTTTATACGTGATTTGTATTGCGGATATTCTGTGATAAACCGCTTTATTACGCTGGCGTCCTCCCAATAATGCATGGGAAAAACAGCATTGCAATCTACATTTTCCAGAAAATACAGAATTCCATCGGCATAGTGGGCTTCCTGCCTCGGATCAAGGGGAACGAATGCAGCGTCAAAGTGCATACCCTTAATTTTCCGGATTTCCGCACGATACGCCGAAGTGAGCCTCCGGTTATCCGCTTCCGGCTCTCCTTCCCAATACCAGTCATTTAAGTCGCCGGCATGGTAAATCGTGCCCTCTTTCGTTTGAACGATAAATGCGACGCCGCTATCGTTAGAAAGTAACGTATCGACCCGGGTACCATGATCCAGTTCATAGGTTTGATCGTGATAGGCGTATGTAATTTTTATATTCGACAGGTGGTTCCTGTTGCGTATATCTTTCGCCAAAATTGCCTGATACGTCATCCCCATATGGTCAAGCATTTCGAAGATTTTGGGATTAAAATGATCCTTATGGAAGTGACTGCAAAAGACAATTACCTCTTTTTTTCTGTCGAGAGAGGGCAATTCACCCCTGTAATAGTCGAAAATATAGTAGCAGTCGCCGGATTCAACCAAAAAGCCACTGTGGTTGATATAGGTTATTTTCATGATATCACCTGCATTTTATAATGGAGCGCTTCCATAAAATTTTACAACCTTATTTTATACATTATTACGTTAGTATGTCAACTCTGGTGACCGTTGGCGTTGAAAATAGAGTTTGATTTTTTCTTAAATTTTCCCCGAATCTCTTGTTCCTTCCACCTTTTCCTCGTATAATAGAGACATGTCGTTAAAAATCAAGGGAGATCCTATGAAACATATTTTACGCTTTATTAAAAACCAGCCGCCCGCAAGACTGATTGTCGCGGGCTTTTTCCTGATTATCCTGACCGGAGCCTGTTTTCTCATGCTGCCGGTATCCTTGCGCCCCGGCGTCCATACCAGCTTTCTGGACGCGCTTTTTACCGCCACCAGCGCCACCTGTGTCACAGGCCTGGTGACCGTAGACCCCGGAGACACCTATACGGTCTTCGGCCGGGTGATTCTGGCGCTGCTGATCCAGACCGGCGGTCTGGGCTTCACCTCCATGGGCGCAGGCCTTATGCTAGCTACCAAACGACGGGTAGGCTTTAAGAGCCGGCTTCTCTTAAAGGAAGCCCTCAATGTGGACAACTTCAGGGGCATCGTCCGGCTGTTAAAGGCTATCTTGCTTACCACCTTAATTTTCGAAACAGTGGGCGCGCTTCTGAGCTTTCCGGTCTTTGTCCGGGACTATCCGCCCCTGGAGGCTGTGGGAATCAGTATCTTTCATTCCATTTCCTCCTTTAATAACGCCGGCTTCGACATTCTGGGCGGTGGCCAGAGCCTCATTCCTTACCAGAACGATATCCTGCTGAACCTGGTTACCGGCGGCCTGATTATCTTCGGCGGCCTGGGCTTCCTGGTGATCCTGGACGTCCTGAGAAACCGTTCCTTCCGGAAGCTGACCCTCCACTCTAAGGTAGTCATAAGCACCACCCTGACGCTTCTGATTGCGGGTACCCTGGTCTTTCGTTTTACGGAGCATATGCCCTGGATTGGCGCGTTTTTCAACAGCGTCACCCCCCGGACTGCCGGCTTTGCCACTTACCCTATAAATGAGTTTTCCCATGCGGGACTCTTTGTGATGATTCTGCTGATGTTTATCGGCGCGTCCCCCGGCTCCACCGGAGGCGGTATCAAGACCAGCACCTTCTTCATCCTGATACAGACCATGCGGAGTGCCCTGAATAAGCGGCACATGGGAGCCTTTCACCGGAGTATTTCCCCGGAAAACACCTCCCGGGCCTTTCTGATTACCCAGCTGTCCCTCAGTGTCGTTCTCATCGGAACCTTTCTGCTCTGTCTCCTGGAGCCTTCCTTTGAAATGAGGCAGCTGCTTTTTGAGGTTGTCTCCGCCTTCGGCACCGCAGGACTGTCCACGGGAATCACGGCCAATCTGCATGCAGCCAGCAAGCTGCTCCTGATTTTCCTGATGTTTATCGGAAGACTGGGCGCATTTACGATTATTGCCATGTGGATTGAACGGCCGGAGCAGAACGCCCGATACACGGAAGAATCCATCACCATCGGTTAACATAACATGTTTTGTCAGGCTCTTTTGCCTGCTATCATTATAGAAATGAGGAAGCGAAAAAGATGAAGAAAAATGCAAATTCTACCTTTGGAATCGTCGGCCTGGGCCGTTTCGGAACTGCTCTTGCCATCACTCTGGCGGAGGCCGGGAAAGAGGTCATTGTCGTTGATCAGAATGAAGAAAAGGTCAAGGCTATGCGGCAATACACGGAGTACGCCTTTGTCTGCGACAACCTTTCCAAGGCTACCCTGTCAGAGGTGGGAATCCAAAACTGCGATACCGTCATCGTCTGCATCGGCAGCCGTATCGATACCAGTATCCTGACCACCCTGAACGTGGTTTCCCTGGGCGTGCCCCACGTGATTTCCAAGGCCACCAGTCAGGATCAGGGCGCTGTTCTGGAGAAAATCGGCGCGGAGGTGGTCTATCCGGAGCGGGATATGGCCATCCGTCTGGGCAAGAAGCTCCTGTCCGGAAACTTCCTGGATTTCATTTTCCTGGACAACGATATCGAGATCCAGCAGGTACCGGTCAGCGGCTTTATCGAAGGAAAAACCATCCAGGAGATCAATATCCGTAAAAAATACGGCCTGAATATCATTGCCGTTGAGCACGACCAGAATACCATCATCGAGCTCTCCCCCGACTATAAGCTGCAATCGGAGGATATCATCGTTGTCATCGGAAAAGTCCAGAATATCCGGAAATTAGAGCGGGCATTATCATAAACCAGAAGCTCCGGCCAGCCAGGCCGGAGCTTCGTCCGTTCTATTATACCTCTACATAATCCAGCATCAACGCCAACGCAATCTGAAGTCCATTTTCCAGACTGGAAAGCTCAATCCACTCTTCCCGCGTATGCGCCAGCGCGCCTCTCACGGTTCCTACCGTATTCGCCACGATTCCCAGTGAAAGCGGCACATTACTATCGGTAGAATAAGCCGCAAAATCAATCGGATCCTGATACCAGGTTTCAATGACATCCACCGTATGCTCTGTAAACGCCTTCAGCGCGTCCGCGTCCACCGGTCCGTTACCCGGCCGCACGCCTAAAAGCTCCACCTCGATCTCGCCGCCGCGTCCCAGGCCTTCCGTCGCTACCATGAGGAACCCTCCACCTGGATTATCCCCATCAAAGACTGCGATCTGATGGCCGAATACGGCTGGATCAAGCCCAGCCGCACGATTTTGCCGGAGCTGGGGCAGGAGTATCTGGATATTTTGGTGGGACTGTATTAACCGTTCTCCTCCGCCAGGCGCCGCTGCTATGCCGCATATATGCAGTCCGTCAAAACTAATCTCCTGTGTTCTCTCCTACAGCCTGGTCAGATTAAAAATCCACTCCAACCACCGCTCCACCGAGCTGGCCCGCCGGGCGATCTGCCCTTCGCTGCAGACATGCAATTCCCGCATCCGCCGCCCGATGACCTTCTTATCCGGATACCGGCCCGTCTTAGCGCCCATGTCAAAAAATTCCGCGAAAATCCGGTGCTCCAGCATCAGCTCCACCAGCTTCAGCTGTCGGGGCTTGTAATTCATCCGAAAGACCCTCTCGCCGAGCCCGGTCAGCCGCACCAGCACCTGACCGTCCGCATTTTCCTTCTCGAAGAGTCCCAGATACCGCCCCGCATTATAATAATAATCTGACTGCCGCAGGTCGAAATCCATCAGCTCCGCAATTTGCCCCGGCGTCATGGGATTGCCGTACAGATTCTCCAACAGAGAAATAATACGCTCCATGGAGTTGGCCTGGATAAACGGAACCGACGTATCATCCATGTCATCGTCTGTCCGGATAACTGTCTGCTCCCGCACCTCCCGGAGTTCACGCAGACTGATCCGCGTATCCTGCAGGGAATAATTTTTCGCCTGCACCAGCTCGATGGACGAGTAATCCTCCGGATCCGCAAACCGGTACTCAAACAGTCGATAAATCAGATTGGAATACACAGAAAAAACCAGCCGGATGGGCTTCTTCACCCGCGTCCGCCACAGCCGGTACGGATAGTAAAGCTGCCGCACATGGAAATCGGAATGCACCACATTTTTGGCTTCCATAATCACCACGGAACGGGCGTTTTCAAAGCCGCCGTCGATCTCGCACTGGGCATTTTCCACATGAATCTGCTGCGCCGCGCCCCGCACCGTATGAACCCGGAAGTCAAAAATGCCCGTCCCCATGCGGCCATTAAAGGTAGCGTCATTTCGCCCGTCCCCCAGAAAATCATCGAGAATCCCGGACAGAGTCAGCGCATGAATGGCGTTGGCCTCTGAACTGATGTTATTGACATCGATGGACTCGTACTCCGGCATGTCCACATGGGTCATCCGGGCCACATGCTCATGAAGCTCCGGAATCGGCTCATACAGCAGGAACTCTCCCATCACATAGGAAGTCCTGCTATCCGGCAAAAGATTCAGCTTCTGCTTCCGAAGGGCGTCCGGCAATGCGTCGGAGCTGTCCCATTTGGCCATCAGGCGGGGCTCCCGGAATTCCCGGATCTGGTCCGCCTTGATTCTGTATACACCGTTTTTTTCCACCTCTTCTGCGATAGGGTATTTCTCCAGAAGCCGTTTCCAGGCCTCATTTGCAGAAAGCGTCGTCTTCTCCGCCATATCGGTACCTCATTATTTCCCATAAAAAGAGCTGTTCTATAAAACCACATTTTTAAAATTCGACTGTCTTAAAGCTCCCATTCTCCGCATTATAGAAGAACACCTTCTGGGACAGTCGCTCCTCTTCGCCGCAGGTGCGGTTCAGATGCTTCAGGCTCCGCAAAATCCGGATGGGAAGAATACTCCCGGCCGGATGAATGCAGGCCTCGTGGACACTGGTAAACGCCACATAATAGCTTCCTCCCGACAGCTTGGCCAGCCGTTCCTTCACACCCGGATAAAACATGGCGATGGCTCCGTTCAGCTTCCGGGTGGTGGTCAGAAGCGGCGCCCGCTCCGGACTGAGCATCTGAATTCCACTATTTTCCGACATGAATTCTCCCTTTTCATAGGGAGCGCCCACACAATCCATGGGATCCAGATACAGGCGCGGCGGTGCCGTCACGTAGGTGTTCAGCATGGCGTCCTTCCAGACGCGCTTTCTGGGCAGCCTCCAGCCATCCACGGTCGTTCGGGGAACCTTTATGGTCCCCAGGCCATTTTCACCGTCATACACGGTCAGATAGAGTACCAGAGCCACGTCACCGTACCGCTCATACACATACTCCTTGAGCTCCCGTCTGCAGTCGCTGAAATAGATGGGCCGAATCAGCAGCTTGTCCCTGATCAGCTCATAATTCTGCATCTGTTCCAGCACGCCGGTCTCCAGCATCTCACCTGCCGCTTTTATGCTGCCCTGCACATAGCGCCAGACGCTGTCCCAGCCCTCTTCCTCCTGCCGGTCATAAAGCTCTTCCAGGGAAAACCGGGAAACCTGTGAGAGCTTCTCGCTTTTTGTTTTGGTAACCGTCACATAATCGCCGATCAGCACGTCGGATTCCGTCTGATTGTACCGCAGATTCGTCTCCCTTACAAACCGCTCGTCGTACCCCTCATCTCCATCTGAAAGGCCTTCCGGGTAAAACTGAATCTCGCCGGGCTTCACTCCCAGATCCTTCTTTTCCGTAAGCCGGGTCAGAAAACTGCTGCAAAACTCCTGATATGTCACGCCATATCCTCCTTTATTTTAGCTGTATTGGTCGGAACTTTCAACCTCCTTATCTTCTGTAGGTGTAGACACCCGATGAGCAATGAATTTTGCACGGGCTTTTGAAGCTTGTTTGTCAAAAAAATCATGGGATCATTGGGAAGAAGCACCCTGTGATACAAAAGATTAATCTGATAGTTAAAGAATAGCATATTGTAATGTTTTTGTAAATTATTTCCATCCGGCAAATTTCGTAACGATTCGACAATGAATTTGCTTTTCTGCGAAAAGTCTGTTCTATATTATGAAAGCTTTATACTTGCACCCACAAAAAAACGTGGTCCGTAAGCCCTCTCTCCACTGATTCTGCAGCAAAACCGAGGTTATCACTTTCCACGTTCTCTTTTGACTTTCTACTATATTCCTTCTAATTTACCCTGCCGTGCCGCATACTCCTTAAGCTCGCACAGTCCTGCTGCCATCCCGGCCTCTGCGCCTGTCTCAGGAAGTTTCACGGTACAAATCGCCCGTTCACAGCCATCTATAAGCCGTTTCGCCTCCGCGATCTGCTCTTCTCCGATCGTCCGAAAAGCCGATACCCTCACCGTCTGCACTGCCAGCGCCTTCGCCGACGGATAATCCAAATCATTTTCCCACAAGATCCCGGCTGCAAAGGGGATTCGCTCCCGCTGAAGCTTTCGGAATACCGCCGTGCCCGTGCCATTTCCGGCGATAACAAAGACCCGCGGCTCCCCATCCACAGCCGGGAGCTCCAGGTCGCCGGTCAGCTCGTCGTAGGTTCCCACGGTCATGCCATACAGCTTCGGAATATACCCTTCGGTGAAAATCTCCTCCGGCGTCCCGAACCGATCCACCTTATCGCCCCGCACGCAGGCAATTTTATCCGAGATACGGCCTGCCAGATCCAGTTCATGTAAGGACATGATGACAGACAGATTTCTTGTCCGTGACATATTTTGAATAATGGAAAGGAATTCCAGTTTGTAACGGATATCCAGAAATGAAGTGGGCTCGTCCAGCACAATAATATCCGGCTGCTGGCAGAGCGCCCGAGCCAGCATGACCCGCTGCTTCTGGCCGTCGCTGGTCTTCGTATAATCCCGATCTGCCAGCTCATGGATATGCACCAAATCCATGGCCTCGTCCACCACGGCCCAGTCCTCCCCGGAAAGTACGCCAAACTTGCCCGTATAGGGATAACGGCCTGTGGACACCACGTCCCGGCAGGTCATCATTTCCGGATGGATGCGCTCGGTCAGCACTACAGAAAGCTTCTGAGACAGTTCCTTGCCGCTCAAATCCCCCATAGCCTTGCCGTCCAGCACCGCCACGCCGCCTAAGGGCGCCAGCTGTCGGATGATACTTTTCAGAATCGTAGTCTTGCCCGCGCCGTTGGGGCCGATGAGAGTCAGGATTTCACCCTTTTTCAGGCTGATTCGGATGTCTTTGATCAGGGGAACGCCGTGGTAGCCGACAGTCAGTCCTTCCGTGTAGAAATAATAGGTATCCATATGCTACTCAGCCCTCTCCTTCTTTCTGTGAATCATAATATAGATGACCACCGGCGCGCCAAATACTGCTGTCACCGTACTGATGGACAATTCGGTGGGGGCAAACATGGTCCGGGCCAGTAGATCGCAGAACAGACAGAAAGCCGCCCCGCCCAGGAAACAGGCCGGTATCATCAGGATGGGCTTCGCTGTCCCGAATAAATTCTTGACCAGGTGGGGCACCGCGATTCCCACGAAGGATACCGGGCCTGCAAAGGCCGTCACGCAGGCGGACAGAACACTGGACAACAGCACCAGCAGAATCCGGAACACCTGCACGTTCAGACCCATATTTTTCGCGTAGGCCTCGCCCATCTGGTAAGCACTGATGGGCTTCGACATGAGAAAGACGCAGATAGCCGTGATACCCACCACGATGGCCATAATCAGCACATTGTCCCAGGTCATGCCGGAAAAGCTTCCCTTGGACCAATTGTGCAGATTGACGATGTCCGCATCGTCAGCGAAGGTTACGACAAAGTCCGTCACTGCAGAACAGATATAGCCGATCATGACGCCGCTGACGATGAGCATAGACATCTGATCCATCACCTTCGACATGAGAATCACGAAGCCCATACAGATCATGGCTCCCACAAAGGCCGCGATGATCATGACCCAGGAGCTTAAAACAAAAGCATTTCCCAGGGCCGCCACCATCACCAGAGCTACCACCAGCTTCGCGCCGGAAGAGATTCCCAGGGTAAATGGGCCCGCAATCGGGTTATGGAAGAAGGTCTGCAGCAGATAACCGGACAGGGCCAGGCCGCCGCCCAGGATGCCAGCAGCAGCCGCCCGGGGAAATCGGATACCCATGACGATATCCGTATAGGTATCGTCGCCTCCATTTTTGCCCAGTATCCTTGGAATCTCCGAAAGCGGAATATTTACGGTTCCAATGCAGATGCTAAGAATCAGAAAAACCAGCACCAGCAGGGCCAGTATCAGAAATGCCGCCCAGTATCTTCCTTTGTTTCGGGCATTTCTGCCTCCTGTTGTGTCACGCATCGTTCTCGTTCCCTTCTGTCACTGTGCGAATCCCCACAGCTACCGTGTCTCTGTTATCCGGCGCATACTTTCCGGAGCCTTCTCTTTGCGCTCCGAATCGTATCAGTTTAACTTGTAAAGATAAGTCAAATCTCCGTCGTCCCCCTCCAGCATCCGGTGAATATCCGACGTGATTGTGCCCAGCTCCATAGTGGACTGATACAGGTTCTTGGTCGTACAGTACACATGCCCCTCCTGCACCGCCTTGAATTTCTGAAGCAGGGGGCTCTTGGCCAGAAGCTCATCCACCGAGGAAAGCTGTCCCTCTATGGTGCTGTTGTAAATGATGTAATCCGCGTCCTTCGCTCCTGCATAAAACTCCTCCATCTGCATGGACAGGGTGGACGTGGCGTCATCCTCATCTCCCAGATCCCGGAAAATGTAAGTGCCGCCAGCCAGCTCAATCATTTTCGGCAGATAGTCGGCAGATTTCCGCACGTTGGCCTCGCCGTTGCTGGTGATATAGAAAAATGCCACCGTCTTACCCGTGGCCGCCTCGCCACTGATGGCCTCGAAGGCGTCCGCCTCTTTGGCAAAGGCCGCCTCGGCTTCCTCCTCATGGCCGGTCAGAAGGCCGTAGAGCTTCACCCACTCGGTCCGTCCCAGGGGATTCGGCTCATAACTGGAGTGATCCACCAGCACTGGAATTCCAAACTTTTCCAGCTGTTCCTGTACCTCCGGCGTGTGGGAAATCATGGTATTCTCGATGGCCAGACCACAGTTCTGGGCCAAAATCTGCTCATAATCCGGCGCGGAATATTTGCCTGCATAGAGAATGTCGCCGTTCTCCATGGCCGCCTTCGCCGCGTCGATATACCAGCCCTCCGTCTTGGTGCCGCTGAATCTGATGGTGTCCAGGGCGTCCAGAGACACGAACATGTCCATAACTGCTGAAGCCACCAGATATATATTCTGAATGGGCTGCTGTAACACGGTGATATCCTTCGCCAGATCTGCCGGCGCTTCTTTTCCTTCCGGAACCACCAGGAAACGTCCGTCATCCGCGACGGTAATCAGCGCGTAGCCGCCCTCATAATTGTCGATAGTAAATTTCTGCGCGTATTCCAGCTTTGTGCTGTCTGTATAGGTCAGCTCGTCACTGATATCCGTGCTGTTCTCTGCCGTGCCGGAACCGCCTGCTCCACAGGCCGTAAGTCCCAGACACATAGCCAGGCACAGAAAAAGTGCCATCAGTTTCTTTTTCATGCTTTCGTATTCCTCTTTTTCCGCATTACAGTCGCTGCAATCGCTGCCGCTACTACGATAATCACGATACCTGCTGCCGCCGTGGTGGAACCCGATCCACCCGTGCTGCCGCCGTTCTCTCCCTTGATAGAATTCGACGCAAAGGTCAGCGTATATTCTACCTCATGGGGCGTACTCATGGCCGTGGTATCACCAATCACATCGATCTCCTCGTCAAACACATCTACCGGAATCTCAAAGACAGAATGTTCCTCTGTACTCACCGGAAGATATTTCTCGCCGCCCACGATCATATAATCGTAATGATTGCTGCTCCAGGTAATCTGTGCGGTTGCCTGTCCGTCCTCTACGGACAACGCGGTGGGCGATTCAATGGTGGCCCGGCCACTGCCGCCCTCCATAGTCACTTCTACTGTGTAATTCCCGTCTGCCAGCTGTAATTCATCGATTGTCATAGCTTTACCCCTCGAATCTTATTTGAACAAGGGGGCTGCCGCAAAACGTTCTGCACATTCCACAACAGCCCCTGCATTTTACTTATTCGTAACAGTTCAATCCCCTGAACAGTTACATTTATTCTGCGTTTCGCGTATTAGTCCTGAAGAAGCTCCGGATTGGATACGCTGACCTTATGGTCATACCATACGCCCTTGGTTCCGATCAGCGCCAGATCGAATTCCTCGTCCAGTGCCGGTACCGGTACATCGAAGGCATTGGCCTCCTCCGGCTCTGTACCATCGCCGAAATCTACAGTCTCTACGGTCGGCTGCAGAAGCTCTGCGCCATCCTTCTGGGCGTCCTCTGCCAGACCTTCATACAGATTCACAATGTTCTTGGAAGGCATAACCACATGAATGGTCATCTGTCCGTCTTTTACGGTCAGCGTTCCCTTTCCCTCGTAAAATTCATTTACATGGAACATACTGCTGTCTGTATTGAAATCTGCTGTGTAAACGCCGTCCTCCAGTGTCACAGCTGCAGCTTCTTCTGAATCAGCCTTTTCCGGCTCCGCCGTTTCTTCTGTCTTGGCAGTTTCCTCATCGGAGCTTTCCGCCTCTGTGGTAGTCTCTGCAGCCGGCGTCTCCGCCTTGCTGCCGCAGCCCATCAGCAGTGCGCAGCTTATAACTGCCATTCCCATTAACGCGATGATTTTCTTCTTCATTTCTTTTCTTGTCCTTTATCCTTACTTATTTCATAGCCTCTGCGGTATGAGCAACATAGAGATTCTGGATTGCCTCGATCTCGCCCAGACCTGCGATCTGGCAGTCTACGCTCTCGAACTTACCGGATGCGTTGAACATGCTCTTCCAGGAATCGTCATCGTCGCCTGCCATGTCGTTGTTTGCATGGTCGCCTGCAACTACCATCAGCGGACGAAGTACAACCTTGGTGTAACCAGCCTCAGATACAGCTGCGATCACATTCTCGCATGCGGTCTCCTCCGGCTTGCCCTCTACGGTTCCGATAAATACGTTCTCATATCCCAGATCCTTCATCTGTGCCTGCATCTGGCTGTAGGACACCTTTGCGTTATGGGAAGTACCATGTCCCATAAATACGAATGCAACGCCATCTTCCTTTGCTGCATCCAGAGTATCAAAACCAGCCGTCTTTACAGCCTCAGCAGTAATAGCCTCAGCAACAGCCTTCTTATCTGTATTTACAGCGGAAGCGTCTGCTCCAACCTCGCCCAGAAGCGGCTCAGCTACCTTTACAGACTCAAATTTATCCTTGTATGCGTCTACCGCCTCCATCAGCTCGTCGTACTCAGCGCCGTGCATCAGATGGGTCGGCTGTACAACCAGGTTCTTTACGCCGTTGGCAACTGCGCGATCCAGAGCCTGATCCATGTTGTCAATTGCCTCGCCGTCGCGGGCCTGGATATGGTTGATGATGATCTGCGCGGTAAAGGCACGTCTTACGGACCAGTCCGGATTTGCCTCTGCCAGAGCGTCCTCGATACCCTTGATATCAGCTACACGGCTGTCATTGAAGGAAGTACCAAAGCTTACTACCAGCAGCTCGTTCTCGCCGATCTCGTCCTGGTTTCTCGGATCATCCTTGGAAGCGTCTCCGGTGTCGCGTCCGAAGTAATCCGGGTCAGCGTTCTCGCCCTCTACCAGCTCCTTCTGAGCGTCTGTCAGAGCGTCCCATGCTTCCTTGGCTGCCTTACAGTCAGCGTCTGTGGTCTCTGTTCTCTCCTGCACATAGATCTTGTCAATCAGGGCTGCTACGTTGTCAGCTGCAGCCTGATCTGCGTCCGCGTCGTCTGCAGTCTCCTCTGCAGCGTCTGTGGTCTCTTCCGTAGTAGTAGTGTCTGCAGCCGGCGTCTCAGCCTTGCTGCCGCAGCCTGCCAGCATGGATGCTGTCAGAGTTGTTACACATAACAGTGTTACAAGTTTCTTTTTCATTTTCTTTTCCTCCTGCAAAAATTTTTCAGTTAAATGAAATTCATAAGATCAGAAGGAATCTGCTAAAAAATCCGACGTTCCTGTGGATCGTCGGATTTTCAGTCGTCAGCTTTACATCTGTTCGCCCATCCACGCAAAACAGCGCTGTGCGGAACAGCTGTGTCTATACCCCATCTGGCACTATCAATCCTCGTGATCCGGAATCTTTCGACTCCATGCGCCGCAGTCTGGCAGGTCTCCTGGCTTACAGTACAAGCGCTGCTTATCGTCTTCCCGATGGCTCAGTGACGTATGATAAGCCGCTCCTGCATACAGTGACGAGATCGCGCAGGTCTCTCACCTGCTTCCCTATTCTCCGTTTTTTAACGGCACCAGCTGCTTCTTATTTGATTTCACATAACCTACACAAGCATTATAGCAGTCTTTCTGAAATAATCAACTGTTTTTCCGCTATTTTTTCTTCCTTTTTGCATTATTTCGCCCGTTTTTTCATAAATAACAGATAAGCGAGCAGCAATATGATTCCTACCGGCAGAGAAATCAGCGCAGACTGGGTAAATCCTGCCACAATATAGGTAATAAAGGAAATCACTGCTACACTGACCGCATAGGGAAGCTGGGTGGACACATGGTTTACATGGTTACACTGGGCTCCCGCAGACGCCATAATGGTCGTATCGGAAATCGGGGAGCAGTGGTCGCCGCAGACAGCGCCCGCCATGCAGGCAGAGATGGCCACGGTCATCAACGCCGGATGGGTGGTCTGGAACGCGTCTACCACAATCGGAATCAGGATACCAAAGGTTCCCCAGGAGGTTCCGGTGGCAAAAGCCAGGAAGCATCCAACCAAGAAAATAATAGCCGGAAGCAGAGCAACCATACCCTGAGAGCTGCTCTTAATCAGATTAGCCACGAACTCCGCGGCGCCCAGGCTGTCTGTCATGGCCTTCAGGGTCCAGGCGAAGGTCAGAATCATGATAGCCGGAACCATGGCCTTGAAGCCCTCGGGAATGCAGTTCATGCACTCCTTGAAGCCCAGGACCTTACGGCTCACATACAGCAGAATCGTGATGACCAGGGCGAAAGCACTTCCGATGGCCAGACCGATGGACGCGTCGCTGTTGGAGAAGGCGGTCACGAAGTCCGCGCCGTCAAAGAAGCCGCCGGTGTAAATCATGCCGATGACGCAGCAGATGATCAGGGAAAGAATCGGAATCAGCAAATCTTTTACGGAACCATTTCCCACGTTATCCAGGCCTTCTGCGTTGCCGTAAGGTCTGTCCGGCGTAGTAAACAGGTCGCCCTTCTTTGCGTTGTCCTCATGGACCTTCATGGAACCGAAATCAATGTTCAGAATTGCTATCGTAATCATCATAACGATAGTCAGAATCGCGTAGAAATTATAGGGAATCGCGCTGACAAAAAGCGCCAGTCCGTCCTCACCCTCTACGAAACCGGTTACGGCCGCCGCCCAGGATGAAATCGGGGCGATGATGCAGACCGGAGCCGCCGTGGCGTCGATGAGGTACGCCAGCTTGGCACGGGAAATATTGTGCTTGTCCGTCACGGGACGCATCACGCTTCCTACGGTCAGACAGTTAAAATAATCATCGATAAAAATCAGCACGCCCAGGGCTACGGTCACCAGCTGCGCGCCGGTGCGGGTCTTGATATGCTCGCCGGCCCACCGTCCGAAGGCCGCCGAGCCTCCGGCCCGGTTCATCAGTGACACAATGGCTCCCAGGATAACCAGGAACACCAGAATTCCCACATTGTAGCTGTCGGACAGAACGCCTACGATTCCATCCTCAAAGATGTGAAGCACCGTTCCCTCGAAGCTGAAGCCCGAGTAGAACAGGCCTCCCACCAGGATGCCAAGAAACAGTGAGGAATACACCTCCTTGGTAATCAGGGCCAGAACAATCGCTACTACAGGCGGCACCAACGCCCAAAAGGTAGCATACATAACAGGTACATAATCCATTTTTAAAATCTCCTTCCCTCGAAAACAGTCGAAAAAAAGACCGTGAGCACATACTTCCCGACTGTACTCACGGTCCGAACTTCCCCTTCGACCTATGATAGCTCTCCACAGTCCTGTGACAGTCTGACGCATATTCTGCGGCAGCCCAGAAACCCATCCTTCGGAACGGATGAATCCCTTCGGCGGTCTTCCCTTTCCCGGCTGACTGGTTCCGACCTTATGTCAACCGATACTCCTGAAGCCCCGCGCCTCTATCATTTTCTAAAATTGCCTATGTGGCTATCCTATCACGGAATGGGAGGAAGATCAAGTGTTTCTACTATTTCTCTGCAGGATAATGATCCCGTACTCCATCCAGCTTCTTGCTGCCAATCCGTACGTGGAAATTCGGATCTTTCGGAATATCCGGATTGATACCCAGATCCTGCGGAGCCAGGCATGCAACTACCTGCATGGGAATGATATACTCCCACGCGGAAAACAGCGGATCCTCTACAAAATCACAGAGCAGATACTTGTCACTATATTCCTCTACTCCCTCCGGAGATCCGATGAAGTAATTATGGGGTGTCCAATCGCTCAATATCTCTATCAGCTTTAATACACGGGGCTTGTAATCTCCCTTGGAAGCCAGATAGAAAATATGTGCGCTGTCTGTAATGGAATTGTAGATACCATGGAAAAATTCTTCAATATCATATCCGGTTACACCCTGACGGACAGTTTCCAGAACCTTTAAGGCTCCCTCCAGTACATCGGCATACATTCCATCGTATCCGACTACAATAATTCTCTTAGCCGGGAGGAATTCTTCCTTGATCCTGCCATACCATTCTGTTGCGGCCTTTGTCACATTTCCCAGGTTATCGATGACCTTATTCATTCTTTTCAGATAAGCATCTACAGTAGCCTGATCGGTAATGCCCTTGGCCAGAGCCAGCTCCGTCAGCATCATCATCAGCGTCACAGTAGTTCCTGCATAGCCCTTCGTTTTTGCTCCGCACTTTTCATTACCCACCTCAATCCGGGTTTTCGTATCCGCATGCTCAAAAACAAGTGCTGTGGGATTTTCAGACACTGCTGCTGTATACAGTCCTTCTGCAATAGCAGCGTCCAGGCCTTCTACTGTAGAAAGGCTTTGTCCACCCTGGGACATTCCGATCACCAACGTATTCTTATTGAATACCTTTTCGCTGCGTGCAAACTGTGTCGGATACATGCAGAACACCTTCCGGTTCAGCAGCTCTTCCAGATAATTCTTGGCAGAAAGTCCTGCATGATAACTGGTGCCTGAACCAAGCACATAGATCTGCTCAATATTTTTATCCTTAAAATATTCTACAAATTCCTTTGTGATCTCTTTTCTGTTCTCAATGATTCCTCTCAGAACAACCGGAGTTTCACAAATATAATCATACATTTTTGTCTTTTCCATTAGAAAATACCAATAACAGAACCAATAATTCCTACGATAATCATACCCCAGAGAATTGTGGTTGTCTTAATTCCTTTCTGTAATAATTTGTAAGTCCCGAGTGTCAGACACAACGGCAGGAATCCTGTAATAATCGCATCAAAGATATCCTGCACTACAATTTCCGCACCGGAAATTGTAAATACCAGCGGTGTGGAAAGTGATACCATGGACGCTGCCATAGAACCAACTACCACCAGACCCAGAATCTTTGCGGCCTCGGTTAACGCTGCAATTACGCCTCCCTGAGACAGGCCCGCCAGGAAATTTACACCGCTCTTATAACCAATACGCAGTCCCTGATAACGCACCAGGAAATGCGGGATATTGTAGATAAGGAGGAACAGAATGGCACCTAAAATGCTTCCCTGTGCTGCCAGGCTGGCACCGATACCTGCACCGATACCTGCACCGATAATACGGAAGGTTCCCCAGAAAAAGGAATCACCAATACCTGCCAGAGGCCCCATCAGTGCTGCTTTTACTGCATTGATAGATTCCTCATCACATTCTTCCCCTGCGTCCTTGGCCTTCTTGAATTTTTCCTCCATAGCAATTGCTGCACCTGTGATAAAGGATACAATAGCCGGTGTGGTATTGAAGATAGCCAGATGCCTCTTCAATGCTTCGGAAGCCTCTTTCTTATCCGGATACAGTTTCTTCAGAGCCGGAACCATCTGATAAGCAAAGCCTACATTCTGCATTCTTTCATAGCAGAAGCATGCCTGCAACGGGAAAGAACGCCAGAAAGTTTTCTTAAAGATATCTTTTGTCATAACGGATTCTTCATTAGCCGTTGTGTTCGTCATATTCTCTGCCATTACAGTTCACCTCCCAAATCATCAGATACTGCAGGAGCAGCTGCTTCTTCTGTTTTCTTATTTCCTGCATACTGGAAAATCACATAGGCAATTGTCGTACCGATGACAGCTGCTCCTACGGTATTCACACCGAGAAGTGCTGTAATTGCCCAGCCCATGAAGAAGAAAGCTACATTCTTCTTGTTAAACAGAAGCTGCATCAGAATGGCAATTCCAAGTGCCGGAAGCATACCGCTGGCTACAGAAAATCCATTGATTACACTCTGCGGAATTTTATCAACAAATGCACTGATAACGGTAGACCCAAGCAGTGCACCGCAGAATACCAGCAGGAAATAAGCAACAAAGAACAGAATGGCGCCGCCCCAGAGAGCGCGGTCAATTCCTTTATAATCACCATTTTCTGCTGCCTTATCTGCCTGATGTACGAAGTAGCCATTGGCAGTTCTACAAAGAATACCTACCAGCTGTCCTAAGGTTGCAATGGGCAGTGCCAGGGCTACTGCTGCACTGACATCCAGCTTGGCACTGATGGCAAATACGGTAGCAAGAATACTTCCGGATACGGTGTCAGGCGGTGTGGCGGAACCAATTCCAACTACACCCATCATAACCAGCTCCAGAGAAGCTCCAATAATAATACCTGTCTGTAAATCTCCCAAAATCAGACCTACCAGTGCTCCAAGAACCAATGGCCGATCCAACATACACATTCCGAATACACGGCTGTCCCAAATACCGATACCGCCCAGAATACCAAGCAGTACTGCATGAATTATACCCATAACCTACACTCCTTCTTTTGAATCTCTCTGTTTCTGTTACCTTGCAAAACTTTTTCTGATATCTGCTGTGGTCAGGCGCTTTGATGTAGGATCTGCCTGCATCACAAGCTCAGCCCCTTTTTTCTCCATGCTGTCCATCACAGCGATATCATCTGCATCCATGTAAGAATTCATATCAATTTTTTTCTTTCCTTCTCCGCTTCGGAGTCCGCCCAACAATACATCCTTGATCGCTCCGTTTGTCCGATCGTACAGATATTCCGCATCCTTCATATCTTTGCAGATTACCATAATCGTACGTGCTGCATGCTTTGGGTTGTTGATCACTGCTACTGCTCCATCCAGAGATTTCATGGAAAGTGTTACCTCCGGCGGTGTGGCCAGTTTAAAAGCCATCTGCATGGTCGCATCTGTAATCAGCTTATCGTTTGCCACTACAATCGTGTCAATCTTGTAATAGTTTGTCCATGCCACGGCTACCTGTCCATGAAGAAGTCTATCGTCTACACGCAATACTTTAATCATCGTTTTCCTCCAATCTTACAGTTCCCCGTCATCACTGATGGATACGGGTTCTGCCTGCTGGTCATTGACCAGTATAATCGTATCTCTGGCTTCCGCCAAAGCTGTACGAATCTGCCTCAGATTTTCTTCTCTGTCATCCGTAAGTTCCAGCATAACCAGTGACACCAGCAATCCCAGATTCAGGCCGCTTACCAGATAAATCTCCGGATGCTCCGCCATAATTCCAATGGCTGCCTGTGTGGTACTGCCGCCCGGCAGATCTGTAATCAGAATCGTCGGCCAATCATTCTCAAAGGAAGCGATCGCATCATTCAGTTTTTGCTTCGTCTGTGCAATGTTTTCATCCATGGTAATGCTCAGCGCTTTCAAATTCTGAACTTCACCGAGAATAAATCTGCAGGACTGCGCAATTCCCTTGGAAAATTCCCCGTGTGTCAGTAAAACAATGTTCTTCATAAGCACCTCCTATAAATGTATATACATTTTACTATATGCTACTATACTTTTACCCTCTTGTCAATCCTATTTTTATATACTTTTAATAATTTTTATTCCATTTCCATTATTTATATCTGCCTTTTTTCTATCTCCCTTGACTTTTTTCATTTCCCCAGCTATCATAAGTATATACAAATATGTGTAAATATAGAAACAAGGAGATTACGATTGAAAAATTCACCGCGGTATCTTGCCATCGCACAGGATATCATCACTCAAATTCAGGAAGGAAAACTTCGCCCTGGTGATCAGATTATGACAGAGGCACAGCTGTGTGAAGAATACGTAGTCAGCCGTATGACCGTCAATAAAGCACTGACTACCCTGGTTACTAAAGGATTTGTGCGCCGTGTCTCCGGAAAAGGAACCTTCGTTCTGGACCAGCAGGTTACCAAATACATCGGAGCTGCCTCGCCCGGAAGCTTTTCCCGTGATATGGCTTCCATTCACACCAAGCCCGGTGCCATTCTGGTAGAATATCGTGTAGTCCGTGCTTCTGAATTTCCGTCTGTAGCTCAGCAGCTGGAGCTGCATGAAAATGATTTTCTGCACTATATCCATCGAATTCGTACCAGCGACGGGATCCGGATTGCTTTAAGTCACACTTATATTCCCTGCAAATATCTTCCTGCTGTTGATGTCTCTGCTTTGGAAGGATCCCTCTATGAATATCTGGATGAAACCTACCATGTACATCCCCAGGCACTGGATTACAGCTTTGCAGCCCTGCTTCCTACCAACCGGCAGAAGGAGCTGCTTCAGGTGGACTCCTGTGCCCTGTTAAAATCTTCCCATCGTAGTATTATCGAGACAGGGGAACTGTTCGAATATACAGAGACCTACTATGCGGGCAACCGCTTTACCTACAAATTTGCCCCACGTTAGGAACCAATGATTTTTTTATAAAAATAGAAGGAACTGTGAACCTGTATTTCTCATGCAGCTTCGCAGTTCCTTCTATTTTCATTTTTTTAAATCAGCTATTCTGAAATTTCCCCTGCATAATTCCGCGCAAAGATTTCCTTTACCTCTTCCGGATCCTCTGTCTGTCCCAGCGCCCACATCATTTTCGTCACAATGGCTTCCGTGGTCATATCACGGCCCGGAATGACCCCACAGTCCAGAAGCTTGCGTCCCACCTCATAGAGGGACAGATCGCTCTTCTCATAGAGACACTGGCTGCACACCGCAATGCTGACCCCATGATCCGTCAGCTTCTTCAGCTTGGGAAGGAGGTTCCGCCGCTCAAAATGGGTGCCACCCGCGCCAAAGGCCTCGATGACAACGCCCCGGTACCCCAGCTCCAGCAGGCTGTCAAAAATCTCCGGCTTGGTTCCCGGAATCAGCTTCATCAGAAATACGTCCGTACAGAGCTTATTTTTCAGCTCAAAGGGAGCCGCCGCCTCTTCTCCCGTCCGGCTGTGCTCCAGGTGTACGCCGTCCGCATAGATTTTCCCGATATAGGGCGCGGAAATGCTTTCAAAGGCGTCAAAGCCCATGGTTCGCACCTTTACCGCGCGGCAGCCGCCCATAATCTTATCGTCAAAGGCCACCATTACCCCGCTCAGACCTGCGTCCACCGCCGCGAAGGCCGTCTGCAGGTTCCGCTTGGCATCGGTAAACATCTGGCCGATGGGAATCTGCGCTCCGGTCAGCACCACCGGCTTCGTCAGGTTCTGCAGCATATAGCTGAGTGCGGAAGCCGTATACGCCATGGTATCTGTGCCATGGGTGATGATGATACCGTCATAATCCGGCAGCGCCTCCGCCACCTGCTCTGCCATAAACTGCCATTCCTCCGGCTGAATATTGGAGCTGTCCAGATTCAGGATATCCCGGCTTTCGATCGCGAAGCCTTCCCGCAGCTCCGGCAGAAGTTCCAGAATTCCGTCTCCGGACATTCCCGGGGTCAGCCCCTCCTCTGAATGGGTACAGGCAATGGTTCCGCCTGTCGCCAGCAATAATACCTTTTTCATTCTCTTTGTTCCTCCTTACCCCTGCCAGGGCGCTGCCGCCCGGTCATGAAAATACAGTCGGTATTCCACACCGCTCAGTTCTTTATCCACAAAGGCTCTCGCTTTTTCCACATCCCGTTCCTTCAGGGCCTCCACCAGCTCCAGATGCGCTTCCATCGCCCCCACCGCATCCGCGCTTTTCCAGTCCCGCACCAGCACCCGGCGCAGCTTGTTCAGGGTTCCCTCCAGGGTAGAAATCAGATAGGGATTCCGGGACAGATAGGCGACCGACATATGAAACTGCATATTCATGTCGCTGTACTGCCGGTAGGTGCCCTCCTTCATGGCCGCTATCTGCTTATGTACCTCCGCCTCCAGGTGTGCCAGCTCCTCTTTCCCCGCGTACTGGATCGCCAGCTCTGCGGAGGCCTTTTCCAGGATTCCGCGGAACTGAAACAGGCTCTGCAGCTCCGCCACTGAAAGCCCTCTGACCAGATAGCCCTTGTTGGGAATCTTGTCCAGGAATCCCTCCATACAGAGGTAATTCAGCGCCTCCCGGGACGGCGTCTTGCTGACGCCGAACTTTTCTGAAATCTCCGCCTCGGTAATCATATCATTTTCCTCATAAACCCAGTTGATGATATCCTCCCGCAAGGCTTCGAGGACCTTTTCTGTCATAGACTGCCGTTTCGCCATAATGAGCCTCCTGTATCTTAAGTCTGCCTGTTGTTTTGGAATATCAGTGATATATCACTGATATTTGTACCGTACACCCGGGCTTTTCTTCTGTCAAGCAAAAAAAGACCTTATCGTATCCATACGACAAGATCTTTTCTTTCTCTCTTTTACGCCAGATGGAACATATCAATCAGCACCACCGCCACCAGTCCGTAATACACCACGATGGCCACCAGATCGTTGATGGTCGTAATCAGCGGGCCGGAAGCCACTGCCGGATCCACTCCCACTTTCTTGAAGAAAATCGGGGTCAGAGTGCCCACCAGGCTGGACACCACCATGGCGCCCACCAGGGACACGCCCACACAGGCGGAAATCATCAGAGAATAGCCCAGGGTGAAACCTTTGAACAGGTGGATGTACGCGCCCAGGAATACCAGGGCCATCACCGCCAGAATCGCGCCGTTGAAGAAGCCGATCTTCATCTCCTTGAACATAAGCTTCACCTTCTGTCCGGTGGTCAGGTTCTCATCCATCAGCACCCGGATGGTTACCGCCAGGGACTGGGTGCCCACATTACCGGCCATGTCCAGAATCAGGGACTGGAAGCACATGACGATGGGGAGCACCGCTACCACGGACTCAAAGACGCCCACCACAGCGGACACCACCATGCCGAGGAACAGCAGAATCACCAGCCAGGGCAGTCTTTTACGGATGCTCTCGCCTGTGGTCTCGTTTAAGTCCTCCTCGGCAGTCAGACCAGCCAGCTTCGCGTAATCGTCGCCCATCTCGTCGTCTACCACCTCTACAATATCCTGGGCTGTGATGATACCGCCGATGCTCCGATCCTCCAACAATACGGGAATAGAATCCTCGGCGTAGTCCTTGATTTTCTCAATGCAGTCACTGATTTTCTCATGGTCCATGACGAACGGATAGGAACGGCTGATCAGATCTTCCAGCTCCACATGCTCTCTTGCGATGATCAGATCCTGCAGCTCGATGGCTCCGTAGTACTGCTCCTGCCGATCCACCACATAGATCGTGGAAATGTTATCATTTTCTCCGGCCTGACGCACCAGCTCCCGCATGGCCTCCCGGACGGTCAGATCGTTGTGAATCAGGATAAAATTGGTGGTCATATAACTACCGATCTCATCCTCGTCGTAGGACAACAGAAGCCGGACGTCCTCGCTGGCCTCTTTGTCCAGCATCCCCAGAATTTTACACTTTGTATCGTCGTCCACTTCCTCCAGGATGTCCACCGCGTCGTCGGAATCCATCTCGGAAATGACTTTCGCCTGCTGCTTTAAGGACAGCTCCTTCAGATAAATATCGCCGTCGTCCAGGTAAGCGAAAATCTCCGCTACCCGCTCCGCGCCCAGAGCTGAGTACAGGCGCTTTCTCTCCTCCGGCGTCAGAAGCTCCAGAGCCTCCGCAATATCGTTATCATGGTAATCGAAGAGCCGGTCAATCAGCTCCTCCCGGGACAGATTTCCCCGGATGATCGCAATCAGTTCCTCTACATACTTTGTCATAGCCTACCTCCATTTGAGCCGCATTTTTCCAGAACCTTCCACTGGAATTTTCCGAAAAATGCCCGCAAAAAAACACCGCTTCAGATTTTCCAAAGCAGACTTAACGGTTACACGCTGTGAAGTCCGGATCTTTCTGAATACGGTGTGAATCAAATGCTCATATAAGCCAGCCATGACACGCAAAAGCATGCAGCTATTTTATGATTCCTAAGGGAATCTTCACGCACAGCTGCACGTTTTTGCCTGTCCTGTTCGCACCGTACTTTCTACTTCGTCCCGTACTATCGCAACTGTCCATGAAATTCACCTCCTGAAAATTAGAATTCATTTTGTTTCCTTTGTGAGTATAACATCAAAGAAGGGGGTATACAACCCCCTTCCTTAAAAACCTTCTCTTTTTTCGCTTTTACAGCTCCATGTGTTTCATTTCTTCCAGGAAATCCCGGATATAGGAAACTGCCAGATAGGACGGTACCATAAAGTCCGTTCCCAGCGCGCCCTGGAAGCCCATAGCCAGTGCCTTCACAGACGGATTCAGAGTGAAGAGCAGCAGAGTAATAAGGCCTGCCACCACCGCTGCGACGGCTCTCTTTCTGCCTTCCTTCACCTATTCATAGGTTCCTTTTTTTACAACTTTTCCGTCTTTCATAAAGATCTTGCCGCCTGCCACAAAGGTATCCAGCGTCAAATCCGGTTCCCAAAGCAGAATATCCGCGTCCGCGCCCGGTCGAATTACGCCCTTCTCCGGCAGCAGATCCAGTCCTTCCGCCACCTGGCTGGTAGCATAGGGAAGCGCCTCCTCCAATGGCATTCCAAGCGTCTTCACCATATACAAAATCTCTTTTCGAATTGCGTCCACGCCGGATACACCAATCTCCAGAAGTGTACCATCCTCCGCATAGTTGGACCAGCTTCCGTGCCCGTCAGAGCTGATGGTGATATGCTCTGTGGGAAGTCCGCGCTTCTTTGCCTCCAGAATACAGTCACCCGGAGTCGTATGCATACAGCAGGTCAGATCCACATAACCGCCTTCCTCCAGAAGCTGATAGCCTTCCTCCAACAGTGCGTCATTGCGGTTTACATGAGTAGGGCGGAAGATCCGAACCGGAACGGAGCTTTCCCTGAGTGCCCGGAATACCGGCTTCAATCCCGCCTTGTCGTCACCCATATGCAGCGTCACCATGCCCGGCTTGCCACTGAGCATACCGGCCACCCTGGCCTTACTTGCAATCTGAATCAGTTCATCTTCTGTCACATTCGGCGCCCTGTGATCAGAAATCGCCAGTTTTACACCGAGCACCTCTTTCACAAATACGATATCCCGTTCGATTTCTCCCGTAATCGTCGGACTCGGATATCCGTAAGAGCCTGTCAGCATATAGGCGCTCACGCCCTCTTCACAGAGAGCTCTTGTTTTCGCATAGAGATTATCCACACTCCTTGTGATTCCATCGGTACCCAGAAGTCCTACCACCGTTGTGATACCGTTCTTCACCAGCTCTGAAAGCTGAAGCTCCGGCGTCCGCGTATGGAAGCTTCCTTCTCCTCCGCCTCCTGTAATGTGGACATGCTGATCGATAAGTCCCGGCGTAAGAAGCTTGCCTGCCGCATCCAACACCCGGCACTCCACCGGGAGTGCTCCGATCGTATCCTGAATCTGTTCAATCCTTCTGCCACAGATCAACACATCCTTTTTCCCGAGATATTCCGGAGCATAGACCTCTGCATTTTTCACCAATAACATGATCGTTTCCTCTTTTTCCCTTTTATTTTCCCTGTAACTTCTATCCAGTATTTACGATAAAATCCGTCTTGTCCATCTTACATATAACGCTCCCGCTCCTGTTTTCGCACGATAAAGAAGCAGATCACCTGCATGGCAATCGTAATCAGCCAGGATCCCGGATAGGAAATAAATAGTACGAACAAGGACCGATGCAGCGGAAAGATCCCGTAGATCCAGACGATTCTGGTTCCCACCGTTCCGATAATCGACAAAATCATCGGCACACCCGACCGTCCCATGCCGCGCATGGCGCCCGGGAACAGATCCATGATGCCGCACAGAAAATAGGGAATCGTTGTAATGGAAATAATTTCCATTCCCGCTTTGATAACTTCCGGATCCTTTGTATAAATCTGCAGAATCTCCGATCCGAACACATAGAAAATCGTTCCCAGTGTTCCCGCGAACACCACTGAGATAAGCGCGCAGTCTATCAGCACCCGATCCATCCGTTTAAATTTCCCCACGCCATAATTCTGGCTGGTGAAACTCATACAGGCCTGAGTGACGGAATTCACCGACGCGTAGAGGAAGCCCAGCAGGTTGTTGGCCGCTGTGTAGCCCGCCATGGCTGTGGATCCGAAGGAGTTTACCGAGGACTGGAGCATGGCGTTGGAGAAATTAATGACCACGCTCTGGATGCCCGCCGGGATACCCACCTGGAAAATCTGACTCAGATAAGACACATTGACCCGTAGCTTCGAAAACCGCAGCTGATAACTGCTCTCTGATTGATACAGGCAGCGCAGCACCAGAATACAGGAGATAAGCTGCGACACTACGGTGGCAATCGCCACGCCTTCCACGGCCATATGGAATTTTACCACAAGAATCACATTCAGCATCGCATTAGTGATACCCGCCACGATCAGGAAGAGCAGCGGCCGTCTGGTATCACCCACCGCACGCAGAATCGCCGCTCCATAGTTATACAGCATGAAAAATGGCATGCCCAGAAAATAAATCCGCATGTAGAGCGTAGATAAATCAATCACATCATCAGGCGTCGCCATCACTTCCAGCGCCCACCGGGCCATCCCCACTCCCACAAAGGTCATGATCACGCCGCTGATCAGCGCCACCAGAATTGCCGTATGAACGGTCTCAGACATCTGCTGATCCTGGCCTGCTGCGTAAAACCGGGCCGCCAGTACATTGACGCCCATAGAAATACCGATAAACAGATTCGTAAAGATATTGATCAGGGCTGTCGTGGAGCCCACCGCCGCCAGAGACTGGCTTCCGCTGTACTGCCCCACCACGATAATATCCACCGCATTGAACATCAGCTGCAGCACACCGGAAATCATCAGCGGCACCGCGAACACGATCAGCTTGTCCATCAGGGTGCCGTTGCACATGTCGATTTCGTATTTATTCTTTTTCACTTTTATCTCTCCCGTTGCTTTTCTGTCTTTTCTTAAAGCCCTTCTTATCTGTTATGTTACACAGATTTTTCGGGAAATGCAATATCTCATTCACAGAAAAACTGACGTTCATCATCTCACGCTTCGATGCAGCCTCTATCTGCTCAGGAACTGCTTGTATTCACTTTCTGTTTATGATAGCATTGATCCTGAGTTTTGCCGGAAGGAACCGGTGAGCCATCCATTTATCTGGGAGAATTTTCTATGAAACGATTATGTCCTGATTACTATGAACATTTTACCTGCATCGCCGGAGCCTGTCCCATTACCTGCTGTCAGGAATGGAAAATCGCTGTGGATGACGACACCGCCAGGCGCTGGAAGAAGCTGGCTCCCCCGGCTGATGTGGAGGAACAGAAGAAAAATCTGAATGCTTATACTATACACAAAGACGGCGAACGGGTCATCGGACTGACCCCGGAACACAAATGTCCGTTTTTAAATTCAGGCAAGTTATGTAAACTTGTATGCACCTATGATGACACAGTACTTTCCAGGACCTGCCAGGATTTTCCCCGGGAGATTCTGAAGTTCCGCACCCATGAAGAGGAGAGCCTGATGGCTGCCTGTCCGGCGGTGTTGGATATCTGGCGGGAAATGGATGGGCTTACCTTTCCGGAGCCGATGCCGGAAGATCTGCCCTCCGAACGAACCCGACTTCTGTTCCGTCTGCGTTCAGAGAGCATCCGTCTGCTGGACTTAAGCCACCGGGCGCCGGAAAAGGATACCCTGGAGCAAGCCCTGCTGGAGCTCTCCTATATCCTTCAGGAACTGAACCGGATTGATACTCTGGACGACGCCCATATCACCGAATACTTTTCCGATAGTTCCCGCGCACAACTCCGCGACGCCATCTCCAATATCGATCTGCCGCCCCTGGACACCCTGGACGAGTGCAACGAGCTTTTACAGGATCTAGCCGTGAATTACCGTAAGGAAGGCCTGTATTCCGGCTATCTGGAACCGATTATCCGGCTGGCAGAGGAACTTTCCAAAGGCTGCGACGAAGAAGAACTGCTCCGTGACTGGGACGCATTCCGACAGGATTTCACCGTCTGGCGCCCCTTATTATTCCATTACCTGGAAAATGAGCTCTACTCCGGTTTCCTGCTCCCCGGCAGCGACCTCACGCTCACGACACTGCTTCTCCATCTGGAATGGATCGTCCTGACCTATGCCGTCATCCGCCACAGCCTGTTCCTGGCCTGGCTTCAGGGCGGCAGGCAGCCACTTTCCTACGAGACGGTCCGAAGTTACATCGTCATTCTGAACCGTATGACCGGCTACAATGAAGAAGACATTTTCGAATACCTGGAAAACAGCTTTGAAGATCCCCTCTGGGACTGGGGCTATTTCGCCCTGATCCTCGGTCGATAAATCTTTTCCGAAGCTTTACAAAGACTTTACCCAAAGATGCCGGAAACCTAACAAACACCTCCTATACTTGCAGGTATAGAGAGGTGTTTATTATGAAAACAAAAGCAATTCTTCAAAAAATCATGTATCTGATTATTTTCGCAGGAATTATGACAGCAAATGCGTCCTCCATCCTGTTTGGCGTAGACGTAAGCAATCCGGTATTTATGGCGGGTATCCTGAGCGCCGTCATCGGCGTGACCGGTGAGCTCTATGTGGCTCATCCTTCCCTGTGCAGATACCGTCTTTCAAACGTCTCCACATCCACCGGCTTTGAGAAATAATATCCCTGAAAGGTGTCGCAGCCCATATGGGTCAGGTCATGCACCTGCTCTCGGGTTTCCACGCCTTCGGTAATGACCGGCATTCCCAGTTCCTTGGCCATCCGCACCACGGAGTTGAGAATGATCCGGCCTTTTTCATGGTTTTCACTCTCCCGCAGAAAGCCCATGTCGATTTTCAATGTATCCACATTGATATCCTTCAGCGTATTCAGAGAAGAATAACCGCTTCCAAAATCATCGATTTCCACGATAAACCCGGCCGCCTGCAGCCGCTCCAGATCGGAGCGCAGATTCGGTACATCCGACATGATTGCCGTTTCCGTTATCTCGATATTCAAGTGCTCCGGCACAATCTCATATTTCCCCACCAGATTCATAAAGGTATTATAGATATCCACATAATAAAAATCCCGCGGGGAGATATTGACGGAAATGTTTAGCTCGACGCCGTCCTGTTTCCATTTGCTCAGCTTCTTTGCCGCCTGCTCCCAGATATAAAGATCCAGACGGTATATCAGACCCGTTTTCTCATAGACCGGAATAAATTCCATGGGTGGAATCACCTGGCCATCCGGCCGAATCCGCCGCACCAGGGCCTCCGCGCCGTGGAGTTTTCCGGAGCCGGCCATGATCTGGGGCTGCAGATACATCTGAAATTCGCCATTTTCCAATGCCACGTCAAATTCGTCTATGACAGCCTTGCTTTTGACCGCATTTTCCATCATAGAATCATCATAATAGGCGACGAAGCGCTCCAGATCGCCTTTGATGGACTGAATCGCCAGAGAAGCCTTGTCGCACATGGACGCCAGCGGTTCATGGAAATGCTCTGCCTTATAGATGCCAAAATACACCTGAACCTGATAGGCCGGATTATCCAGCACCTTCTGCATTTCCCGGCGGCATTCCTCCAGATATTCCTCACGAAAATGAGCCTGCTCCACAATGACGACGAAATGATCCTCGCCGCTCCGCCCGTAGATATCTCCCTCCCTTACGAACCTCTTGATCAGCTCTGCCTGCCGCCGCAGGATTTCATTGCCCTTTTCCCGGCCAAACACTTCATTGATCAGCTTAAAACCACCGATGTCTGAGTAAATCACGTAGCGAGGCCAGTCGCTTTTATTGAGCAACTCTGCCTTCTGTACCAAATGCTCCCAATTACAAATGCCGGTCAGCTCATCATGACCCATGCGATGCCGTCTCTTCCTGTCCTGCCGAATGATAAGATGCTGTAAGATGCCCACTGCCAGCAGGAGTACTGTGATTAGTAATAATAATGCCTTCAATTTATCTGCTTCCCATTCCCAGTTTTTCTTTCACGATCTGCTTATTCTGATACATCTGACTGTCTGCCCGCCGGGTCAGCTCCTCCATCAGATAGTAATGATCGCTGGTGCTGATTTCATAACCTCTTGCATAGGAAATAGCAATATCATGCTTCTGATTGTATTCCGCTATCGTCGCGTCCATCCAGTCCAGAATGTGATGTACCTCCACCGCATTGGTCTGCTCCAGTATCACCGCAAACTCATCGCCGCCTATCCGGTAAGCGTTGATTCGCTCGTTCTGCACCTTCGACAGAATTGCTGAAAATGCCTCAATATAGTGATCGCCCATCTCATGGCCCAAAGTATCATTAACCGTCTTCAGATTGTTCAGATCAAACATGATTACACCGATAGAGAAGGTATCCCGTCCCTCGTTGATGCGAATGATACGATCCTGATAGGCCAGTTTATTCTTGATCCCCGTCACATCTGTAAATACCATATTGCCCACATCTGAACTGATCCGGGAGCTGGCAAAATAGATGGACAGTGTGATAATCTCCAGCACCAGCGCCAGACAGCTCAGGGTCCGCGGCCAGATACCGGATTCGCCCCACAGTACGTACGAAGTCATATAGATCTGAATGGCAATCAGAATACACATAATTACGCACATAGTCATTAGTAAAATTCTGGAATATCGTTTGTTTGTCGTCATATATCTCACCTGCTTTATCTGTTCTCCTCTAAATCACCAGAATCCGCTTGGCATATTCGCAGCCGATTCCGATGCGCGTTCCCTTCACAGACACCAGGAAGTTTCCGTCTATCACCGACAGAATGGTGATTTCAGAGCCCGGCACAAAGCCCAGACTCTCCAGCCTGCGTGCCTCCCGCTCATTTCCTGCGATGCGAAGAATGGTATATTTTTTATTCTTATCTGCTAAGTTTAATGGCATAGGCTACCTTCCGATTTTTCTCATTCTAGTTAGTAGTTTCTAACCAAGATAAAATTATAGCACATCTTTTCCTTCTGTCAAGGAAGAAGACATAAAAAAACTGCTGTCCCACACTTTCGTGAAACAGCAGTTTTCTATTATTTCTTCGTAATTTATACCTCAACCGGCTCCTCGGTCTCCTCTGCCTCTACAGCAGCCTCATCCTCAGCTCCGTCCTCAGTCAGTTCCAGACTTTCATCCAGATCGATGTCCTCGTCGAAGTCCAGCTCAGCCTCTTCGTCCATATCGGTATCCAGTTTTACATTCTGATAACGCTTCATACCGGTTCCGGCAGGAATCAGCTTACCGATCAGTACATTCTCCTTCAGACCGATCAGCGGGTCAACCTTACCCTTGATAGCAGCCTCGGTCAGAACCTTGGTGGTCTCCTGGAAGGATGCAGCGGACAGGAAGGAGTTGGTAGCCAGAGATGCCTTGGTGATACCAAGCATAATCTGCTTTCCTTCTGCGGGCTGCTTGCCCTCTGCGAGCAGACGCTCGTTGGCGTCCTCGAACTCCAGAATATCTACCAGAGTACCCGGCAGGAAATCGGAATCTCCGTTGTCCTCGATACGAATCTTCTTCAGCATCTGGTGTACCAGCATCTCGATATGCTTGTCGGCAATTTCTACACCCTGCAGACGATATACACGCTGAACCTCGCGGATCATGTAATCCTGTACGGCACGTACGCCTTTGATCTTCAGGATATCGTGGGGGTTCACGCTACCTTCCGTCAGCTCGTCGCCGGCCTCCAGTACCTGGCCGTCCTGTACCTTGATACGGGAGCCGTAGGGAATCAGGTATACCTTGGACTCGCCGTCCTCGCCTGTCACCTGAATCTCGCGCTTCTTCTTGGTATCCAGAATGGTAACGGTTCCGGCAATCTCCGTGATGATTGCAAGTCCCTTCGGCTTTCTGGCCTCAAAAAGCTCCTCGACACGGGGAAGACCCTGTGTGATATCTCCACCTGCGACACCGCCGCTGTGGAAGGTTCTCATGGTCAGCTGTGTACCCGGCTCACCGATAGACTGAGCAGCGATGATACCAACTGCCTCACCTACCTGTACAGCTTCGCCGGTTGCCATGTTCGCGCCGTAGCACTTCGCGCACACACCGATGTGTGATTTACAGGTCAGAATGGTACGGATCTTCAGGCTGTCAATGGGGTTGCCGTCCTTATCCACGCCATTTTTCATAATAGCGGCTGCACGTCTCGGGGTAATCATATGATTTGCCTTAACGAGTACGTTGCCGTCCTTGTCGTATACCGTCTCGCACGCAAAACGTCCGGTAATACGATCCTGCAGGCTCTCGATCTCTTCCTTGCCGTCCATAAAGGCCTTTACTACCATGCCCGGGATTTCACCCTTGCCCTCGCAGCAGTCAACCTCACGGACAATCAAATCCTGAGATACGTCTACCATTCGACGGGTCAGGTAACCGGAGTCCGCGGTACGCAGAGCGGTATCGGACATACCCTTTCGAGCTCCATGCGCTGACATGAAGTACTCCAGAACGTCCAGACCCTCACGGAAGTTAGACTTGATAGGAAGCTCGATGGTGTGACCGGTGGTATCCGCCATCAGTCCACGCATACCGGCCAGCTGTTTGATCTGCTTATCGGAACCACGGGCTCCGGAGTCAGCCATCATGTAGATGTTGTTGTAACGATCCAGACCGTCCAGCAGTGCCTTGGTCAGGATAGCGTCGGTGTCCTTCCAGGTTTCAACAACTTCCTTATAACGCTCTTCCTCGGTAATCAAACCACGTTTGTAGTTACGTGTAATCTTATCTACGGTATCCTGTGCCTTCTTGATCAGCTCCGGCTTCTCAGGCGGCACGGTCATATCGGAAATGGATACGGTCATAGCCGCACGGGTGGAATACTTGTATCCCATCGCCTTGATATCGTCCAGTACCTCTGCGGTTCTGGTGGCTCCGTGGGTATTGATAACCTTCTCCAGAATCTGCTTCAGACCCTTCTTGCCTACGTGGAAATCAACCTCCAGTACCAGCTCATTGCCCGGAACAGTACGATCTACAAAGCCCAGATCCTGCGGTAGAATCTCGTTGAAGAGGAAACGGCCCAGCGTGGACTCTACGATACCGGTCATCTCGGTTCCGTCAGCCAGGGTTCTGGTTACGCGGACCTTGATTCTGGACTGCAGACGGATGACTTTATTCTCATAAGCCAGGATGGCTTCGTTCAGGTTCTTGAAGAACTTGCCTTCGCCTTCGCTTCCCGGACGCTCCTGGGTCAGGTAATAGATACCAAGGACCATATCCTGGGACGGTACGGCTACGGGACCGCCGTCAGACGGCTTCAGCAGGTTGTTCGGGGAGAGCAGCAGGAAACGGCACTCCGCCTGCGCCTCTACGGACAGGGGAAGGTGCACTGCCATCTGGTCTCCGTCGAAGTCCGCGTTGAACGCGGTACAAACCAGCGGATGCAGCTTGATAGCCTTACCTTCTACCAGAATCGGCTCGAAGGCCTGGATACCAAGACGATGCAGGGTAGGAGCACGGTTCAGCATAACCGGATGCTCTTTGATGACGTCTTCCAGTACATCCCATACCTCCGGCTGTACCTGACGCTCTACCATTTTCTTAGCGCTCTTGATATTATGCGCGGTACCGTTCTGTACCAGTTCCTTCATAACGAAGGGTTTGAACAGTTCGATGGCCATCTCCTTCGGAAGACCGCACTGATAAATCTTCAGCTCCGGACCTACGACGATAACGGAACGTCCGGAATAGTCAACACGCTTACCCAGCAGGTTCTGACGGAAACGTCCGGACTTACCTTTCAGCATGTCAGACAGAGACTTCAGGGCTCTGTTGCCCGGGCCGGTGACAGGACGGCCACGACGTCCGTTATCGATCAAGGCGTCTACAGCCTCCTGCAGCATACGCTTCTCGTTGCGGACGATAATATCCGGCGCACCTAACTCAAGAAGGCGGGTCAGTCGGTTATTTCTGTTGATAATTCTGCGGTACAGGTCGTTCAGGTCAGAGGTAGCGAAACGTCCACCATCCAGCTGTACCATGGGTCGCAGATCGGGCGGAATAACCGGAACCGCATCCAGAATCATCCACTCCGGCTTATTACCGGACTCGCGGAAGGCCTCTACGACCTCCAGACGCTTGATGATACGGGCACGCTTCTGTCCGCTGGCATCCTTCAGGCCTGCCTTCAGTTCCACAGACTCCTTTTCCAGATCGATGGCCTGCAGAAGCTCCTTTACGGACTCTGCGCCCATACCTACGCGAAAGCGGCTGCCATACTTCTCGCGCATATCCTGGTACTCCTTCTCAGACAATACCTGCTTGTACTGCAGCTCGGTATCGCCTGCGTCCAGTACGATGTAGGACGCAAAGTACAGAACCTTCTCCAATGTACGCGGAGACAGGTCAAGGATCAGTCCCATACGGCTGGGAATGCCCTTGAAGTACCAGATATGAGACACCGGAGCGGCCAGCTCGATGTGGCCCATACGCTCACGGCGGACGTTAGACTTTGTAACCTCTACTCCACAACGGTCGCAGACTACGCCTTTATAGCGAATCTTTTTGTACTTTCCGCAGTGGCACTCCCAGTCCTTGCTGGGTCCGAAGATTCGTTCACAGAATAAGCCGTCTTTTTCCGGTTTCAGGGTTCTGTAATTGATGGTTTCAGGCTTTTTAACCTCGCCTCTGGACCACTCCCGGATCTTCTCCGGGGACGCAAGTCCGATACGAATCGCGTCAAATGTCATCGGCTGGTATACAGCCTGATTCGTTGTTTCTGGCATGAATGGCACTCCCTTCCTTATTCTTCTTCAAAATCTCCGTCGAAATCAGAGAAATCCTCATCTGAATCGTCCGGCTCCTCCTCGATATCAACCAGTTCTCCGTCCTCGGCAAACTCCTGCTTGCTGAAGCCGTAATCGCCATAGGAATCCTCATCATCCTTGAAGCGGCGGTCTCCCTCGATGATGGAGCGGATATCGGTGCTGTCACCGTACTCGCTGGTCTCCATGATCTCGACCTCTGTATTGTCATCCCGCAGTACGCGAACATCCAGTCCCAGAGACTGAAGCTCTTTCAAAAGTACCTTGAATGACTCGGGAATACCCGGCTTCGGAATATTGTCGCCCTTGATAATGGCCTCGTAGGTCTTCACACGTCCGATAACGTCGTCAGACTTCATGGTCAGAATCTCCTGCAGGGTGTAAGATGCGCCATAGGCCTCCAGAGCCCACACCTCCATCTCTCCGAAACGCTGTCCACCGAACTGTGCCTTACCACCCAGCGGCTGCTGAGTAACCAGGGAGTACGGTCCTGTGGAACGGGCATGAATCTTATCGTCTACCAGGTGATGCAGCTTCAGGTAATGCATGTGACCGATGGTTACAGCGCCGTCAAAGTACTCGCCTGTACGTCCGTCACGCAGCCGCACCTTACCGTCTCTGGAAATGGGAACACCCTTCCAGAGCTTTCTATGCTCACGGTTCTCATCCAGGTACTGTGTTACCTCCGGATGCAGTTCCTCGCCGTGAATGCCGAGGAAGGTCTCACCACTCCACGGTCTTCCGTCTGCTGTGGTCTCCTCGCCTCTTTCCTTCCATTCAGCCGCCTCTGCGTCGTCAAACGGAAGGTTTACATAATCATTTGCCAGATCCAGTGTATCCATGATATCGCTCTCGTTCGCGCCGGAGAATACCGGTGTGGATACATTGAAGCCAAGGGCCTTGGCAGCCAGGCTTAAGTGAATCTCCAGGACCTGTCCGATATTCATACGGGACGGTACGCCCAGGGGGTTCAGAACGATATCCAGCGGACGTCCGTTCGGCAGGAACGGCATATCCTCTACCGGAAGTACACGGGAAACGACACCCTTATTACCGTGACGGCCTGCCATCTTATCTCCTACGGAGATCTTACGCTTCTGAGCAATGTAGATACGAACGGACTGATTTACACCCGGAGACAGCTCGTCGCCGTTCTCTCTGGTAAATACCTTCGCGTCTACGACGATACCATACTCGCCGTGGGGTACCTTCAGGGAGGTATCACGCACCTCGCGGGCCTTCTCACCGAAGATGGCGCGCAGCAGTCTCTCCTCTGCGGTCAGCTCAGTTTCTCCCTTGGGTGTAACCTTACCTACCAGAATATCGCCTGCGCGAACCTCAGCGCCGATACGGATAATTCCGCGCTCGTCCAGATCCTTCAGCGCGTCATCGCCCACGCCCGGAACGTCTCTTGTGATCTCTTCCGGTCCCAGCTTGGTATCACGGGCCTCTGCCTCATATTCCTCGATATGAATAGAGGTGTATACATCATCCTCTACCAGACGCTCGCTAAGAAGTACGGCGTCCTCGTAGTTGTAACCTTCCCAGGTCATGAATCCGATCAGCGGATTCTTACCGAGAGCCAGCTCTCCGCCGGAGGTGGAAGGACCATCCGCAATTACGTCGCCCTTCTTTACCTTGTCGCCTTTGAATACAACCGGTCTCTGGTTGTAGCAGTTGCTCTGGTTGCTTCGGGAGAACTTGGTCAGACGGTATACATCCTTGGTTCCATCGTCACACTTGATGGTGATCTCATTGGATACGGAGCGCTCTACCACACCGTCATGCTTTGCTACCACACACACACCGGAGTCGACTGCGGTCTTAACTTCAATGCCCGTTCCGACTACCGGAGCCTCTGTGGTCAGAAGCGGTACGGCCTGACGCTGCATGTTGGAGCCCATCAGCGCACGGTTCGCGTCATCGTTCTGCAGGAACGGAATCAACGCCGTAGCTACGGAGAATACCATTCGCGGAGACACGTCCATATAATCGAACATGGAGCGCTCGTACTCCTGGGTCTCCTCACGGTAACGACCGGATACATTCTTATGAATGAAGTGTCCCTCTTCGTCCAGCGGCTCATTTGCCTGTGCTACATGATAGTTATCCTCTTCGTCTGCGGTCATGTAGACTACTTCGTCTGTGACACGCGGATTCTTCGGATCTGCTTTATCAATCTTACGGTACGGAGTCTCAATAAATCCATACTCGTTAATTCTTGCATAGGATGCCAGAGAGTTGATCAGACCGATGTTCGGTCCCTCAGGGGTCTCGATGGGGCACATTCTTCCGTAATGGGAGTAATGTACGTCTCGAACCTCGAATCCTGCACGATCTCTGGACAGACCGCCCGGTCCCAGTGCGGACAGACGACGCTTATGTGTCAGCTCGCCCAGCGGATTGTTCTGGTCCATGAACTGTGACAGCTGGGAAGATCCGAAGAACTCCTTCACTGCTGCAGTGACCGGCTTAATGTTGATCAGGGACTGCGGTGTAATATTGTCCTGATCCTGTGTGGTCATACGCTCGCGTACGGTACGCTCCATTCTGGAGAGACCGATGCGGTACTGGTTCTGAAGCAGCTCACCTACCGCACGGATACGACGATTTCCCAGATGGTCGATATCGTCCTCATTACCGATGCCGTACTCCAGATGCAGGTTATAGTTAATGGAAGCAATAATGTCTTCCTTGGTAATATGCTTCGGAATCAGATCGTGGATCTCGCGCTTAACTGCTTCCTTGATATCCTCGATGCTTTCATTTTCTTCCAGTATCTTTTTCAGAGCCGGATAATATACTAATTCTGTAACACCCAGTTCTTCCGGATCCACGTCCACATAGTGGCGCAGGTCTACCATCATACTGGAAATGACACGTACGTCGCGCTCCTCGGTCTGAATCATGACGAACGGTACTGCCGCGTTCTGAATCTCGTCTGCCAGCTCGCGGGTTACCTCGGTACCGGCCTCAGCCAGGATCTCTCCAGTCTGTGTATCTACCACATCTTCCGCCAGTACATGACCTGTGATGCGGTTACGAAGCAGAAGCTTCTTATTAAACTTATAACGTCCAACCTTGGCCAGATCGTATCTTCTCGGATCGAAGAACATGCTCATAATCAGACTCTCTGCGCTGTCTACCGCCAGCGGCTCGCCCGGACGAATCTTCTTATACAGCTCCAACAGACCCTCCTGGTAGCTTTCTGCGGTATCCTTGGCCAGAGTTGCCAGGATCTTCGGCTCCTCGCCGAACAGATCGATAATCTCCGGGTTTGTTCCATAACCCAGCGCACGAACCAGAACGGTTACCGGAACCTTTCTGGTTCGGTCTACACGTACATAAAATACATCGTTGGAATCTGTCTCATACTCCAGCCATGCACCACGGTTCGGGATAACGGTACAGGAGTAAAGGCCTTTTCCTAATTTATCATGATCAATCGCATAGTAAATTCCAGGGGAACGTACGAGCTGGCTGACGATAACACGTTCTGCGCCGTTGATCACGAATGTACCTGTCTCCGTCATCAGCGGCAGGTCACCCATGAAAATCTCGTGTTCATTGATTTCATCTGTCTCTTTATTATAAAGACGTACTTTTACCTTCAGGGGAGCTGCGTATGTCGCATCTCTTTCCTTGCATTCTTCGATGGTATATTTCAGCTCATCCTCACCGGTACAGAGCGTGAAGTCTACAAAATCCAGACTCAGATGTCCGCTGTAATCGGCGATGGGAGAGATGTCATCGAACACTTCTCGAAGACCTTCCCGAAGGAACCAATCATAGGAATCCTTCTGGACCTCAATGAGGTTCGGCATCTCCAGGACTTCTTTCTGCCTGGAATAGCTCATTCTGAAGTTCTTACCGGTTGCGACCGGACGTATTCTGTTCTTTTCCATTGACGTTCACCCCTTATTTAATATGGAAGTTAGCTACTATTTTCGTCATTTTGCACAAAAACGCAAAATGAATTCAGAGCCTAGCTCACCACAATAGTGCATCCTACATGATACCATAAAGAGGTATAGGTGTCAAGCTTTTTTTGTATGTTTTGGAGATTTTTTTCGAAAATGATTTTGAATAGATTTATGGATTTTGGTCAATATTTTTGTTGATATTTTTTACCGGCAATCCTGACCGTACAAGATTAAAATAAGCCGGGCGGATTACTCCACCCGGCTCTATAAGTCTTCATAAACTTATTTCAGAGTTACAGTAGCTCCCTGCTCCTCAAGCTTAGCCTTCAGCTCATCAGCCTCTGCCTTGGAAACGCCCTCTTTCAGTACCTTCGGTGCGCCGTCTACCAGGTCCTTAGCTTCCTTCAGACCCAGACCAGTTACCTCACGAACAACCTTGATAACCTTAACCTTGGAATCTCCAGCGCTTGTCAGCTCTACGTCGAAGGAATCCTTCTCCTCAGCTGCTGCTGCGCCGTCGCCAGCTGCTGCTACAACAACACCTGCTGCTGCAGATACACCAAACTCTTCCTCACAAGCCTTTACCAGCTCGTTCAGCTCTAATACGGATAACTCTTTGATAGCGTCGATAAACTCAGCGGTAGTTAACTTTGCCATTTTATTTTCCTCCTGATTTTTCATTTTAAAATTCGTTTTTTGTTAGTGGAATCACCATGGTCACTAAATTCGCGCTGTGCCTTCGGCTTGCGCTCATTAAGTGTCCAAGTGGGCGTTCGTACTAAATTCGTGCTACGCACTCATTAAGTACTCACAGCCTATGCCTCCGCCTTGGACTCTGCGATCTGATTCAGAACGCGAGCAAAGTTTGTAATCGGAGACTGGATGCTGCCAAGCAGCTTGCCAAGAAGCTCTTCTCTTGACGGAACCTTTGCGATCTCAGCCATGCCTGCTGCGTCGTAGTATGTTCCCTCTACGATACCGCCCTTGATCTCAAGAGCCGGTGCCTCTTTGCCGAACTTAGCAAGGATACGTGCCGGAGCAGTTGCATCTGTCTTGGAGATAGCAATTGCGTTCGGGCCCTCCAGCTGCGGAGCAAGGCTCTCACAATCTGTTCCCTTGAATGCGAAGTTCATCATCGTATTCTTGTAAACCTTGTAGATAACTCCGTTATCTCTGAGCTCTTTACGAAGTCTTGTATCCTGCTCTACGGTCAGACCGCAGTACTGAACAAGAACAACGGACTGAGCACCTTCGATATTTGCAGAAATTTCTTCTACAACCGGTTTCTTCAGCTCGATTTTTGCCATGAGTGGTGTACCTCCTTATTAGTCTATGTGTTCACCAACCCGATATACGAAGGAATCGATTTTTGTCGAATTCCTGATACAAAAAACCTCTCTGCCGGGAAGACAGAGAGGTTTCGAAAAATCATTCAAAGTGAATGCATATCGTCCTCGGCAGGCGTGTTCAACTTATGCCTTGCGGCACCTGCTGTCTTCGGGTCGTGTTACATGCTATGAAAGCATAGCATATCTTTTTATGAATGTCAACCAATTTTTTTGATTAACCAAGCTTTGCTGTGTTCAGTCTTACGCCCGGTCCCATGGTCGGAGCGATGGTTACGCTCTTCAGGTACTGGCCCTTTACAGCTGCCGGCTTAACCTTATTGATTGCATCGATCAGCGTCTGGAAGTTGTCCGCTAACTGCTCCTCTGTGAAGGAAGCCTTTCCAATCGGCACGTGGATAATGTTAGTTTTGTCCAGTCGATACTCAATCTTACCAGCTTTGATTTCCTGGATTGCCTTGGTAACGTCCATAGTTACAGTTCCGGCCTTCGGGTTCGGCATCAGACCCTTGGGTCCAAGTACACGTCCCAGACGTCCTACAACGCCCATCATGTCCGGGGTAGCTACAACTACGTCGAAATCAAGCCATCCTTCGTTCTGGATCTTCGGAATCAGTTCCTCTGCTCCAACGAAATCTGCACCTGCTGCCTGTGCCTCGTCAGCCTTTGCGTTCTTTGCGAATACCAGCACACGTGCAGTCTTACCGGTTCCGTGCGGAAGTACAACAGCGCCACGGATCTGCTGATCTGCATGACGTCCGTCACAACCTGTACGGATGTGAGCCTCGATGGTCTCATCAAATTTTGCGGTAGCAAGCTTCTTTACGATAGCTACTGCCTCATCTCTATCATACTGAGTCTGTTTGTCGTAGAGCTTAGAAGCCTCAACATACTTCTTTCCATGTTTCATATTAAATAACCTCCTGGTGGTAATTGCGGGATTCAGGGTTTTCCCTCCCACGTACAACATTTGCTATAACAGTTTCGATTAGTCCTCAACAACGATGCCCATGCTGCGAGCGGTTCCTGCGATCATGCTCATCGCGGAATCAACGTTTGCTGCGTTCAGGTCCGGCATCTTAAGCTCAGCGATCTTCTGAAGCTCAGCCTTGCTGATGGTAGCAACCTTAGTCTTGTTCGGAACACCGGAACCGGACTGAATCTTGCATGCCTTCTTCAGCAGAACTGCTGCAGGCGGAGTCTTTGTGATGAAGCTGAAAGATCTGTCTGCGTAAACTGTGATAACAACCGGAATAATCATTCCGTCCTGATCTGCGGTTCTAGCATTGAACTGCTTTGTGAACTCTACGATGTTCACGCCGTGCTGTCCGAGAGCCGGACCTACAGGCGGAGCCGGTGTTGCCTTTCCAGCAGGAATCTGCAATTTAATATAACCTGTTACTTTCTTTGCCATTTTAGGCACCTCCTTGTGGTAATTGCGGGCATTTGGGTTTCTCCCTCCCACATGCTTCTACATTTGATAGTTTCGTGTTCTGATGTAATACCTTACATCTTTTTGATTTCTGAGAAGCTGATCTCGACCGGCGTTTCTCTGCCGAACAGATCCACGTTGATGGTTACGCACTGCTTACCCTGGTTGATATCCTGGATAACTCCTACCGTGTCGGCCCATACGCCGCCTGTAACCGTAACGGTATCGCCTTCCTTGAAATCTACTACGACATTTTCAGACTGGATTCCGAGCGGCCGCATTTCCTCTTCTGTCAGAGGTACCGGTTTTGATCCCGGTCCGACAAAGCCGGTCACACCACGGGTATTGCGCACAACGTACCAGGTGTCGTCATTCATCACCATGTTAATCAGAACATAGCCCGGAAACATCTTCTTTTGAACCTGTTTTCTGGCACCGTTCTTCATCTCAACTACGTCCTGCAGCGGAACTCTCACTTCGAGAATCTGCTCCTCCAGGTGTCTGTTTTCAATTGTTTTCTCAATGTTGGCCTTAACCTTGTTCTCGTATCCGGAATAGGTATGAACTACATACCAGTTTGCCTCTGCCATTTTCTCACTCCTATAAACTAATCAGCATATCGATTCCATAAGACAGGATAATATCCAGAAGCTTAATTACAACTCCCAAGACAATCGATGTAAGCACTACGGCTACGGTCTGTCTTATCACGGTCTTTCTGTCCGGCCATACAATCTTGTTGTACTCGGCTTTCAGACCCTTGAACCAGCTTTTCTTCGGTTTATTGGTGCTCTTAGTGGCCTTTTCTGCTGCTTCGCTCATCGTCCCACTATCCTTTCCTGCATCTTATTTTGTTTCTTTGTGCAGTGTGTGCTTTCTGCAGAATCTGCAGTACTTGTTGGTCTCCATCCGATCCGGATGATTCTTTTTCTCTTTTGTCATGTTGTAGTTACGCTGTTTGCACTCCGTACATGCCAATGTGATCTTTACGCGCACGACTTCCACCTCCGCTTATTTTTTGCTTGCTGAACAGCCTCGATACGCATGCCGGCATATCTAAACTGTCGTTTTTTAGGCATAAAAAAAAAGCCTACTTCCATTCGCCCTGATATCATATCATGCCAACCCTAAGCATGTCAAGCATTTTCTTTGGAAATACGCTGGGAAAACCATCTGATAAATCCTATCTTTTACATTCCGATTAAATACTTGCCTTTCCTTCGGCAAAATGTTAAACTTTAAATATTATAAATACGTGAATTTCAGGAAATAGTTCCTGAATATGGAGAAGGAGATTACTACTATATGAATTATCAGCGGCATAAATCCGAGGAATCGGTAGAGGATTATCTGGAGACAATCCTTATCTTAAGCAGGCAGAAAGCCCAGGTGCGTTCCATCGACGTGGCCAATGAGCTCGGCTATTCCAAGCCCAGCGTCAGCGTAGCCATGAAGAATCTGCGCCAGAAGAACTATGTAAATGTTTCCGAGGAGGGCTATCTTTCCCTGACCGGGGAAGGCCTGAAGCTGGCAACTACTGTGTATGAGCGCCATTCTGTCATTTCCAACTGGCTCATCAGCCTGGGTGTATCCCAGGATGTGGCTGTGGAAGACGCCTGCCGGATGGAGCACGATATCAGCGAGGAGAGCTTCGCGGCGATTAAGAAGTATCTGCAGGATACGGAGAATTAATCTTATATAGAAGGAATTTCCAAGAAAACAAAACCGCTTCACGGGTCTGGTTACCCGGGGAGCGGTTTTTTATGTTATGTCAACCAGTCGAATTATTCTGTTTCTTCCTTTTTTAATTCATCGAACATGGCCTTCACCGAAGGCGCATTTTTCGTCAGTCGCTTGATACTCAGGTCCTCGGCCTTATTATTGGCCAGGCGCAGGTTATTTTCAGAGGAAAGCAGGGCGTCCTTCGTCTTCTGCAAATGAGTAATCGTCTTGTCAATCTCATCGATAGCCGTCTTGAACCTCTCGCTGGCGATACGGTAATTGCGTGCGAAGCCCTCCTTGAAGGTATTCATATTTTCCTCGAACCGCAGAATGTCCACCTGCTGGTGACGGGCCAGCTCCAGCTCCCGGCGGTACTGAAGGGAATTCAGCGCCGCGTTTCGAAGCAGCGTAATCATGGGAATAAAAAACTGAGGGCGGATTACATACATTTTCTCATAACGGTAGGATACGTCCACGATACCGTTGTTATAGAGTTCGTTGTCAATCTCCAGCAGGGAAACCAGCACGGCGTACTCGCACTTTTTCTCCCGGCGATCCTTGTCAAGCTCCTTTAAGAAATCCTCATTCCTGTGCTTGGTGGCCGTCTCATCCATCTCATTTTTCATCTCGAACATGATGGAAATGAATTCCACACCGTCCGCGGCTTCCCGGAAGATAAAGTCGCCCTTGCTGCCGGTGCGGGCGTCGTTGTCCTTTTCAAAATAAGCATTCGGGAACGCGGTCATACGCAGGGCGTTAAACTGATTCAGACAGTGCTGCTCCAGGCTTTCGCCGATCATTTTCGTGGACTGGCGAGCCTTGAAATCCTTGTAGTATTCAATCTGCTCGTCCTTCATTTTCAGCTTTTCCTCGTACTGCTTCTGAAGGGCCTGCTCCTTCAGCTCATTTTCCGTGGCTTTGTTGGCAAGCTGGCTTTTCAGAGCGGTGATCTCGGTGGTTTTCTCCGAAAGCTCCCTGTCTTTTTCGCTTACGACCTCAGCTACAGCCAGCTTTTTCTCGGTCTCCGTACCGGAGATCTGAGCCCGCAGCTCGGCGATGAGACGGTCCAGCTTCTGAATCTCTGTCTCTTTCTTCGCTAAAGCAGCGTCGTATTCCTGCTTCTGTTCCAGCTTCAGGAGGCGCAACTCGCTCTCCTGCTTTCCGGCCAGCTCCTCCTCCCGACGGCGCAGTTCTTTATCGAATTCTTTGTCCCGGACCTGCTGCATGATTTGAGCATAGCCGGATTCATCCACCACGAAGACCTCGCCGCAGCTGGGGCATTTGATTTCCTGCATGTTCCTGTTTCTCCTTTATTTAAAATCTTATCTCTATTTCCTCTTTTGTATGTTCCCATTTTAACACAGATACTTCCGGCCTTCCAGCTTTATAAGCAGCAAAATTTAAGGGCATGGCTCACACTGCCATGCCCATCTTATGTAAACTTACTTTTTCAGCGCATCATTCATACTTCCCATCCGGTATCCGGCCAGATCCATGGTCACGTACAGGAATCCGTACTCCTTCAGCTTCGCCACCACATCGGCGCGAACCTTCTCTTCCATCAGCTTGTCGAACTGCTCCGGCAGCACCTCGATGCGGGCCAGATTGTCGTGAATACGGACGCGCACCTGACGGAAACCGTAATCCAGAAGCAGCTGCTCGGCCTTCTCTACCATGGCAAGCTTTTCTTTGGTAATGCTTTCGCCGTACACGAAACGGGACGCCAGACAGGCGAAGGACGGCTTATCCCAGGTGGGTAAATCCATATCTTTGGAAAGCTCGCGAATCTCTGCCTTCGTAAGCTCCGCTTTTCGCAGCGGGCTCTTGATATCCAGCTCGGCGATGGCCTGGAGTCCCGGGCGGTAGTCGCCATTGTCGTCCATATTAGAACCCTCTGCCACGTATGCAATACCGTTGTCTGCCGCCAGCTGCTTCATTTTCTCAAACAGCTCATGCTTGCACAGATAGCAGCGATTGGGCGGATTCTTGGAAAATCCGTCTATCTCAAGCTCCTCGGATTCGCAGATAATGTGGCGGATACCCTCTTTTTCGCAAAATGTCTTGGCCTCTGTCAGCTCTCTTTTCGGAAAGGAGCAGGACTGCGCCGTCACGGCAATGGCCTTGTCGCCCAGCACCTCATGGGCTGCCTTCAATAAGAATGTGGAATCTACGCCGCCGGAAAAGGCCACGACCACACTTCCCAGCTCCCGCAGATAAGCCTTCAAATTTTCCAGTTTCTGTTCTGCTGTATTCTGCATGCTTTTACCCCCTGCATTTATCATCAATTTCATACCTCCACAGCCGTTTTCCGGACTGCAGTATTTTTATAAGCATACTATAGAATCCTCTTTTTTTCAATACTTAGTTTTTTAGTAGGAAATGCATGTTTCTTATGTGATTATACCAAATAATTCTTGACTTTCCGCCATTTTCAGGATATAATATCTACGTTCAAATGTATTTTCGAAGAGGATTGATTCACATGTTTTTGTAAGTCATCGTTCACTTTGATGCTTTACAAAAACATGTGATTTTTTGTTTTCGGACAGCATGGGAACATACATTATATTTTCTATATTTATTAGGAGGCTTCATTTTATGAACAAGGGTACTGTTAAGTGGTTCAACGGAACAAAGGGATACGGCTTCATCACCAACTCTGAGACAGGCGAGGATGTATTCGTACATTTCACCGGCATCGTTGCTGATGGCTTCAAGACTCTGGAGGAAGGCCAGTCCGTTACTTTCGATGTAACCGAGGGTAATCGTGGACCGCAGGCTACCAACGTTGTCGTTGTAGCTTAAGCTGTTTCGATACAAAAGAAAAGACATCTTTCGGATCTAAAAACGGGCATTCCATCAGGGATGCCCATTTTTTGTCGCATAATATTTGATGATTATTTCTGCTCTTCTGTGCTTTCACCGTCGCCGGTTCCCTCTCCTGCCAGCTTCAACAGATCCTCGATCTCTTCCACAGGCATGTCCATAAACGCAGACAGTTCTTCCACAGAGACCTGACGCTCCAGCTCGCCGGACAGCTCTTTGATACCGTCGCTGAGCTCATTTAAACGATCCGCAATCAGCTCGCCTGCGGATTTCTCCGTCTGCTGATCCTCCAGCGCTTCGCTGACTGCTTTTTCGATCTCTTCTTTCAGATAATCCAGAGCGGATACGCCCTCTTCCCGGAGTCCGAGAGTCTCCAGTGCCAGCATCAGACCGATATTGCCTTCCTGAATCAGGTCGCCGATGAGAAGTCCCCGGCCCGCGTAATGCTTTGCAGTCTCCACTACCCTCGGAAGCAGCTGTTCGGTGAGACGTGCCTTTGCGTCATTGTCTCCGCTCTCCTCCACTTCCCGGCAGAGCTCCAGTAATGCCTCTTCTTCCACTGTCTTCAGGTAACTCAAATCCTCCTCGTACTGAGTCAAAAAGGTCTGTTCCTCCTCAGAAAGCTCCGGCGTGCCCTCCTTTTGGTCCGCCGCAGGCACATAGCCCTCCACGGTAATCATTTTGGACGCCAGATAAGCAAATACCAGGTCATACTGCTCCTCGGTCAGATCCATATCCTTCAAAAACGTCTTTACTGCGTCGGTACTGAGACGGTTGTTATTGATTTTTGCCAGCTCGCCCAGATCCTCCAGACGCTTCTGAAATGCTTCTTTTTCCATTTATTTACTCTCCTTTTGTCCGGTCATCATTTCATGCTCTTTCCGGATTTCCTGATAAAGCTCATACAGGGGCCAGTCCGCATTGTGTTCTGTCACCATAGCCTTCATGGGAATCGGCGGCACCTTGGCCTTTCTAAGACCTCCAAGCAGCTCCTGCAGCCGACGCTGTCCAAAGCCATGCAGCACCAGAAGCTTTTCCGGAATCACCGGCGCATCCGTGGCTTTCTCCTGCTCCTCATATCCGGGCAGCCCGGCCAGCGCCCCCACCTTTTCGGCTGTCTGTTCCGGCGTGATGTTGCGAATCCGGATGCCCATGCGCACCAGTACGCCCTTTAAGAGCCGATCCGCGTCGGATTTCTCCGGTGTATAATAAAGCACAAGTTCTTTTGCGATTGCCATTGCGTTCTCCTTCTATAAAAAATCGTATTTCTATTGTAGCATGACGGGAAATGTCCTGCAAGTCCACCCGGAAAGAAGCTTCCCTGTTTTTCCAATTCATGTTATACTGGTTTTATCATTTATGAATGGGAGAAGTGTTCATGAAAAAACGGGAATCCTTTAACAGCCAGTGGGGCTTTATTCTGGCCTGCATCGGCTCTGCAGTGGGAATGGGCAATATCTGGATGTTTCCGACCAGAGTATCCTTATATGGGGGCGGTTCTTTTCTGATCCCCTATTTTATTTTCGTCATTTTAATCGGTTCCACCGGCGTCATCGGGGAAATGTGTCTGGGACGGGGTACCCGCTCCGGACCCATCGATGCCTTCGGCATGGCCTGTGAGACAAAAGGAAAGCGGAAAATCGGCGAGACCCTTGGCTGGATTCCGGTTCTGGGCGCATTCGCTATGGCCATCGGCTATACCGTTGTCATGGGCTGGATTTTAAAATACATGGTTGGTACATTTACCGGGGCGACCCTGGCTGCCGGCGATATCGACGGTTTTGCTGCAAGCTTTGGCAGCATGGCCTCTGCCTGGGGCAATAACTTCTGGCAGATTCTGGCTCTCCTGATCTGCATGGCCATCCTGATGTTCGGCGTGGGAAGCGGTATCGAAAAGGCCAACAAGGTTATGATGCCGATCTTTTTCTTGCTGTTCATCGTACTGGGCGTTTATGTGTCCTTTCAGCCGGGTTCCTCGGCAGGTTATCAGTATATTTTCCGCGTAGACCCAAAGGCACTGGCCAGCCCGACCACTTGGATTTTCGCCCTGGGGCAGGCATTTTTCTCCCTGTCCGTGGCCGGAAACGGTACGCTGATCTATGGATCGTATTTTTCGGATGAAGAGGATATTCCTGCTTCTGCCGGCCGGGTAGCTTTTTTTGATACCATGGCTGCCATGCTGGCTGCACTGGTCATTATCCCGGCTATGGCAACCACCGGCGCACAGCTCAACCAGGGCGGTCCGGGGCTTTTATTCATTTTCCTGCCCCATCTTATCCGTTCCATGCCGGGCGGCTGGCTCATCGCGATTATTTTCTTCACCGCGGTATTTCTGGCCGGCATGACCTCGCTGATGAATCTCTACGAAGCCCCCATTGCCACAGTGCAGGAAAAGACCGGATTTTCCCGAATTCCGTCCTGCTGCATCATCGCCGGCATCGGCGCCGTGGTATCCCTGCTCATCCAGGGTATCGTCTCCAACTGGATGGACCTGCTGTCCATCTACATCTGCCCCCTGGGCGCAGGCCTGGCCGGAATCATGCTGTTCTGGGTGTTCGGAAAGCAGTATGTGGAAGATGAAGTCAATAAGGGTCGAAAGCACCCCTTTGCCAAATGGTTTTATCCGATCTGCAAATATCTCTATGTACCGATTTGTTTTCTGGTGCTGATCCTGGGAATCGTGCTGGGCGGAATTGGATGATTATTTTTCAAAACTACTATGGAAGGACAAAATAAACCATGTTTTTTATCTGTGGAATCAACCAGGAACAGAAAGATCTGGGAAGCTTCGGACCCTATATCTGCGGGGCCTGCGGAAGCTATGGGCGGTATCAGGTTTACATAACCTATATGTGTCTGAGCCTGTTTTTCATTCCGATTTTTAAATGGAGTAAAAAGTACTACGTACAGACCACCTGCTGCCAGAGTCTGTATGAGCTGGATCCGGAGATCGGAAAACGGATTCAGCGTGGGGAACCCGCAGATATCCGCCCGGAGGACGTGACCCTGATCCAGCGTGGAACCAACGGCTATCGCGGCTGGCAGAATCCACCATGCCGTCACGTCTGCCCGGCCTGCGGGTATGAGACAGAGGAAGATTTCGCGTACTGCCCCAAGTGCGGGACGCGGATGGAAGATCGATAAAACAGCGAACGGGATAGCGCACCCCTTATGAAGTGTCCTATCCCGTCTTTTTTATTTTCTGCGGACCAGAAGCCCTACATTCTCAACGGTATTCCCTTTGTCCCACAAAAGCTCCGTAACTTCCCCGCCATCCTTGAACACCGGAAAATTCAGGCCAATCCGCTTTAGCGGATATTCAGACTCGTCATTTCTGTAAATTTCAATTTCCTTAATCAAGGCTGTGACCACATTTCTCTTTTCTTCGTCATTTATTATATTATAAACGCAGTCGAAATTCACCATGATTTTGTAAATATTCTCAAGCGTAATTGCCTGCTGCTTAATTGCATCTCGCCGAAGTCTGGCATCTTCGATTTTTTCCTCCAGCTCAACAATGACATCATATAGGGAATCTAACCGCAAGGTCATATCATGGAGCTTTCGTTCCCGGTATTTTGCATCAGCAGGGAGACTGTCAATTTCCCGTTCCAATCTTGTTTTATTCAGATCAACTTCCTTCAGCTTTGCCTGATAGCCTTCCAGTTCTTTATCCACTGCTTTCGTGTCAATCTGAACGCCAATCCGTTCTTTAATGGCCTGGGCATATTCCTCATTCCTTACGATCTCACGAATTGCCTCAATGACCATCGGTTCAATATCGGTCTTTTTCAGCATTGCCTTATATTCACAATGCTTACCCCTGACCATTCTATTCCGACTACATACATAATAGTAAATTTCTTTGTAAGTGCCATCTTTATTTGTCCATGCGTGTTTATTCGTATACATGGGACTTCCACAAACCGGGCATTTCAGCAGACCTGATAACAAATGAACTCGATCCCGCCCAATTTTTGACGGTTGCTTTACTCCGGTTCTAAGACGCTTGGCATGAGCCTTTTCCCATACCTCCTCACTAACGATTCCTTTATGCTGTCCCTCTGTCAGAATGTAATCGTCATTTCTTTTCATCTGGTAATCGTTTTTTGTGCCTTTGACTTTTTCCTTCGTTCTCCGTCCATAGGCAATTTTACCGCAATAAACCGGATTATCCAATATCAGTTTAATGAAATGTCCTGTCCAATCCTCTAATGTGCCATTCTGCCTCGGAATTTTCCGTATACCTTGTAAATTCAACTGATTCGCGATACCACCCAAACCAATTTCCGATGAAGTATATAATTCAAAAATCTTCCGTATTGCCACAGCCTCTGTTTCTTCAATCATCAGCTTGTTATCTTCCAGTGTATATCCGTAGGGAGCAAAGCCACCATTCCATCCACCCTGCCGTGCCTTTTCGCGCCGCCCGTTCATCGTCTGCTCGATAATATTCTCACGCTCAATCTCAGCTACAGCAGATAGTACAGAAATCAAAAGTTTTCCGCTTGTCTGAGAGGAATCAATCCCTTCTTCTATACAAATCAGATTTACACCATAAGATTGAACCAACTCCAAAGAGTTAAGTATATCTGCTGCATTACGGCCAAACCGTGACAGCTTATACACTAAAATATAGTCAATGTCCAAGCCATCCTCAATATCTCTGAGCATTTTTTGAAAGGCAGGCCGTCCCTCAATGGATTTACCGGATTTACCGGCATCTTCATAAGTATCAACAACGATCATTTCCTCACGATCCGCAAATCGTGTCAGCATATTTTTTTGACCTTCCAGGCTGTATCCGTCCACTTGCATCTCTGTGCTGACCCTCGGATACAAAACACAGCGTTTTCCATATCGGTTCATAATTCATACCTCCAAAATTTACTTTTGGAAAATATCCTATGTAAAGCTGCGATTCTCACGCAGCTCCGTCAACCTCGCCCAGCACTCTCATACCATATTTCTCGATGATATGTGCCAGCGAAGTGATAAACGCTTCAAATTTTTGTTCCGCCAGAAGTTCTTCTGACCGGATTTCATCTGAAGGAATCAATGCGCTTTTATGCTGGATATTCTCCATTCAGAATCACCTCCGCAATTCCTAACGAAATTATAACTCTACTTGCACAGCCTGAAAATGATACGGCCTTTCGGCACTTTTATGTAATCCCCAGACTGCACAAGAGCGTCTTGTTTATGTTTTCCATGTCATCCTTGTTTAGATGACCAATATAGTTTTTTAACCTCGACTTGTCGATTGTTCTGATCTGTTCCAGCATAACAACAGATGGTTTCACCAAACCGCATCTGTCATTTAAGTGGTAATGCGTGGGGAACTTTCTGCCTTTTTTGCTTACACTGGTAATTGCTGCAATAATAATCGTAGGACTGAAACAATTTCCCACGTTGTTTTGAAGAATGAGTACAGGACGAGAGCCACTTTGTTCGGAGCCGATACCAGGGCTTAAATCAGCCGAATATATGTCACCTCGATGGAATTTTTCAAACATCACTCTCGCCTCCTTAATATCTTAATACTTAAACAGCCGCACCAGTCTGAAAGAAATCTTCGGATAAAAAACCTGGTGCGGCTACTGTTATTCTGTTCGGATTACTCGTCATATTTGCCACGCCCCCTGACGATGGGAACACAACAGGTCTCCGCTGGCGCGGCTGTCATAACTCCGCAGCATCGTTCGTATCGTGTGCCGCAGGGTTCCCCCCAAGTCTTTGGCGGGCCGTGAGGAAGTATCTTTAAGCCCCCGCGCCCTCATCGCGCCGGATGTGCCACCATCCGGGTCGCAGGGACGTTGATCGCTCCGAAACAGCTTGTCCATCACCTCCTGGCTGCTCCATCTTCGCGGCGTCCTGCACTCGCTCATGCGCGGGTTATGTACCTGTTCTGCCGTGTATTCAGTTGTCAAAGGTCAGCGAAAGAAAAGCTCCTTCTTGACAGCCATGACAAAAACAGGCGATTTGTCCTGTCTGTACTGCGATTTATTTAAAAAAAATATTTTGCCTTGTCCCTTCATAGAAGCTGCGGACAGCGCCATCTCCTTACAAGCACAACAAAATAGGTACTATCGTACTCAAAAACGCCTTTTATGAGGTTCTTCCTGCAAGGAAATGGGCACGATAAAATATGATAAAGGAGACGATAGTGCCTATGGAACTGATAAAAGAGCTGGGACGAAGGATACAAAAAGCGCGTAAGGAAAAAGGATTGACGCAGCAGGAACTCGCAGATCTGAGCCACGTTTCTCTAAAGCACGTTCAAGGCTGCGAAAGAGGGGTGAAGAATCCTTCTTTTGAGGTTCTGCGCGCTTTTTGCAAAGTCTTGAATTTATCTTTAGATTCCCTGATGAATCTCGATCTGCCTGAAGATGAGCAAGCCGCCAACGATATGCGGCAGCTTTACCTTTCGTGCCCTCCGGCTGCCAGAAAAGTGCTGTTAAACTCGACCCGTGCGTTGACTGATGAGCTAAAAGAGATGGTGCAGACGGCTGGGGTTGACCCAGATGAACATTTAGAGAATAAGTAAGCCGGTGGAGGAATAAAAACCTCCACCGGCTCTCTTTTTGCCGCTATGCGGCGGTCAGGTTATTGGGCCGTATCCAGCAACCGCGCCAGCTTCTTCAGTCCGCGCCGGATGCTCTCCCACACGCGGCGGCGGTCAGCACCCTCGATCCGGGCGATCTCGGCCACCGTCATGCCCAGGTAAAACCGGGCGTAGATACGCCGGGCCTGGATGGCGGTCAGCTGCATCAGCGCGGCATACACTTCCTCCCGCAGCTGCTTCTGCTCCAGGACTCCCTCCGGGGTGAGTGGCCGGTTGAGGGCATCGTTTTCAATGCCATCCTCCCGGTTCAGAGAGTAGTGAGCCTTGTGCCGGAACTTCCGGCGTTCATAGGCGGCATCGTCCTGCTCCTGGCCCCGGATCGCGGCCACGACTTCCTCGGCCACGTCTACAAAGACATCGGTTTTATACACATCGGGATACAGTTCCCGAAGATTGATCTTCTGCATTATGTACCTCCATTTCGATTCACGGGTTGACGGGTGAACCGAAATGAAGGCGGTGAGCGACACCTTTCGGGGAAATTCCCGAAAAAACGACAAACAAAAGCGCCAGCATCCGAAGAACGGCGGCTGGCGCTGCTAAAAGAGGACTTATGACGCTTATGGACCAGCCACGATAGTGCCTGTTCATAAGCAGATGGGGGCCGATTGGCGGTCAGGCTTTTTTTGACAGGTAAATTCCTGCCGAATTATGTCGAAACGGTCTTTGCTTCACGGCGGCTCCCTCCTAAAGCCGCCGTGTCAGCGTGTAGTCGTCACTCCTTTGTCGAGGGCATAAGGAACGGCGGCCTTGATGTTACTCAAAACCGCCGCAGTACCTGGAAAATCCATTTTGGGCGCACAAAGCTGCCTGCCCTGCAACGGTTTTTTTCTTTCCCCGTCTTGCGGGGCAGGATCGCTTGGCTTATTCGGTTTTAGTTTTGCTCTTGTTCGGCTGCCTCTTTCAGCCGGTCAAAACTCTCATCGCTGATGATGTGTTCAATACGACAGGCATCGGCCTCCGCAGTTTTGGGGTCAACGCCTGCGGTGATAAGCTGCTCGGTAAAGAAGCAGTGACGCTCGTAGATTTTTTCGGCAACTTCCCGGCCAACATCGGTCAGATGGAGAAAGTGATCTTCGTCCATCATAAGAAAGCCGCCGTCCCGCAAGGTAGCCACTGCATGGCACACGCTGGGCTTTGAGACCTCCATGTGCCGGGCCACATCTACGGGGCGCACCATACCGAGTTTCTTTGGAAAACAAGGATGGTTTCCAGGTAGTCCTTCCCGGACGCATGAAGTTTCATATTGCGCTTCTCCCTCAAATTATCAGGCAATGCTCCAGCCCTCTGCCTGCTCACGGATTGTAATGAAACGACGATAAAGTCCTTCCTGATGAACAAGCTCCTGATGTGTTCCTTTTTGAACAACTTGACCTTTATCCACCACTAAAATCTGGTCAGCGTGTTCAATCGTTGCCAGACGGTGGGCGATAACGATAACCGTTTTTCCAATGGTCAATTCACTGATTGCCTGCTGGATCAGATGCTCATTTTCGGGGTCAATACTTGCTGTTGCCTCATCAAGAATGACAATGTTGGCATTTTTCAAAATGGCGCGGGCAATAGAAATGCGTTGTTTTTCTCCGCCAGACAGCGTAGAGCCACCCTCGCCGATCACCGTTTCATATCCATCGGGAAGAGCCATAATGAAGTCGTGGCACCGAGCCTTTTTCGCAGCTTCTATAATTTCTTCCTGCGTTGCACTTGGATTGCCGAAACGGATGTTGTTTTCAATGGTATCGTGGAACAAATAGACCTTTTGAAAGACCATCGAGATATTGCGGAGCAAACTGTCACAGGTCATGTTTCGCACATCCTCACCGCCTACTGTGACCTCGCCGCTGTCCACATCATAGAAACGGGCAATGTGTGCTAACAAAAAAAGCGAACTTAGTTATCCTACGCTTAAAAAATTTTGCCTTCTCATAACAAAGGCACTCACAATGATCCGATTTTCCCGCCACAAAATGTATTGCAAAGCATTATAAGACGCCTAAATACACTTTGTGGCAGTTAAAAATCGGTCTGTTATTACAAATCACAGTTCATCCAGCAAAGGAAAAGAAGTCTGCAATCCGCTTCTTATTCCCGTCTGTCCATCCGCCGCTCCATACTGTCTTGCCATGCTCAATGAACACGAAATAATTACAGCATTTTGCGATCAACTCCGGGTCATGGGTAATAATGAACAGCGTTTTTCCCATATCACTAAGCCGCTGCAAATTGTCGGCAACCTCCAGCATATGATGATAGTCCAGGCCGCTGGTCGGTTCGTCAAACACCAGGATCTCTTTATCCGATGCAATCGCACTTCCAATGGCTACCCGCTGCTTTTGACCGCCGGACAGGGACATGGGATGCAGTTCTTGATACTCCAACAGATTCAGACTCTTTAAGATTTCTTCCGTCTGCTTCTTATCGACCTGCTCGTCCTCGCCCTGCATACTCAACAGAATTTCATCCGACACGCTTTCTGTAAAAAGTTGATGGTTTACGTCCTGCATGACCATGTAGCACTTTTTAATGCGCTGTTTTGCACCAAGCGTTTCCTGCCCGATCTGCAACGTACCTTTTGCCGATTTCTCCAATCCGCACAGGCACTTTGCAAAAGTGGTCTTGCCTGCGCCGTTGTCCCCAAGGATTCCCACAATCGCTCCCTGCGGAACGGATAGCTGCGGGATATTCATTGCCTCCATCTTTCCGTAGGAAAACAGGAAGTTTCTGATTTCAATAGAGCCGCTGCCCAAAGATGTCGCTGGTACCTTGCTGAAGTTAGCCGGATGGAGGGAGCGAAGGCCCATTGATTGAAGCTGCTCCACACCGAGCCGCCCAAATGCGGCGGCAGACATATCCTGCTCAATTCGCCCATTTTTTAAGTAGATCACCCGGTCTGCTATGTCCATCAGATAATACAGCCGGTGTTCTGCAACAATGACCGTCTTTCCCATCGCTTTCCATTTTGCAACAACCTGTTTCAAATCAGCAATCGTAGCAACATCAAGGTTGGAGGACGGTTCATCCAGCACAAAGATGTCCGGCTCCATAGCGGAGACAGATGCACAGGCTATTTTCTGCTTCTCACCGCCAGAGAGTGCGAACAGGCTGCGGTCAAGCAGTTTTTGAATCTTTAACTCGCCTGTGACCTGTCCGATGCGCCGGTATATTTCTTCTTTCGGTAATCCGATATTTTCACAGCCAAAGGCGATCTCTCCGGTGGTATCCACATTGAAGAACTGGGAACGGGGATTCTGGAATACGGAACCAACTGTTTTAGACAGCTCATACAATGGGGTCTTTACCGTATCCTTTCCGTTTACAAGAACTACCCCATTCAGCTTTCCTTCATAATATTCCGGCGTCAGCCCATTGATTAAGCGGGTAAGGGTCGTTTTGCCGCAGCCGGATTCCCCGCAGAGTAAAACAACCTGTCCATCAGGGATCGTCAGATTCAGGTTATAAACGCCGCTTTCTCTCTCCGTACTGTGATAAGTAAAAGTGACATTTTGAAATTCAATCATAGACTTGTCACCTCCTACAAAAACGGCCAGACCAGCAGGTCAACCGAGAGCAACGCAATAATCAGGTCATACGCAGTAAAGCCGATGGCCGCAATACTCGTCCTGTGCTTTAAGCCTCCCAAACCTCTGGTGAGAGCCGCCGCAGATAATTCATCACCGATCTTAACAACCGACATCATCAGCGGAATTACCCGGTATTCCAGAAGTGCGGTAGGATTCTGCCAGAACTTCTTTGTTCCAAACTGGATTTCACGCATCCGCATGGCGTCCGTGATCGCAGCCGATTCTTCACCCAGCGTAGGAATGAACCGAAACACAACGGTAATGGGAATGATGAACGCCTCCGGGACGTGCCATTTCTCCATAGCGGCCACAAATTCATCAGTAGAGGTAGATTCAATAATGTAATAGCCCAACATAAAAATTGGGAACAGGCGGATTACCATTGCAACCAGCAGAACAGAAATCATGTTAAGGACAGATGGCAATACATACATCCCCTGTGTCAGCTTTGCCACAACTGCCAGGGCGAACAGTCCCCCATAAATGAGGGCTGTCCGCACCTGACGGTTTATCAGGAGCAAGGTCAACGGGATTATCGCCACCACAGCATCCATCGCAAGGTTTTCATATACGAAGAACATCAACGTGGTGACGAAAGCCATAAACAAAATCTTTGTGCGTGGATCAAGATAGAATCCTTTTTTGGCGGGTGGTTGATAAGCCTCATATCGTTCCATTATACAATGCCTGCTCTTTCAAAGTGTTTTTTCAGCATCTTATGCCCAAGCAATGCGCCTAACAGAGAGCCTACGAAGATGATAGCAACTGCGGCAATCCCCATCCAGGACGGCATATAACGGGCTAATTCACTTGCGTACTGTTCTCCCATAGAAGTTTCCACCTGCGCCATATATGTATCAGCCATTACCCACATTGGAGCCTGGCATCCGATCATGCCGCAGGAGAACAGCCAATAGCCAATTACATCCACTTTGAAGCTCTTATAATTTCCTGCCTTTAGCACAATATCCGCAATGATACCAAATACGACATAGCCAACAACCGCCGTCCATGTATAGCCCATAAGGAACCAAAAAACGCCGCAGATTACCGACATAATCGTAACCATGCCAAATTTCTCAGTTTTCGTCAGAAACAGCATGAACGGAATACCGGAAATTAACGGAATCAAAACATACAAAAACGGATAAAGCACCGGAATTGCATTGAGCATACCTACAACGAAAAAGATTACGATGTAGATAGCGGTATAAATACCGACATTGATAAGGTCTTTCGCTTTGAGCTTTTTATTTGTTTCCATTTTAGAGAACCCTCCTTAAAATTTGTTGTTTATCTATTTGACTGCTGCAAAACAGTACAAATCCTGTTTAGTTGCCGGCATTCAGCTTCCAGCCGATTGCCTCCTTGCGCCCACGTACAAAATCAGCATAAATGCCCTGCTGTTTAATCAAATCGTCATGTTTACCCTGCTGCACGATTTTTCCGTTATCCACCACCAGTATCTGGTCTGCGTTCCGCACAGTTTTCAGCCTGTGTGCAATCATAATGATTGTTTTATCCTTTGTCAGTTCCTCAATGGCTTTCTGCAGGCGATCCTCGTTCTCAGGGTCTACATTTGCAGTTGCTTCATCTAAAATAACGATAGGCGCATCTTTTAACATAGCCCTTGCAATGCTGAGCCTTTGCTTTTCACCTCCGGAAAGAGAAGCTCCGCCCTCACCGATAACCGTATTGTAACCGTCAGGAAGCGCCTCGATAAAATCATCACAGCAGGCTCTTTTTGCTGCCGCAACAACTTCGGCATGGGTAGCCTCCGGTCTGCCAAACTTAATGTTATTTTCAATCGTATCTGCAAAAAGATAGACATTCTGGAACACCATGCTAATCTGCTCCATCAGGGATTCCAGCGTGTAATCCCTCACATCTTTTCCGCCAATTTTAACCGAGCCGCTATTTACATCCCAAAACCGGGCAATCAGGTTACAAAGCGTTGTTTTGCCGGAACCAGAGGGACCGATCACTGCGGTAGTGGTTTTGTCTGGAATCTGCAAGTTGATTCCATGAAGAATTTCTTTGCTTTCATAGGAGAAATGCACATCATCAAATACAATGTCATGTTTCTTCACAGCAAGTGCTTTGCCGCTTTCGTCCATCTGCTCCATGTCCTCTGTCTGTAATGTTCTTTCGATGCTACTGTCTGCCAGACGCAGCATGGAAATACCCATTCCGAACAGCTTGATCTGCCCAAACACCAGAAATGACATAATAATCACCATCAAAGTATTAACTAATGTCATTGTTCCATTTATCCAGAACACAACCGCTGCCAGCATCATGCCGATACCCGCAATCTGCAATACAAGCTCCTGAAAAATCGTGTAAGGCGTCATAAGCTGCTCCATACCAAGATTGCTTTTCCGGTTATATTCCAGCGCATCCTGAAGATTTTTATCGCCCCGCCCACTCAGGTTAAAAGACTTGATAACGCCCATTCCCTGCACATATTCCAGAACAGTTTCAACAAGAGCCGTTTGAGATTTTTGCGAGTTAGGCGCAATGACAGCAGATTTTTTCTCCATAGAAGATACAACCAGCAGATACACGATGATTCCTGCTGCGGCAATCAGCCCGATCCTCCAGTCAAAAATTAAAATCATTATAGTAAACACAACCGTTCCTATAACGCCGCCTAAAATATTTACCAATGTCATAGGAACCAGATTTTCAATATTGCCAAGTACCGTTGTACATACTCCAGTTACCTCGCCCAAACTGTTCTCGTTAAAAAATCCCATAGGCACACTTTTTAGGCGGTTCCCAATAGAAACCCTCCGGTTAGCTGCCATGAAATAGCCGGCGTGTGTCTGCTGTAATTTTGAGAAACGGCTGGTAACTGCATTTCCAATAATGCTGACGACCATAAAGGCAAGGGAAATCCAGACAGTTTTCATATCCTTATCTCCGTTTGTCAGTGCCATTACCACAAAGTAAATTGCACCAATCTCAAACATATGGAAAACAGCGTTCAGAAAACTTACCGCCACGGATTTATTGATATTGCCTCTTTCCTCACCGGAAAACTCCCATATTTTTTTGAATGTACCAATCATGCCACGTCACCGTCCTTTGCTCCAATATGCGCCTGCCACATGGATTCATACAACGGGCAGCTTTCTCTAAGTTCCTCATGCCTGCCGCTCGCCATTATTCTGCCATCCTTAACTACCACAATTTTATCTGCGTCCTTAATGGTTGAGAGCCTGTGTGCAATAACAATTACCGTTTTTCCTTTTACAAGTTTTGCAATGGCTTCCTGTATGACCGCTTCATTTTCCGGGTCTATGTATGCCGTGGCTTCATCCAGAATGACTATCGGAGCATCTTTCAGCATCGCCCTTGCAATGGCAATCCGCTGACGTTCTCCGCCGGAAAGATGCGCCCCTCCGCTGCCTACCTTTGTGTCATAACCCTTTTCAAGTTCACGGATAAACCCGTCACAGCCTGCCGCCCTGCAAGCAGCCTCTATCTCTGCATCTGTGGCCGACATTCTTCCCATGCGGATATTTTCACGGACAGTTTCATCAAACAGAAAATTATCCTGAGATACAAAAGCCGCCTGATCATACAACTGCTTCAGAGGAATTTTCTTTTCATCCACGCCGCCTATTGTCACTGTTCCGCTTTGCACATCCCAAAAACCTGCTATCAGCTTTGCAATAGTTGACTTGCCTGAACCGGACGGACCTACCAGAGCCGTCATGGTTCCAGCCGGAATTGCAAGGCTCACATCGTGAAGTATTTCTTTATCTCCGTGATACCCGAAAGACACATGGGAAAGCTCTATATCCATCTTTCCAAATGTGACGGTTTTTTCTTCATGCTGTTGTTCCTCTGCAAGAAGAACTTCATCCACCGATTCCACCGTTGTTCCCACTTGTGCAAGCGTATCCACAAAATTCATAGCAGCCATCAATGGCCCCGTAATACCTAAAGCCAAAATGACGGTTGTAATAAATACTTCCGCTGACAAACTTCCCCCACGGTAAAAAACAAAACCGACGGGGAGAATCGTAATCAATGTAGCAGGTACAATCGAGTAAGCCATCGACATACCAAACTGGCTTTTTTTCATCCAGTTATAGTAATATTTCGCATTGGCTTTCACTCTGTCTGAAAATTTGGCATATGAACTTTTTCCCTGGTTAAATGCCTTAATTACCTCAATGCCGTTAATGTATTCTACAATCGTTTCATTCATTTCCTTTGTTGTTCCGACAGCTCCCTCATAGTCCTTACTGTAAGAACCCATGACCGTCATTAGGAAAACCATGCCTGCCGGAATGGAAACAAGCGACAGGAGCGCCATGCGCCAGTCAAGGATAAACAGGTAAACAATAATCAGTATCGGCCCTGCTATATTTGCCGTCAGCTCTGGAAACAAATGCGCCAGTGTTGTTTCCATACCGTCCACCTGATCCACAATAAGCTGTTTCATCTTCCCACTGGACATATCTGTCACTGTTCCAAGAGGGAGTTTCGGCAGTTTTGCCAATATTTTTTGGCGGATAGTTTTTAAAACGGAAAAGGTTGCCTTATGTGATATGGACAGCGCCAAGGTATAAAGCAGTGTCCGCACTAAATAGCCTACCATCCCAATGCACAGCCATTTGAAGTACAATGACATATCCCTATTTCCTTCAAGCAGATTCACAATCATCTGCGCCGCAGCAAAGTATGGAAGCATCCCGCCTAAGACACCGAGAAATGCGCTGATAACCGCACAAATCAGTCCTGAATGCTGCGATTTTCCAAGCTCCCAAACACGGAGTAATGGATTTTGTTTTTGCATATAGGTTCCTCCTTGATAAGTTAGATTTCGCTAACCATATATTAAAAAAATATAGTAGCCAATAAGAAGATAACAAAGTGTGCTAACAAAAATCGCAAACTAAGTTATCTATCAGGCAAAAAAGTGTGGCCTTTTATTCAAAGACCATGCACTTTCCGCCAACCGGCTGTAATAAACTCTGCCAGTGTATGCGTTGTCTGAATTGCTTCTTCTTTCGTGTAGTCATGCAGGACTGTTTCAAAGATACAGGAGTAATAAGCATGATTCAGCATATGCAGCTCTTTCAGTCCAAGCCGTTTATATTTAATTCCCTTTTCTTCAAGAACATCGTACATTTTCAACGTGTCCTGAACTTCTTTTTCTACCATCCAGTCAGTAAAGTCAACATATTTTGTTCCGTCCGCACAATGCAGGAGAAGTTTGAACGAATCAAAGTGGCTGAAAATAAATTCAATAAACTCGACCATTGTTTCAACCGAAACATTCCACAAATCAGTCATGTTGTCAACGGATATATAATCAAAGCATCGCTCTCCTGCAGCATCATATCGCTCCCGAAGTCCATTAACCGCAGGTTCCACCAATGCGGAGAACAATGCCGCTTTATCTTCAAAGTGCCGGTAGTATGCTCCTGTGGTAATACCGGCTCCCTTGCACAGCTCTCTCAGGTTCGTCCGTTCATACCCATTTTTCAGAAATTGCTCTCTGCCACTTTCCAAAATCTTTTCGTGGGTAATCTCATAAGTACCAACTGCCATATATTTCACCTCCTTGGTACGCCCGCGTGCTAACTTAGTTATCATTATAGCACCAATTCTTTTATTGTCAACCCCCAAGACGCAGATTTAGGGCGGAGCATACGCGGGAACAAAACTGGCAAGCAATGCCTGTGTTAATACACACAGGCCCGCAGAGAAGAAAATCCCTTTGTGATTTTCCTCTCCGCTTGCTTGTTGAGGGCAGCGCCCCCAAGCCCCTTTGAACACAGAATTTCATTCTGTGGCTGCGCGTTCTGCGAACGCTTTTGACCAGGACCAGCTTACCGCTGGCCGTGGTCTTTTTCTTTTTCAACATCCTGTTCTACCTCCATTTTCAGGACCCGATCCACATTGGCCTTTGCCGTTAAAAGCTCCCGCATTTCTTCACGGGAACGCCGGTACTCGGCATAGGTCTTTTTCTTTTCTTCCAGCAATTTCGCATACTCTGTCTGCAACTCTTTGACCTTGGGCAGCTTCTTGACGTCCATCTCATCAAAGGCATTCTTAGCAGCCTGGTGGAGCAGGATTTCTTCCTCATGTTCCTCCCGAAATTTTCGAGAATAACCCGCCTTGCGGTATGCCACATAGGTCTCGCGGGTCTTGGCATAATTTACGATGTGAGTACGCAGAACAGCGATCTCTGCCATGCGCTTTTCAGCCGCTTTGATCTGCGCCGAAAGATCATTGTGATGTGCCGTGGCAGCCGCAGCCTTTTCTTCCAAAACCGCATACTCCAGCAGATTGTTCTCTGACAGGTAATTCATGGTCTGCGCCATTTGTTTCAGATTAAAAACTTTAGCCCATCGAGCATAGCCAGCACCTTTTCCAGCCTGCAATTTTGCCTGAATGTCCACCAGCAGATTGACCTTGGTCGGCTCCGGCTGCACGACGGAATTTTTACGGGGCGTATGCTGTTTTTCACCGGCCAGCACCGCACGGATTTCTGCTTCACTGTACCCGGCCCCCAGCTTGTCATCCATGCGGGCTACATTCTTCCAGCCGGGCGCTTTGAGCCGGATCGCTTTCCCGCGCCGAGATACTTCGCATCCCATCTCGGAAAGCAGTTTCAGTAGTGTGTCAAAGTCTGCCGGTTTCTGCTCCAGCGCACGGTCAATCATCACCCGCAACTGCTCCCGATGAGAGGGCTTTGCCTGATCGCCCAGCCATTTGTTGTAGCTTTTTCCGTGGGGCTTGGGATTCTCCACAATGGACAGTCCGTTCTCGATACAGATGGTATCGCTCAAGCGCCGGACGGCTCTGGTGCTGCCCCAAAAGTTGCGGAACTTCCGGTCACAATCCGCATTGACCGCCGACCAGATGATGTGATTATGAATGTGCGACTTGTCTATGTGAGTGCAGACTACAAAGGCATGATTGCCTTTAGTAAAACGCTTTGCAAATTCTACGCCCAGCCGGTTTGCTTCTTCCGGGGTAATCTCACCAGGGCGGAAGGACTGGCGCACATGGTAAGCGATCACATCGTCCGCCCCGCGCACCCGCCCGGTGGCGGCGATATACTGCCGCTTCGCCAGCAGAAACTCTGCATCGGCGGTCCGGCTGTCACAGCCATAGCCGGTAATCAGTTTTCCGTTGTCGGTCTTTTGCGGATTTGCCACATAATCAATAATATCGCTGATTGCTCGGCTCTCAGTGCGCCCCTTTCCGATATGCAGGGGCATGATGCGTGTGGTTGCCATAGAAGGGCCTCCTTTCTAAAAAAGAAACGGCCTGCATGGTGCAGACCGCTTTTGCTATTCTATAAAATCGTCCTCGATGTCCTCTAACCGCTTCGGAGGAAACCTCATCTCGTATTGTTCTTTTGCCAGTGCACGAACTTCCGGGCGCTTATCTTTCATTCGGTTTTTCAGCCAGGAAATCTGCTCCTTTGATAACCGCCAAGGGAGATTCAGTAAGCGGTTTACTGTCATTTGCTCCGCTTGTTTCTCCGGCGATAAAGAAGCACAGGATTTACAGATGTGCGCCGCATGACCTTTGCCGGAAAATTTTTCGTTAGCCTTATATTCTCCGCAGACTTTACAATAATGTCCATGCTTCTTCATAGGCTCGATTCCTTTTCACTGAGCGCATATAAACTGCGAACCGCCCTCATGATGATGTTCCACTCCAGATCTGCCGCATAGGAAAACTTCCTACGGTAAGATTCCCAAAGTTTCTGCATCACAGGACTGCTTTCCACTTCATTCAAAACATCCACAGCTTCTGCAAGATGCCGTTCGGTTCCGCGTTTTTTGGCAGTTGCCAACAGTGCATCATAGAGCGTCTGCCGGTTCAATGTGTTCCCGTGGAGCTGATCCAGAATATAAATGTCATAGAAATCTCTCATGCGGGTGTTGGTGGTGGTTCTGGTGATGATTGTTTCCAGCTTTTCAGCCAGAACGGTTTCCAGATTGTATGCACAAATGTCAATGGAGCGATCTTCCAGCATCAGCTTGAAAGAGTAGCGTACCTCCCTGGGGGTAATGGCATCCCCTGTGGAAATGTCAATCTTCAAAGGTGTCACCACACCGTCAAAGGTTGTAGTCATGCTGACCCGAATCCCAGGATACTCCGCTTCATCCATAATCTCTGAAATGCTTTTCAGCTGAAATTTGACGCCATCATCAATCGGCACACTCACAATAGCAGAAATCAGGTTCTCGATGTCCTCTACATTAACATTGGCTCCTTTTACAGTAGCGTCCAAGTCCATCGTGGAACGGGCATCCAGTCCAACCATTGCCGCTACCAGCATCCCGCCTTTCAGAATAAATTTATCACGATATTCAGAAAGGGAAATACGCTCCAGAAAACGCTCCATCATATAGTTTCGCATTAAAAGCTGTGCATCCGCAGATTTTTCTCTGGAAAGATTGCGAATCAAATCTTTTAGCTGCCTTGCTGTCTTTATCATAAAAGCACCTCCAAATACTGCCGTAAAATTTTTTCAACCCGTAACATACCGGCATACCGCATCAAAGTCCGCAGATCCTTGTCCTTTCTTCTGGCATACATCTTCAGCGCACCTTGAAAAGTCTGTATTTCCATGCTGCTTCGGCTGCGGAGCAGATCGCAGATGGTGCGCTCCATATCATAGACAGGAACCGTATGCCCAAAAGGTGTTTGGCCAGTTGTCAGCCCTACCTCATATAGTTCTGGTTTGATGGTGTAAACAGAAAGGCCCTCTGCCTTTAAGCGAGTGGTGCTGTACCCTCTGCGCACCGTGATAGCGTATGGAGATGGTTCCCGGTCTGTCAAGTCATGGAAAAATAGCGCTGATTCATGGGAAAATACTGCCTGACCACATCGCAGATGTAACAGAAACATCGCATCAATCCAGGTGTCCTCGGAGACATAAATTCCGTGAGCAACCTGCTGAAGATTTTTCTCTTTGACATATTCATAAAAAATGGGTTTTACAATTCCGCTAGCGATTACCTGTGCGGTTTGCAGCATCCCATCATGCTCGGTCAGAAGTCTGTCTAATTGCTCAAACCGTTCTGATTTGGTCACATCCATCACTTCCTTTCGTGCTACTATTATACACGGATGTAGCACAGAAGTAAATATAGCAATTTAACAGACACTGTCTGGCATTTTTGTGACCGCGCATTTTATCCATAAACCAAATCCTGAATGGCAAACTTCAAGTCCTGCACCTTGCCCAGCAGCCAGATGGCAGCCATCGGCAGACCATAGGGACTAATAAGAAATGCCATCACCAGCAGGATAATGCCGTTTTGCAGGGAACAGGTCAGCAGGACCGCCACGCCCAACAGGGCGATCACCATGCTGATAAGCCCCAGCACCAGACCGGAAACATAGACGATCCCCACACAAATCCAAACGAACAGGGTCAGTGTCAGAATTACCGGAGCTACCAAAATCTTCAACAACAGTTTTAACAAAAACACCAATGCCCTCATTGTTATGCCTCCTCCCAAAATCACAGTTCCTGTTCCTGATTCCATTATCCCTGTCTTACAGCCAAAAGGCAAGGATACCGCCAAAAAGAAAAAGCGGAGGGAGGTGCGGCGAAGAAACGCCGTTCCTCCCTCCGCAAATGGAGTATCTATCCTTGTTATGAAAGTTTGGAGAGTTGGGTAAGGATTTCCTTCACACCCTCCCACAGTTGTTCTTGCCGCTGGGATATATCCTCCAAGTCAGCATCATAAACCCGCCCGGTCTCATGCACTTTGCGGGTCAGCTGATTCAAGTTGTTGCTGCTTCGGCGCATCAGGGAGACCAACTCCTTCAGCTCCGGCAGTTCCAGCTTGACCACATACCCATCCAGCGCCATTTTTCGCAGATAAGCGCTCAAATTCTCTGTCCCGTATTGCTGCATCTTTTGATGGATCAGTTCCAGTTCTTCTGCGGACACCCAAAACAAAACCGGAACATCCCTCTTGCGCTTTGCCATGGTTATCGCTCCGGCTCCCGTTTTTTCGGGGCGGCAGACTTATGGGCGGGCAGTTCCTGTTTGAGCTTTTGCAGGACAGAACTTTTCTGCTGTTCTTGAGCGACTTTTCGGAACTGTCTGGTGAACAGGTCGGTCAAACCGGGATTGACCTGATCTACCACCAGATAGGCACAGTGGAGGGAAGCGCCGCTGTCCTCCAGCATGGGAATGGTTTTTGCCCATGCTTTATTGTCCTGAGAGATACGCCCGTCATAGTTCTTGCGCTGGATGGTGTTGGCAAGAATAAACTGTACCCGTTCCGTCCCGAACTTTTCCAGCACATCTTTGACCGCCGCCTCCGTATCCAGCCGATTCTCTGCATAGTGGGCGCTGATGGTCTGCTCAATGGCTTCTTTGCAGGCGCTGTTCGCCTGATATGAGAGGTTGTACTGTGCCATTTCCCCATGCTCGGACGCATAGGCAGCAGAATGGGGATAGACCGGTGTTGTTCGCAGTTCCTCTTTGGCTCTGCACACATCGTCGGCACGGCTCTCAATGCTGTCCCGGATCACATCCATGTGACCGGTCTCCAGCTTTTCAAAATAGCGGTACACATCCGCCAACGGAGAGGGAGATTCCAAAAGTGCCTGAGCCTGGGTGTCGGTCAACTCCAGTTCCTCCATTGCCATCACGATGTCCTCCCGGACCGTGTACTCATAGGCATGGTTTAAGACTTCTTCCGGGGGCTGGCTTTTCAACCAGTCCCTATATTTTTCCTGCTCAGTGGCCATCTTTTCATAAAGGGCCGTATTCAGATTATTGGTATTCATGTTATCGCACCTCCTCATGCTGTTTTGGTTTCTTGTCTGTACTGCGGGGCGTCGCCGGACGCTTCAGGCTGTCCAGCACCGAGGGCCGCGCACTCTTGGCAACCACAGTTTCCGGCTGGGCATGACCCTTTCCGTCGATGTTGAGCAAAGTATCCAGCTCCACCAGACGGGCATTTTTGCTTCGCAGTTCTTCTTCATAAAGGAATGGCTTTCCGACTTCCTCCTTTGCGGCAGCCTGCTGCTGATAGAGGTTATCCAGCTGGGCCCTTGCCGCCTCCAGACGCTGGGGCATCTGGGCGAGGGCATTGTCGATACGGGTAAGATTTCCGCGCGGGTCTGTACCAAGGGTTGCCCGGTGGGTCATCTGTCCTTTCAGCAGGATCGTATACTCCTGTTTCCATGCGGAAAATTCCACGGATATGGCATAGCCCCGGTAGCTGCCAATCTGCACCGGATCGGAGGTTTTGACCTCCTTGCAGGCATCCAAAAGGGCTGCACCGGCGTTCTCCTTATCGGTCAGCAGATCGCCGCGGATTTCCATACCAGCAAAACCGTCCTCCGGGTGCGGGTGCGCTGCCAAAACCTCCAAATCGGATTCAAAGCCCTTGATAAAGCCTTTGTGCTTTTCAATCTCCTCCGGGAAGTATTTGAGCAGCTGGTCCTCCAGACGATATTGCTTGCTCTGGTGGTCGGCTTTCATCAGCTTCAGGCGGGATACCTCCACATCCAAATCCATACGCTCCTTGATGCGGGGATCTCCGGCGCACAGGGCTTTGATCTCGGCAAAGGAAAGCGCCGTTTCGTCCACATCATCGCAGGAACGCACCGGCGATTTAGAAGTCATGATCTGACTGATGAATTTTTGCTTATTCTCCACCGTCTGCCAGAGGTATGCGTCAAAGGTTCCTTCGGTCACATAGCGGTACACATGGACAAGAGGATTCTGGTTACCCTGGCGCTCGATACGGCCCTTGCGCTGGGCAAGGTCTCCCGGTCTCCACGGACAGTCCAGGTCATGAAGTGCCACCAGACGGTCCTGCACATTGGTGCCTGCGCCCATCTTGGCGGTGCTGCCCAAAAGGACACGCACCTGACCGGTACGGACTTTAGAGAACAACTCCTTTTTCCGCACTTCGGTGTTGGCTTCATGGATAAAAGCGATCTGGTCGGCAGGCATTCCCTGAGCAATGAGTTTCTGACGAATATCGTCATATACCGTAAAGACCGGTTCCTGCTCCGGCAGAGGCACAGAGCCTTCCAATGCGTGAAGCAGTGGATTATCCAGCGTTTTCGCCGCCTTGCTTGCAGGAGCTTTTGCCTGCGGTGTAGAAATGTCGCAGAACACCAGCTGGGTCAGCTTGTCAGCTTTGCCATTCCGCCAGATCTGCATGATGTTGTCCACGCACTGATTGACCTTTGTGCCAGGTTCATCCGGCAGCATCTGGTTGACGATTCTCTGGTCCAGGCCCAGCTTACGGCCATCCGAGGTAATCTTGAGCATATTGTCCTGGGACGGGTCAACGGTTCCGCTGTGTACCAGCGATGCGCGCTCCGAAAGGGTCTTGACCATTTCCTGCTGATGTTCGGTAGGCTGCGCCACGATGTTGTGGTATTCCACCTCCGGGGTGGGCAGGTTCAGTTGGTCAGCGGTCTTGATGTCCGCCACTTCTTTGAACAGGTTCATCAGCTCCGGCAGATTAAAGAACTTGCTGAATCTCGTTCTTGCCCGGTAGCCGGTGCCTTCCGGTGCCAGCTCCAATGCTGTGACGGTCTCTCCAAATCGGGAAGCCCAGCAGTCGAAGTGGGTCATGTTCAGTTCTTGCAGGCGTTCATACTGAAGGTAACGCTGCATGGTGTAAAGCTCGGTCATGGAGTTGCTGACCGGGGTGCCGGTGGCAAAAATCACGCCACGGTTTCCGGTGATCTCATCCATATAGCGGCACTTGGCAAACATATCGGAGGATTTCTGCGCGTCCGATGTGGATAAGCCTGCCACATTCCGCATTTTGGTGTATAAAAACAGGTTTTTGTAGTTGTGTGCCTCGTCCACAAACAAACGGTCCACACCCAGCTGCTCGAAAGTTACCACATCGTCTTTTCGCCCCTCGGCTTGCAGCTTTTCCAGTCTGGCTTCCAGAGACTTTCTGGTACGCTCCAGCTGCTTGACGGTAAAACGCTCGCCGCCACTGGCCTGTACCTCTGCAATCCCCTCAGTGATCTCGTCGATCTGTTCATAGAGAAGCCGTTCCTGACGCTCCCGGCTGATGGGGATACGCTCAAACTGGCTGTGTCCCATGATAATGGCATCATAATCACCCGTCGCAATACGAGCGCAGAACTTCTTTCGGTTATGGGTCTCAAAGTCCTTTTTTGTGGTGACTAAGATATTGGCGGAAGGATAGAGACGCAGAAACTCCGACGCCCACTGCTCGGTCAGATGGTTTGGAACCACAAAGAGAGATTTCTGGCACAAGCCCAGGCGTTTGGCTTCCATCGAAGCAGCTACCATCTCAAAAGTTTTGCCTGCGCCTACTTCATGTGCCAACAGGGTATTTCCTCCATACAGCACATGGGCGATGGCGCTTTTCTGGTGTTCCCGCAGGGTAATGGCCGGGTTCATGCCCCCAAAAGTGATATGGCTGCCATCATACTCGCGGGGACGGGTAGCGTTCATTTCTTCGTTATACTGGCGCACCAAAGTCTGGCGGCGCTCCGGGTCTCTCCAGATCCAGTCCCTAAAGGCTTCCCGGATCGCCTGCTGTTTTTGAGCTGCCAGGGTGGTCTCCTTGGCGTTCAGAACCCGGCGCTCTTTTCCGTCTGCGTCCTCTATGGTGTCATAGATGCGGACATCCCGCAGGTTCAGGCTGTCCTCTAAAATCTTGTAGGCATTGGCACGACTGGTCCCATAGGTGGTATAAGCTGCCACATCGTTGTAGGATACAGAAGATTTCCCCTTGATCTGCCATTCAGCGGTAAAGGACGAATAGTTGACCCCGATACTGCGCTGGAGATAAAACGGGGTATTAAAGGTCTCATACATAAATTGCTGGATATATTCCTTGTCAATCCAGGTAGCGCCCAGACGCACCTCAATCTCCGACGCATCCAGGTCTTTGGGCTGGGCAGCGGTAAGAGCTTCCACATTGACTGCATAAATCGGGTCCTGCTGTGCGGCCCGTTGCGCCTGACGCAGTTTGCGGCGTACATTGCCGGAGAGGTATTCATCAGCAGTCACATAATGGGGTGTGCCGTCTTTCTCCAGCTGTCCCGGTACACGGAAGATCACACCTTGCAGCTCTCCGACCAGTTCTTCTTTTGTTTTTCCGGTAAGCTGGCTCATATAGTCCATATCCACGCAGGCTTTTTCCGAGATGGACACCGCCAGTGCTTCACTTGCCGTATCCACCACAGCCACCGCCTGATGGGGCTTGATGGTCCGCTTGGTGAACATATCTGCCTTGCGTTCCAGCTTTCCGTCCTCGTCGATGACTTCCAGCGCACAGAGCAGGTAATAGGAAGAATCGTCTGCATAGGCCAGACGGTTTGCACGGTCATTGATGAGACCGTATTTGGAAGAAAAGCTGTCATAGAGACTGTTCAGTTCCGCCTGCTTCTCCCGAATGGTGCTGTCCGGAACCGCTGCATCCATCTGAAGGTCGATCAGTTCCTGCACACAATCACGCAGTCCCACAAGACCTTTTACACGGGCTTCGGCGGTGGCGTTGAGGTCAGGGCGCACCATACGGCTGTTTTCCCGGTAGTACACCTGCCCGTCTACAATGGCATAGGAATAGTTCTTCACATTGGGGTCGGCAGGAATGGAGGTGTCAATAGCTTCGCCTTCGCCCAGCTCCGGCAGCTCTGCCTCCTGATAAGTGCCATGAATGTACTTCACAGCATCATGCAGCTGGTCGGAAAGCTCCAGTCCCTCGATAGAGTTCACGGTGTAGTCCATACCATGAGCAGTGCTTACCGGCTCCTGTCTGCCCAGCACCATTTCTGGGTGGTCGATAAAATACCGGTTGATGGCAAACCCGTCCTCCGTCTGTCCGGTCTGGGTCCATTCCGGCACGATGTCCAACGGGCGGTCCCGCTTTTGGAGGAAGATGATGTCCGATACCACCTCGGCACCGGCATTCTTTTTGAACGCGTCATTAGGCAGACGGATAGCTCCCAGCAGCTCGGCACGCTGGGCAAGATAGCGGCGCACGGTGGAATCCTTGGCGTCCATCGTATAGCGGCTGGTGACAAAGGCCACCACGCCGCCGGGACGCACCTGGTCGAGTGCTTTGGCGAAAAAGTAGTTATGAATACTGAAATTCAGCTTGTTGTAGGCTTTGTCGTTGACCTGATACTGACCGAACGGCACATTGCCGATGGCAAGGTCAAAGAAGTCACGCCTATCGGTGGTCTCAAAGCCGCCTACTGTGATGTCCGCCTTGGGATAGAGCTGCTTTGCGATGCGCCCGGAAACAGGGTCCAGCTCCACGCCGTACAGACGGCTGTTTCGCATTTTCTCCGGCAGCATACCAAAGAAATTGCCCACACCCATAGACGGCTCCAGAATATTTCCGGTCTCAAATCCCATACGGTCCACCGCTTCATAGATGGCCTGAATGACCGTAGGGCTGGTGTAATGGGCGTTGAGGGTAGAGCTTCTGGCGGCGGCATATTCCTCCGGGGTCAGCAGCTCTTTTAGCTGAGCATACTCTAAAGCCCATGCCGGTTTCTCCGGGTCAAAAGCATCAGAGAGACCGCCCCAGCCCACATATCGAGAAAGAACCTCCTGCTGTTCGGGGCTTGCCTGCTGTCCGGCAGCTTCCAGCTCTTTCAGCAAACGAATCGCATTGACATTTGCCTGGAACTTGGCTTTCGGACCGCCTTCGCCCAAATGCTCATCGGTAATGCGAAAGTTTTTTGCATTGCGGCGCAGGTTAGCCTTGTATTCCTCATAAGATGCTTCCTCGGCAGCTTTGGCATTGGGAAAGGTCTGCCACTGGCCATTGACCTGAATGGAAACCGGGTGTTCATCCAACACTTCCTCAAAGGTTTTCTCCGGCTCAGTCACAGGGGCTGGCGGCTCCGGCTCCTCGATATGCAGTCGTTCCACCACCACATCATAAGGCAGATTGTTCTTATCGCCCGGATAGACGGCCACGGTCTCGGAATGGAAGGCCGGGGATTCGGCAGACGGTTGGGGCTGTTCCTGTCCAAAACCGTCCTGCTGACGGGCATATATCCCGCGCAGCAAAGTTGCAACCTCATTCCAGCGGAAATATAGCATAGCCAGACGCTTTTCCTCTGCATCCATGACTTCCAGTTCTATGCCCTGTGCCGTGGTACGGTAATCGGCAATATCGCCGGTCTCCAGATTCAGTGTCTCAATCTCACCGGAATAGGCTCTGCTCAGCCAGTAGGCGATCTCGCTGTTGCTCCTGCCGGATTGCAGCAGCGTGGAAATCTGCTTTTTATCCGCTTCATCCATCAGTCCATGAGCCAATACATCCCGCAAGTCCTGATCTGCCTTGTCCGGGTCAATGGGAAGAAACTCGGTATAGTAAGCATTGCGCCGGTCTGCCCGAAGCAGCTGCTCGAACTGTTCTTTGCGCTCTGCCCGGTAGATGGGATATACCATTCCGGTGGGCAGAAGCTGTACGGTGTCCTCCCGCAGCTCGGTGATCTGATAGGCGTCATCCTCGATATACACGGTATCGCCCACGGCATAGACCGGGGCGGCTGGGTCATAGGAGGTTCTTTGCGGAATTGGGCGGCGAACTGCGTCATATTCCTCATCGGAAATGGAAACTTTGGAAGTCTGCTCTGTCTCGGCATCTGCGATCTGCTCGGCATCTGACATCACCTGTTGGATAAACGGATCATTGTCCAGTTTTTCCGGGTCTGTCACCTGTCCGTTGACGATTCCTCTTTCTTCCAGAGCTTCCCGGATGGCGATGGGGTCGATGTCGTCAAAACGGTCCTGTTCTTCTTCGGTATAGAACCGGTCCTCCTGAATGAGCTGGGCAATCCGGCGCTGTACCTTCGGCCAGGGCAGCTGCGTTTCCTCCGGGCTGCCGGCACGGACAACGAACAGGCTGTTGCTGTTACTGCCGCCGTATTCCTGAGCCAGCCATGCGGCGGTATCTTTTTCTCTTGCATGGTCTTTCATATAGCGGACAACAGCGTGTTTACTCTCGATATTGCCGTTCCATGCACAAAGGGCAGTATCAATATCTTCCTGAGAAAGAGGGCGCAGAAGCTCATGGAGCTTTGGATAGGTCTCGTCGATCACTTCCCGGTGTAAACGCTGACGGAACTCCGGCACATCCGAATAGAGTCGGATCAGCTCCATATCCTTAGAACCAAGAACCGCACGGCGCACAGCGGCATTGCCCTCGATGACAGCATTTTCACGGTCAGAATGCCCGCAGGCATTGCGGTATGCGGCATCCTCGGAAATAGCGGCAGTCACCACAGGCTTATACTGCTCAAACTGCTCCCGAAGGGTAGGCTTTGGCGTTTCTTCCTCCACCTCCGGCTGCTGGGCTTGGATGGCATCTTCTTCTGCCAATTCCTTTTCAGCCTGGATTTTGTCATACTGCGCCTGTTCCTGTTCGGTAAGATAGCGGCCTTTCTGGACAAGAGAGGTAATGCGCTTGGCAACCTTTTCCCAGTTCAAGTGAACATCCGGGCAGTCCTGCTTTTTATAGTGCAACCCTTTCCCGTCGTGATCTTCGCCGCTGTGTGTTGCGCCGGACAGGGCATGAGAGCGTCCGCCAATGCCATACTCGTCTTTGAGGAATCTCACTTTTTCCTTATCCGTATGGTTTTCCATGAAGAACGCATAGATACGGCCTTTTCCTCCGGCGAAACTGCTTCCGCCGGTCATGGCGGCGTCGATCTCATCCTCGGTAATAAAGTGCTGGACGGTTGGCACTTGGGAAAGCTCTGAAGAAAAGGTCCTGCGGGGCAGGTCAAGGTCCTTCAGGTTCTCCCAGATCTCTCTCGGTCTATGATAGTGAAAACGCAACAGGTCACGGTCCTGCTGATAGGCAGTCCAGAAGGCAGCGTATTCTTCCTTGAGGGTCTGGCGGAAAGCCGGTTCACTCAGCTGCTCCATCAGGCGGCGGGTCTCCTCCGGGAAACCATTGCCTTTGATTTCTGACAGGCAGGACAAATATCCGGCTTCTCTGGCTTCCTCGCTGAAATCGTGGTACAGATACCAGAGCTTTTCTGAAAGGAGGGAGCGTTCATAGCCTGCCGCTTCTGCAAGCTCCACATTGGAGGCAAACTGACCACTTTCCAAAAGCTCCCCGATACGCTCTGCGGCACTCTCCCAGGAAATGACCTGGGCAGACCTGTCATAACGGACAGACTTCCCATGTGAAAGATGGATACCATCCTCGGCATACCATGCGCTCACACTGCCAAGGCCATTGCCGCCGTGGTACAGCGTTTTCAGTATCTCGGCAATCTCAGCGGTGGTTTTCTGCTTTTCAAAGGCTGCAACCACACGCTCCCTTTGACGGTCTGTATTGCCGCCCAAACGCAGCACATGGTCGATGTCATTTTGGGCAAAAGAAAAAGCAGAGGATGTATGCGCTACATTCTCTGCCTCATCTATGGATTGGATCTGTTCCGCTTCGGAGAGGAACAGGTTTAGAGTCAGCTGTTGATAAGCTCCGCCATCAGGATCTCCTCTGCCTGGGCTTTGCAGTTGTTCATCAGCCCCACCCACTTCATGGGATCGCTGGCTTTCAATTCCTCGGTGGCTCCCGCTTCTTTCGCCAGCTGGGGCATCATCTGCTCCAGTCTGCTCTGGGCGGTCTCGTCGATCTCCAGAAGGTGCTGGTACAACTTCTCGTTCAGCAGCATCTGGTTGTAGAGGATGGGACGGTGTTCCTTCAGGTAGGTTTTCCTCATCCTGCCGTACTTGCCCAGGGTTTTCTCCGGCTGCTGGCTCAGCTTCAGGTCGGGAATCAGATAGTCTCCGTTCTGGATATAGGTCATGGGATTGTTCATCTTGTTTGCTCCTTTCTTGGTTGGCTTCGCGCTCTGCATTTCGGACGGTAACGCCGATCTGCCGCAGCACCTGCTGGTTGATCTGGCTGACCGCTGTTCCCAGCGCCCCGATGGTGGACGGGGTGTTGAAATCAAAGATTGCCATGAAATCTTCGTGGTCGAAGTAGCGTTCCGGCTCCAGTCCACAGCGGGACATCAAAGCGTAAGTGATACTGACGGTGGCTGCTGCCTTGAACTGTACTCCGATGTTAAACTCATCATATTCCTCCAAAAAGGAACCGTCAACGATATAGAAGAAGTCCTGCTGATGCTCCGTCCAGTATTCCTCAGCCAGTTTTCCGGCTACCTCGGTGAGCTGTCCGGCAAGGTCATCACCGGAAACATCATAGGTGCGCTCAAGCATGGCCTGCACCGAATCCAAATGGCGCTCCTCCAGCTGCCACAGCCAGGGAGTGCGGGAATGTTCACGGGTTCCGGTGTCGGAAATATCAAAAACATAGCGCAGGCGGGGCCTGTCCCCGGAATCGTCCACCAGAGCAATTCCCTTGGAGCCGCGCCTTACATACCGGCCCATCTTTTCATTCCACAAATCGTACTCTGCACAGGCGGTGGCGTCCGGACGCTGGGCGTAGATCATCAACTGCTCATGGAACGGGTACTTGTAAAGGCGGGAAGCAGTGGTGAGAAACCCTGCCCATTCCTGCCAGCTCCCCGTGAGCTGCGTTGTTACCTTCTCCGCCATCTGTGCATATAGTTCAGCTTTGGTTGGCATAGTGTTCTGTCCTCCTTTCAGTTTTGGGGTAAAAAGGTGGGGTGGCATATTGCCACCCCATCCCTGCGATTATGGTGTTTACTGGTCAAAATCCGGATACAACTCCAGCTCGGCAAACTCGGCATCACTCATGGTCTGGAGCTTGCCCAGTGCGCTGTCTGTCAACTCCCGCAGCTCGGTTTCCTCCGGGGCCAGCTCGCCGCGCATCTCACGCAGGCTGTCGATCAATCCGGTGCGGCTACCGGTATTGTAAATGCACATCAGGTTCATTTCCTCAAAAGTAAAGTTTCCCATATCAAATCTCCCTTTCCGCACTCTTTTTGGGCGCTGTCTTTTTGTGTTCTGCCTTGGGCTGGCTTTTCAGCTGCTCCATGACGGACTTTTTCTTTTCCCGTTCCTCCCGATGGGCAGCGGCAGCCAAATCCATGAGGGAAATGGACTGACCGCTGCGGGCCTGCTGTTCCAGCTCTGCCACCGTAGGCTCTTTTGCGCCATTGTTGATGATACCGTCGATCATGCCGTAATCGTCCTCCACGGCCATCTCCGCATTTTTCAGCGGATTTTCCGGCAGGAATCCGGGGATCTGGGTAAAACCAACACTGTCACAGTAATGACAGGATACCTTACCGTCCTGCTTGATCGCAACGATGTCACTGACACTCATAGAAGGACTGTGAAAATTCGCCGGTTTTTGCAGATTAAACTGCTCATATAGTTTTTCCAGCTGCTCCGGTACCGTGCCAGACTCCCTCAGCGGAGCAGTGTAAATGAGATCATAATTGCTGCGGTCTATGGAAATGTCATGGGACTTTAACCAATCCAGATTCATAAAGCGCACATTCTGCGGATCGTCACGGCTCACCTGATAGATGGCAAAGCAATCTCTGTTCTGGGATAGAAATGCCTGTTCGCGTTCCTGCTGATGTTCCTGACGCTCCATGACCTTTTCGTGGAACTGAGGGCTTTTCTCCCATTCCTCACGGTCCACGCCAAAAAGACCGCCATGATCCATGATTTCCTGCGGGTCAAACACCATGCTCTCCGTATTGTCCTCATGCAGCACATAGACGGTCAAACCGGCGGCATCCAGTTCCAGCGCCCGTTCTCTGGTGACAGGGAGCATCCCATCATAGAAGTAGCCGTATTCCTGCATATCCGGTGTGGAGACCTGCTCATCCGGCACGGGGTATTCATCCAGTGCCTGCTCCTGTGCTTCCGGCAGCTGGGAAGAAGCAGCCATCTGACTGACCCCTGCCTGCATCTGCTGGTAGGCAGCTTCCTGCAAGGTCTCAATCATGGACAACGGTGCGTATTTTACCGAGTCTCTGCCCAAATCGTTGTCATCACAAATCTGGAGAACTGCCTTCATGCGGGAAATCTCCGGCATATCCAGCTGACCACCATCCAGCTCTTTCATGGACGCGGCATCGTAAATGGTGTAGTCCCAGCCGCTGTCACAAGGCTGGATATGAAGATAGGTGGCATCGTCAATTAGAAACAAAGCCTCCTGCTGGTTTGCCTCCGCATCAAGAACCGCCATTTCCGGCTCTTTTTTTGCATTGGGGTCAATTCCACGCTCTTTGCAGATTTCCTTATAGTGGCGCTCAATGTCAGAGATCAAAGTGCCGGAGGTCTTGTTGATGGTTTCCAAACTGGCTCTCAGCTCTTTCAGTTCCTTGCCCTGACTCCAGCTTGCAATATAGCCGAAGCTGTTTTCTCCGGTCTCGATGCCAAAATACTTGCAGACTGCATAGGAGATGCTTTCAGCCTCCACTTCCTCCGTGTGGCGGTCTTTCCTCTGTTCTTGCAAAAACTGGGCGAGGGTAGAAAAGCCGCCAACAAAATTCAGCCCTTCTTCCTCGGTCAGCATCAGGCGTCCATCTTCCGCCAGCTCCAACGGCTCTGTCAGCAGAACGGAACCTGCATGGTTTACAACCACTCGTTCTTCTACACAGACCTGCTCTCCGGGGTCGTAGTCAGAACCGCGCAGGTCATAGCAATAAACGTCCTCCGGCAGATTATCACGGACAATCCGCCCATTGGAGAACAGACCGGGTTTATCAAACAGCTCGATCTCCTGATATTGCTCGTCATTGGCAATCTGAATCTTTTTCTGATTGTGGAGCTTGCTGTGGGCAATCTCATGAACCGTGGCCGAAACCGTCTGCACCTCGCTCATGCCCTGGCGAATGGCAATTTTCTGATGATCGGCAGAAAAATAGCCGTCCGTATCGGCGGCCATTGCTTCAAAAGTGATCGGCACCAGCGCACTGCGGCGCAGGGCCTCCATGAATGCCTCATAATTTGGCACATTTCCGGAAAGGGAGGAAGCAAGCTCCGGCAAAGGTTTCCCATCAGTCTGGCTCACATCAAAGACCTTGACCGGGCGAAACATGGGGATCTCGATTTCTTTTTCCTCTGTGATGATCTTTCCGTCTTTATCCAAAATCGGAGCCTTGGTATCCGGGTCCAGTTTCTGCTCCTCGATTTTCTTCTTGTACGGTGTGGGGGCGATGATGGTAATGCCATGTTCTCCCTTTTTAACATGACGCTCAAACTGGGCTTTCCACTTATTGTATCCGGCTACCAAAGTGGCGTCCGGCTTCTGCATATAGATGAGCATGGTGTTGTTTACCGAATAGCGGTGGAAGCGGGACATAACGGACAGATAGCGCATATACTTTTCACTCTCAAACAGTTCCTTGATGCCCTGCTCGATGCCGTCTGTGATTTCCCTTAGCCGCTCTCGGTTGGTGGGTTTGTTCTCAGCCATGATTTTCAATCTCCTTTCCAAGTGTGTGATTTCTGCTGTGTGTTCTGCAATCCATGCCTTTTGTTCTTCTTCACTTTCATAAAGAAAAAGATCCAGCAGGTACTCCACATAGATTTTCTTATGGATTGCTTCCACAAAGCGGGGGTGCGGTTTCTCCTCCGGTGTCCGGGGAGAATGGTCGCTCTCCCATTTTTTCAGCAGATGGTAGTAATCGGACAGTACGCGATAACACCGCTGCCGATCCTCACGAAACTGCTGTGCCTCGGTTTTCTGCCGGACATACCTCCTGCGGGGAGGGGCCTGACTGTCATAGATCAGGCCAAAGTCCTGTGCCAATTTCTCTGCCGCTTCTTTTGGGGAGAGGTCAAAGAGCTTTGCGGTAAAGTCGATCACATCGCCAGTAGCTCCGCAGCCGAAACAGTAGAAATATTCCTCGTTCAGCTTCATGCTGGGGTTCTTATCATCGTGAAAGGGACAACAGGCCATGCCATTTCGTTTGACCTCGATCCCATAAAACGCTGCCGCATCTCTGGTGCTGACCGACTGCTTGACTGCTTCAAATACATTCTCTGCCATGTGCCTTTAACTGCTGGACTTTCTCACAGGGGGCTGGTATCCGGCAGCTTTCGCACGCTCACTGGCGGCTTTGCGGCGTTCTGCGCTATATGGCTCCCGGACTGATACACACCGCTTTGGGACGGTAAAGTTATGGGCGTCCTTTCGGGTGATCTGGTCGGGGTGCTTTTTTGCCAGCAGTTCCAGCTTCTCCATCAGACGGGGATCGTGGGTGTAGACCTCAGCCATTGGTTCTGCCTGGTTATAAAGGAGAATGGTTTCCCGTTCCACTAAAGAGAGCTTCATCGGCTGCCTCCTTTCCGCTGATCAAATTCCAGCTTGAAGTTGGCATACTGTCCATCGTCCTCCAAAACCACAGTGGCATCGTAGGTCTTGCCGGTTTTCTCCGAATATAACCCCGTCACACGGACACGGCCATCGTTCAGCAGCGCAGACACCACAGCCTTGGTCGGCTGTTTTTTCTTGGCAGCCCACCATTTGTTGTTTTTCCAGATTGCAAATCTGCAAGAATTATTCTGACAGAAGAAGCCTTTTTGCAGTTCTGCAACTCCCCCACCGCAGCGAGGGCATTTGCCCACCACCTCGTGGGGCGGAGTGAACAGGTACTCAGTTCCCTTGATGACCTGATAAGTCCCCACCAGATCTTTCAGCATGGTGCTGATCCCGGCCAGAAACTCCTCTGGGGCAAGCTGCCCGCGCTCGATCTCGCCCAGGCGGTACTCCCACTCGGCAGTCAGAAGCGGCGATTGCAGTTGTTCCGGCAGCACTGTGATCAGGGAAACTGCATCGTGGGAAGGGAGAAGCTGCACCGTTTTCCTGCTCTTTTTTCGTTCCAGAAAACCGGCAGATACCAGCTTTTCCAAAATACCGGCACGGGTGGCCGGTGTCCCCAGACCTTTTCGCTCAGCCTCCTCTGGCATATCATCTTTCCCGGCAGTCTCCATTGCGGACAATAGGGTGTCCTCCGTAAAGTGCTGAGGCGGACTGCTTTTGCCTTCTTTGACGATTGCCGCAGCAACCGAAAGGGTCTGTCCTTCGGTCAGCTCCGGCAGGGCTTTCTCTGCGCCCTCTTTTTTCGGCTCTGCATCCTTCATTTTGGCACGGTAAGCGTCCTCCAGTGCTTTCCATCCGGGATGCTTCACCGTTTTTCCTTTTGTGGTAAACTCCCCACCGGCACACGCTGCAATCACAACAGTTTCCGAATAGATATGGGGCTGGGCTACGGCGCACATCAGACGCAGGGCCACCAGCTCCAGCACCGCTTTTTCTCCCGCAGGAAGGGCAGAAAGGTCTGCATCCTTGAGATTTCTGGTAGGGATTACTGCGTGATGGTCGGTTACTTTCTTATCGTTGATGACCGTATGCGGATCACAGGTAATGGCGATTTCTTTGCAAAACGGCATGGCGTTGGCAACCAGATTCACCAGCACCGGCAGGCTGTCTGCCATATCACCAGTCAGATAGCGGCTGTCAGTACGGGGATAGGTGCAGAGCTTCTTTTCATACAGGCTTTGTAGATAGTCCAGGGTCTGCTGGGCTGTAAATCCAAGCAGGCGGTTGGCATCTCTTTGCAGGGTAGTCAGGTCATAGAGGGCAGGCGGCTTTTCGGACTTTTCCTTGCACTCCACCTTTTTGATTGTGACATTTGCACCCTGACAGGCTTCTTTCAGCTGCTCGGCAGCGGCCTTATTCGCCATGCGCTCCCCGGATACGGTAAGACCGGGCAGCTCCAGCGCCACGGTATAAAAGGGAACCGGCTGAAAGGTGTCGATCTCACCTTCTCGCTGGACAATGAGCGCCAGTGTTGGGGACATCACGCGCCCGATGTTGAGGGTGCGGTGATACAGCACGGAAAAAAGCCTTGTGGCATTGATTCCCACCAGCCAGTCGGCCTTGGCACGGCAGAGGGCAGCATCCCGAATTCCGTCATAATCCGCACCGGGGCGCAGGTTTGCAAAGCCTTCCCTTATGGCAGAGTCCTCCATCGAAGAAATCCAGAGCCTTTTCATAGGCTTTTGACAGTCTGCCAGCTCATAGACGCTGCGGAAGATCAGCTCACCCTCGCGTCCGGCATCGCAGGCATTTACCACCTCCGTCACATCCGGGGCATTCATCAGCTTTTTCAGAATATCAAACTGCTTTTTCTTATCCTTTCCCACTACCATCTGCCAATGTTCCGGCAGGATAGGCAGGTCATCATATCGCCACTTGGCATACTTTGGGTCATAGCTGTCTGCATCCGCAAGACCGGCCAGGTGGCCCACGCACCAGCTGACACGCCAGCCGTTGCCCTCCAGATACCCGTCCTTACGGACGGTTGCGCCGATCACCGCCGCCAAACTCTGGGCAACTGATGGTTTTTCGGCAATTACCAATTTATGTTGAGCCATGATGGTTCCTCCTCTCTTTGAGCCATCGGGACATTTCCCGGTGACAGATACCTACGCAGGGTCTTCCATAATTCCCGCAACCATAGCAGGGGTGGCTGTGGGGTAAAGAAGGAGGACGGGAAGTTTCCTTCCCGCCCTCCGGCCTGCGTGTCATCATGCGTTCATGGGGACTGTCTGTGAAACGGGTCATTTCACACTGTCCTCATCATCTTCTTCTGTGCTGCCCCCGTCAGCATCCGGTTCTTCCGACTCCTCACCCTCGGTTTCCCATTCCTCAGAATCTTCCTCTCCATAATCATAATCGTCCAGACTGTCATTGCCCTTGGTCTTAGGCTTATTCTTAACGAGCTTCAAGTAGGCAAATACGCCACCGCCACCAAGCAGAGCCAGCAAAAGGACCAGCGCAGCCGGGTTCAATCCGGCAGGCTTCTCTTTTTCCGGCTCCGATGTTTCTGCCGGAGGTTCCGGTGCTTTGCCCGTACATTTACTCTTATCAGTTGCGCAGACCGGGCAGGCCGTATTGACTGCCCCTGCTTCACATTTTGTTGAACAGCTGCATACCGCAGGCATCTCCTCTTTGGGTTTTCCATCTTCCATCAGCGCCGCAAGGTCTGCATCGTCCACCTGATTCAGAAAGTGAACAGCAGTCTCCTTGTCCTCATTCGCCCTATCAATCAGGATGTAAAAGTAATTTCCAGCTTTGGTCGTAACAGTAATAAGCTGCTTATTGCCTCCAAAATCATCCACCAATGCCGCATTCCCCTCCGGTGTAAGTGCCGGTGCCGGTTCTGTTTCTTCCACAATCACATTGCTGTCATTGGTAGAATCCTCTGCCGGTGCCGCCGGAGCCTGTTCTGACCCCTGTGCGAAAGCAGGGATTGTAAAGCCAAATGCCACAACCATTGTCAGGCAAAGGGCGGAAAGTGTTTTGCAAATTCTTTTATTCTTCATAAGCGGTAGCCTCCTGATTATTTGATTCCGACAGTGCTGTATCTCTGCCGTGGTTCATTCCACCGGAAAGCATAGCGTTCAGCTGTGCTGGAGTCATGCGTAACGCACGAACCATCTGAACGATTTCCAGATTCTCTGCCTCCGTTTTCTGTGCTTCCAGGGTCTTGAGCTTTTCCTGATATTCCGCAATCTTCTCACGGGTTTTCTCAATTTCCTGGTCGATACGTTCAATTTTGTTTTTTGCCATAACCGTTCACTCCTTTCCACAAAGTCTGTTACCAGTTCATCAGGCCGTAGCCCTTAATACTTTGATAATTCAGGTCATAACTTTTGATCTTGCAGGCATCGCCGGAATTTCCCTCCACCGTATAAACACGGCTGCCATCCGTACCGATCACGATACCCACATGGTCTGCTGTCCCATCTAAATCCCAATCAAAGAAAATTGCATCTCCGGGAGCCAGATTGTTATAGCCTCTTGCACCCCATTGTCCATGAGACTGGAACCACGGAACGCCCTGCCACTCACAGCCTGCAAAGCGCGGCTCACTTTTTCCAGCCTGGTTATAACACCAGGATACAAAGCAGGCGCACCACTCCACGCGGCTGTCAAAGCCATACCAGCTCCAATAAGGATAGCCGCCCACATTGCCGACCTGACGCTTGGCCAGCTCCACCAACTGCGGATTTCCGGGACGAGTTCCATTTACAAACTGTACACCGGTCAAGTCCTCGGAATTGCTCATGTCAGGGGAACCACCGCCAAACAACAGCGGCTTATTGCCCATGGTCTGCCGGTAAACCTGATACATTTCCATCTGCTCCGGGGTCAGTAACTCCGACGCCACAGCGGAAATGGGCTTGCTGGTGAGTTTCACATTCAAAATGTAATACTCATAGGGGACTTCTTCTGAGGTGGTCTCGCCGGTCTCCGGGTCGGTGGAGGTCTCCGTGCGGTAGCGAATCTCCACTTCCTCAGTAAGCGTCAGCTGATACTGTGCTGCAAACACACGCGCCAGCTCTGCCTGAGCGCTCTGCTGGGTGTAACCTTGCAAGACGGCAGACAGAAATGCTGCCAGCTCATGAGGGTCATGGCCGATCATACCAAGGTCATAGCGATACTCGTCATACCCTGGGTGGCTGCTTTCAATGTTGTCGATTTTCTCCTGCAACTGGACTTCTCTGGCTGCATAATCTGCCTCCACTGCCAGCATTTCCGGGTCATCCGACGGATAAGTGGTGCCGGAGAGAACGGAACCGATGCTCTGCGCCATCATGGAGCAGGAGGACATGGTATTCATCAGCATACAGGTAATGAGGAACAAAACCCCTGCCATCAGGAAACCCTTCTTGTGGCGCATGACGAATGCCCCTGCCTGCTGTGCCTTTTCTTTTACCGTCCTTGCGACTTTTCCGGTTTTGGACGCAGCCTGGGCGGTATTTCCGGCAGTCTGACCGGCGTGTTTGGCGGCGGCATACTGCCTTTTGATGGCCTGCTTTTGCTGCCAGCGGGAAAGCGGATTGCTGGCAAACTGGGGATTTTCCTGCAAAGATTTCTGGTACAGAACATTTACATTTGCCTTTTCCAGTTGACGCTCTGCCTGTGCTGCTTTGCGGTACGGCTTCAGCTTGTGGCTGCGATAGCCCTCCCGCACCAGATAAGCGCCGGTCTCCACCGCCTCCTCGGACTTGTGGGCGCTTTCCACGCCCACATTGTCCTGCTCTGTTTCCCGGATCTCTTTGTGGAGCTTGCCCACGACCAGATGGACGGGAGCTTCCCTGACTCCTTGAGAAACTTTGGAAGGTGGCTTTTTCTTGTCCTCAAAGGTCAGCTTCGAGGTCTTTTTTCCGGTATCCGGGTCAATGACCGTCTGCCTGACCTTTTTCTTTGGGATATTGGCCTGCGCCTTATCTGCTCTGGCCGCAGCTTTCTCCGCTTTACGGATCGGCTTTTCCAGTGCAGGGTCAGACCGTTCCTCATCAGTAAAGCGCAGGCGCGGTTCCTTATTCAAACCATTCTCCCAACATGAGGGAGGACATCATGTAGTGCAGCTCTGCATAAATGGCCATTCCCACCGGATCGTTGAACATACAGCCGGACAGGTAGGCATAAAACTGTGCCACCACATCGGACAGAATCTTCGCTTCGGTTCCTTCCAGAACCAGACCCCCCATACCTTCTTTGGCATGGATGGTGCTCCACACCTCTGCCAAACGGAGCAGCCCCACCTGACCGGTCTCATTCAGTTCGGCTGCCTGGTCTGCCGCTGTACGGCACTCACTTACCGCATCGGCCATGACTGTAAGCAGCTGGCTGCGCTGGGCATTTACCGCCCTGTCAAAAAACATCAGCGGATTTTTATTCAAAATGTTGGGGTTCATCATCATTCATCCTCCTTCTTTTTCAGTTCCTGGGGTTTGGTGGTCATAATGCGGTAAAGCTCGGTATTCTTCGGGAAGTGATCCACGAAAGGCAGGATTGTAGAGCCATAAAACAGCAGGCCCTCGCCCTCACCGGAGTGGGTCACATAAGATAATTGGTGTGTGGAAATACCCAGCTGCTTGGCGAGGATCTGACGGTCTCCGCCTGCCTGGTTGAGCATATACACGAAGTCGGAATTTTCAAAGATATTTTCCACCTCGCGGCTGCTCAAAAGGTCTTTGACATTCTGGGTGATACCTGTCGGAATACCGCCCCATTTTCTGAATCGCTTCCAGATTTCCACCGTATAGGCGGCGGTCTGCTCCTCCTTCAAAAGCAGGTGCATCTCGTCGATGTAGTAGCGGGTAGACTTGTGAGCGGCACGGTTGATGGTGACACGGTTCCACACCTGATCCTGAACTACCAGCATACCGATTTTTTTTAGCTGCTTGCCCAGTTCCTTGATGTCGTAGCAGACAATCCGGTTATCAATATCCACATTGCTCTGGTGGTTGAACACATTGAGGGAGCCGGTTACATAGATTTCAAGAGCCGTAGCGATATACTGGGCTTCCTTTTCTTCCTGCTCCCGCAACAGGTTATAAAGGTCCTCCAAAATCGGCATATTCTCCGGCTTTGGGTCATTGAGATATTCGTTGTAAACCAACCGTACACAACGGTCAATAATGGTTTTCTGCACCGGCTGCAAGCCCTCCTTACCGCCCACGATCAGCTCACACAAGCTGAGGATAAAGTCAGACTTGAGTGACAGCGGGCTTTCATC
>NZ_CAXTKW010000002.1:59482-308048 GCF_964245105.1 Candidatus Dorea massiliensis AP6 | reverse complement strand
GCTCCAGCTTCGCCCTTCGGCGGCTCTCTGACAGGCTGTGCCTTGAAAACGGGCTGTCCATCGTGGAGAACCCGAAGCCCCGGAGCAAGAGCAAGTATCGGAACTATGGGGAGTGGCAGAAAGACCGGAAAGGGCCGCTTTCCTATCAGGACCGACTGCGCCTTGTTATTGATACTGCGCTGGCGGAACGCCCCGCTGATCTGGACGAATTTCTCAATTTGATGAAGCGGGCCGGGTATGAGGTCAAGACGGTTCGGGGCGGCGGTATCAGCTTCCGGCTGACCGGGCAGGGACAGGAACGCTTCACCCGTCTGCGTGCCTCCACGCTGGGGGACGGCTACGACTTGCAAGATGTTCTGTCCGCCATTGAGGGCAAAGAAAAACGCCCCGGGCGCTCGGAGCGGAAAATCAGTCTGGCGGTGGATATTCAAGCAAAGCTGGTTGCCGGTAAGGGGCCGGGATATGAACGCTGGGCGAAGGTATTTAACATTAAGCAGATGGCCGCCGCTCTTGCCTATATACAGGACAATAACCTGACCGATTATGAGCAGTTGGCGAAGAAAGCCACCGAGGCGGCAGACCGTTTCCATGTTATTTCCGAACAGATCAAGCAGACGGAACAGGCCATGAAAACCAATGCCGGGCTAAAGGCCGCAACGGTTCAGTATGCCAAAACCCGCCCAGTCTTTGAGCAGTATAAGGCGACGAAGTACAGCCGGAAATTCCTTGCGGAGCATGAGGCCGACCTTGAACTGTACCGGGCTGCACAAGCGGAAATGCGCTCTCTGCTGGGCGGGGCGAAGCTCCCTAAAATGGATGTGCTGAAGGAGGAAGGCCGCAAGCTCACAGCAAAGAAAAAACAGCTCTATGGAGAATACCAGAAGGCACGACGGGATATGCAGGAGATCGTCACGATCAAGGCGAACATTGACACTCTGATGGGCTACACCGAGCCGGGAAGAAAGCAGGAAAAGGAGCGTTAAGGTTATGAAAATAAGGAGCAAAGCGACGCTGACACTTCGGGCCATGTTGGCCCGAAGATACGGGTTTGGGGCGAGCCCCAACAAGCCGCCTTTGTGCCACTTGTGGCCACAGAGGCATTGCTTGCCACTTAGCGGCAGCCCCTAAAATGGCGCAAAAAAACAGAGGCCCTTGGGTTATATATTTGTAAGCTACTTTGTGAACACCATAACGGTTCTCGTACAGTTTTCCGACACGCCGCTCATCCTCCTTCAGCTTCTGATATTCACTTTCATGGACAGCCCGCTCAATGTCATTACGACAATCATCTCGAAGCCCATTCAATTCCAATATTTTTCCAAAAATCCAGATATCTACATCATCAATCAAATCCTCATACCGGTATGACTCTACTTCCTCTTTTCCAATTTTCCGCCGTACAAGTTCCCCGTCCCGACTGCCAATCTCGTACTGCATCTGCTCTACATAGAACAGCACAGCCGCCGCATCCTTTTTGAAAACTGCCGAATAGCTTTGGTGGACCGTCATCCAGTCCAGAAAATCATCCGTATTTTTTATCCACTCTATTTTTGTTTCTTCCGTTCTCTATTCCTCCCTTCTTTTCAAGAGCCCTGTCGGTCTCTTGCCAGATACGCATTTGTGACGTCACCGTCCAAATGCCTCTGGTTAGGGGAAAATCCCCTAAAACCCCTGATATCATAGAATGACGGCACTTTTTGCCGTCATTTTCTTACTTTGCCGTCATCTTTTGCCGTCATTTTTTCGTTTTGACGGCATTTTTTGCCGTCACTTTTCCTCTGTGCCGTCACTTTTTGCCGTCACTTTTCCTCTGTGCCGTCATCTTTTGCCGTCATTTTTTCATTTTGCCAGCACTTTTTGCCGTCAAATCACGTTCCTGCAACATCTGTCTTTTCAGGTCTGCCAGGCACTCGTTCCGCTATGTTCAATGTAGAACTGCAGCGCGTCTACCAGAAACTGATTCTGGGATTTATAAATATATTTGTCCAGACTGGTCAGTATCTGGTAGATCTCGGCCTGCTTCGGCTCCTCCATATTGAGCCTGAGCGTCATTTTCCGAATCGTTGATAAACTCATGTCTGCTCCTTATCTGCGCATCTGCCGGAGCGCCGTATAGGTGAGATATTCATATCCCCTTGCATTGGCCTTGATATCCAGATTGTAAGTCACATTTCCCTGCTGTATCGGGCCATAATTTTTCATCACGACTGCCCCGCCTCCTACAAAAATCAACGGCGTGGTCTGAAGATTGTAGCCATGCTCCCGGATGGAATGATAAATCTGCCCCATGAAAGTCCGAACCTCATTTTCAATGATTCTGGTATAATCTCCGTTCAATCCGCTACGCTCCATCCGCATCACTGCCTGAATATCGCTTTCATCTACCTCTCCATTCAACTGCCGGACACACTGTTCATTAATGGAGCGCATTTCATATTTTCCATGTAAGTACACGCTTGTTCCTCTTCGCCCCGTGTACGTGGGAGTTACTGGCAACCCTGCCGCATGACATCCTCTGATGTTCACAAGACCGGTATTCTATATACCGCTCGTCCCCTCTGCTGCTTATTTCGAGGGCCAGGTAACCACTTCAAGCTCCCTTCGTGAGTTATTATCCTTCCGCCGTAATCAATCCAATCTGTACCTGCTCCATCTTCACCTCTCGGTCCATCAACTCTCCTCGCAGGCCCCGCTGATATTCTGCCGAATATACGCCGGAATTTTCCATGCTGTAACTGCTATTCAGTTGTCTGTGAACAGGTTTTTGCTGTTCTTGATATAATCATAAATGATGTTTGGGGATTTGTCTTCGGCCTGAGAGGCCGAATTTGAAGGAATTTTAGAAAAAAGGCTAAAGGATTTATGCTATTTTCCCTTTAGCCTAAAGCGCCTTTCATGTAATCACTATGTTACAACATAATTTTAATCCGTGAATAATGCTGCTAATTTTTCAAGCTTAATTCCTTTTTCCTTCATTAGGCTTAAAAATTCTTTTGTACCATTATCCAGCTTTTCTTCTCCTACACCAAGCACTGTGCCACCCGCCGTTTGAATATTTTTAAAAGCCTCAATATTGGCATGCGTGTATATATTCTCTGTCCGTATCGCAGTATGCCCAGCCATTAACGCTGTATTTACAACGTTAGCATTAGGCGCTGTATTAGCAATGGTAATTGCTGTATGCCTCAATGCATGGACATTTAGTCCTTGCTTTCTTCCGCATTTTGTCACTCGAACATCTCTGTCAATTCCCAATTTGTTACACAAATCTTTCAACTGTATCTCAAATGCATCCATACTTCTCATTTTTCCGTTCATTAAATAGGACGGAAACACCAAATTTTGAGGATTGTCGCGGCACTTTAATCTAGTTTGCGTTATCATATACTGTATTACCTCTCGTGCAAGTGGTGTCATATAAATTGTTCTTTCTTTCCCATTTTTAGGAACTTTTATATATTTTTCCAGTCCATTGCCTTTATCATTATCTATGAAACGCTCGCTTACCGCACAACGAATAGTAATTGTATTATTTTCAAAATCTACATCATCAATATTCAGGGCTAACAACTCTTGGCCGCGCATCATTGTTTCCAAAATCAAGATAATCGCCGCACTATATTCTGACATGTTATTCTTATATGATTCATAAAATTTTATAATGTCTTCATTTGAAAAAATCTTTTTTCTGCTTTTTTCATCCTGAACATCCTTCCGGAAATATTCATCTTTAATTTCCTTTTTTGTTTTGGCCTGCGCTGCATAATTTTCCTTTAGCAAGGATTTAACTATTAACCATTCACAACAACGTTTGCATAACTGCATGGGAACCTTCGCCGTTTTATTGCTCTTCTTTTTTATAATTGAATCAAAATAGGTTTCAAATTCAACCTTATTAAGATCCTCCAAGCGGTAATTGCTTATTTTACAGTTGTAAAAATTTGCTTGAAGAGTATAGACATAACTTTTATATGTAGCTCCCGCAACCTCTGGCTTCACTTCTGTTTCTATAAACTCATCCATATATTGGCCAAACGTTTTTTTCTTATCCATCTTTTTATTTAAACGAGTTTCTTCATAATTCTTTTCCCATACCAATAATGCCTGTTTCGCTTTTTTCCTTGCGTCATTTTCCGTTTTGCCCCGGCGCTTAATTCTTTTCGGACTCATATCCTTTGAATCAGGGTTTATATATTTACTTTGAACCATACATTCCCAAGATCCATTTTCTAATTGTCTTGCACTTCCTTCTCCGTGCTTTTTCACTTATTATCCCTCCTTTAAAAAGGTGATACTAGGGTGATACTAAAAGGTGATACTAAAAAGATTATAAAGCATAATAAAAAGCCATTCAATTAGCAATATTAGCTAAATTAAATGGCTTTTTATCACGTTTTATAGCGTTATATTTGGTTATTTTGCCTAAAATTTCAGACTTACTTGTAATTTACAATCTTTCCGAAGTCCGGCTTCAGAGCTGCGCCGCCTACCAGGCCGCCGTCGATGTCTGCCTGTGCGAAGAGCTCCGGTGCGGTAGCTGCGTTTACAGATCCGCCGTACTGGATACGGATAGCTGCTGCAGTTGCCTCATCGTAGATCTCTGCGATGCATGCGCGGATGCCTGCGCAAACTTCCTGTGCCTGCTCAGTTGTAGCTGTCTTACCGGTTCCGATAGCCCAGATCGGCTCGTAAGCGATAACTGCTTCCTTAGCCTGATCTGCGGTTACGCCCTGGAAACCAACCTTAACCTGCTGACGGATGAAGTCCATGGTTACGCCCTGCTCTCTCTGAGTCAGAGTCTCGCCGCAGCACATGATCGGTGTAAGACCATGCTCAAATGCCTTCAGCATCTTCTTATTTACAGTCTCGCTGGTCTCTGCGAAGTACTCACGTCTCTCGGAATGTCCAAGAATTACGTACTTTACGCCTGCGTCTGTCAGCATATTCGGGGAAATCTCACCTGTGTAAGCGCCCTTCTCCTCGAAGTACATGTTCTCAGCGCCAACCTGGATGTTGGATCCCTTGGTAGCCTCTACGACCGGGATGATGTCGATAGCCGGTACGCAGAATACTACGTCTACGTCATCGTTTGCTACCAGCGGCTTTAAGGTGTTTACCAGTTCTACTGCCTCGCTGGGAGTCATGTTCATTTTCCAGTTACCAGCGATAATTTTCTTTCTTGCCATTGTTTTGTTCTCCTCTATCTTTTATATAAAATAACTTAAGGATACTTCTCGTCACTAAGTTCAGCCTGCGCTTTCAGCTTGGCTTCACTAAGTGTCGACAAGTAAGTTCACACTAAATTCAGGCTTCGCCAACCGCTCGCCTTCATTAAGTGTTTACTTATCGTTTGCTGCTGCTACGCCCGGAAGCTCTTTGCCCTCAAGGAACTCCAGGGAAGCGCCGCCGCCTGTGGAGATGTGAGTCATCTTGTCGCCGAAGCCAAGGGTATTGACTGCTGCTGCGGAGTCGCCGCCGCCGATGATGGTGGTTGCGTCTGTCTCAGCCAGGGACTTTGCTACTGCAATGGTACCCTTTGCCAGGATCGGGTTCTCGAATACGCCCATCGGTCCGTTCCATACTACAGTCTTCGCAGACTTCACAGCCTCAGCGTACAGCTCTGCGGTCTTGGTTCCGATATCCAGACCCATCATGTCAGCCGGGATCTCATTGGACGGTACTACAGATACCTCGATCTCTGCGTCGATGGGGTTCGGGAACTCTTTTGCGATGGTGGTGTCAACCGGAAGAAGCAGCTTCTTGCCAAGCTTCTCAGCCTTCTCCATCATTTCCTTGCAGTAGTCGATCTTCTCATCGTCTACCAGAGAGGTTCCTACCTCGTAGCCCTTTGCCTTCAGGAAGGTGTAAGCCATTCCACCGCCGATGATCAGGGTGTCGCACTTCTCAAGCAGGTTTGCAATTACGTTCAGCTTATCTGCTACCTTTGCGCCGCCCAGGATCGCTACGAAGGGACGCTCCGGGTTGTTGACTGCGTTGCCCAGGAAGTTGATCTCCTTCTGCATCAGGTATCCTACTACAGAAGTCTTTACATACTGAGTTACGCCTACGTTGGAGCAGTGCGCGCGGTGCGCGGTTCCGAATGCGTCGTTTACAAATACGTCTGCCAGGGAAGCCAGCTCCTTGGAGAATGCCTCGCCGTTCTTGGTCTCCTCTGCGCGGTAACGGGTGTTCTCAAGAAGAACTACCTCGCCGTCCTTCATAGCTTCTACAGCTGCCTTTGCGTTCGGTCCTACAACCTCCGGATCAGCTGCGAACTTTACTTCCTGGCCCAGAAGCTCGGAAAGTCTCTTGGCTACCGGCGCCAGGGACAGCTCCGGCTTCGGCTCTCCCTTGGGCTTGCCCAGGTGGGAGCAAAGGATAACCTTTCCGCCGTCAGCGATCAGCTTCTTGATGGTCGGCAGCGCTGCAACCAGACGATTCTCGTCTGTGATCTTGCCATCCTTCAGCGGTACGTTAAAATCGCATCTTACCAGGACACGCTGTCCTTTTACGTTGATGTCATCTACAGATTTCTTGTTTAACATCTCAATCTCTCCTTACTTGTCATGGATAAATAATAAAAAGAGGTCCGGTCCATAAAGACCGGACCTCTTAAGGTCTTAATTCAATACTGATTAAGCGAGCTCAGCGAAGTACTTGATTGTACGAACCATCTGAGATACATAGGAGTTCTCATTGTCGTACCAGGAAACAACCTGTACCTGAGATGTGCCGTTGCCAAGGTTTACAACCATGGTCTGAGTAGCGTCGAACAGAGAACCAAATCTCATACCAACGATATCAGAAGATACGATCTCGTCTGTGTTGTAACCGAAGGACTCGGTAGCTGCTGCCTTCATAGCTGCGTTGATTCCATCAACAGTAGCCTCACCCTTAACAACTGCGTTCAGGATAGTAGTAGAACCAGTCGGGGTCGGTACACGCTGTGCAGCGCCGATAAGCTTGCCGTTCAGCTCCGGAATAACAAGGCCGATTGCCTTAGCTGCTCCTGTGCTGTTCGGAACGATGTTGATAGCGCCTGCACGGCTTCTTCTCAGGTCACCCTTTCTCTGCGGTCCGTCAAGGATCATCTGGTCGCCTGTGTAAGCGTGGATGGTGCACATGATACCGGACTCGATCGGCATGTAGTCGTTCAGAGCCTTAGCCATCGGTGCAAGGCAGTTTGTTGTACAGGAAGCTGCGGAAATTACAGTATCCTCTTTTGTCAGTGTCTCGTGGTTTACATTGTAAACGATGGTCGGAAGGTCATTTCCAGCCGGAGCGGAGATAACTACCTTCTTAGCGCCTGCTGTGATATGAGCAGAAGCCTTCTCCTTGGAGGTGTAGAATCCGGTACACTCCAGAACTACGTCTACGCCGATCTCTCCCCACGGAAGCTCTGCTGCGTTAGCCTTTGCGTAGATCTTGATCTCTTTGCCATCAACAATGATGGAATCTTCTGTTGCAGATACGGTATCTGCCAGAGCATATTTACCCTGAGAAGAATCATATTTTAACAGGTGAGCAAGCATCTTCGGGCTTGTCAGGTCGTTGATTGCTACAACCTCATATCCCTCTGCGCCAAACATCTGTCTGAATGCAAGTCTGCCGATACGTCCGAAACCGTTAATCGCTACTTTTACTGCCATTTTAAATTTCCTCCTAAATATGAATTTAGATTATTCGTGGTTTTCCGCCCCTTTCAGGACAGAGCCCAACCTGCAATTATTGTACCCAATTCCATACAAAAAAGCAAGTCCCAATTCCGCAATTTCCCTGACGTTGTGCAATTTTTGTCAAAACAATGAATTTCCCTTCGATCTTTTTCTTGTCATTGTGTATTTTTTCAATTAAGATGGGTGTATATTCGTTGCAGAGGTGAAAAATATGACTGCTGATTACCATTTACATTCCTGTTTTTCCGGGGACAGTGAGACGCCCACGGAGGAAATGATAAAAAAGGGGCTAGCGCAGGGGCTTTCTCTTATGTGTATGACCGACCACCTGGATATGGATTACCCCTATTCCGATGTAAGCTTTGACCTGGATGCGGACGCTTATTTCCGGGAAATGCATCGGCTTCAGGAGGCCTACCATGACCGCATTGAAATCCGTATCGGAGCAGAGCTTGGGATCCAGCCCCAGCTGGGGGATGCTTACCGGCAATGGCTTTCAGACAAGTCCTTCGATTTTCTGATCGGCTCCACCCACCTGGTGGATCGGTTTGACCCTTACTATCCGGATTTCTGGACCTCCTATGACGCTGCTTCCGGCGTAAACCGGTACCTGGATGTGACCCTTCAGAATATCCGGGCTTTTGATGATTTTGATGTATACGGGCATATCGATTATATCATCCGCTATGTACCGGATGGGGATCGCGTTTTTTCTTACAAAAAGCATGCCGATCAGGTGGACGCGGTTCTGAAGCTGCTGATAGAAAAGGGCAAAGGCATCGAAATCAACACCGGCGGCTACAAGGCCGGACTTTCCGAGCCAAACCCCTGTCACGACGTGCTGCGCCGCTATAAGGAGCTCGGCGGAGAAATCATTACCATGGGATCGGACGCCCATACGACAGAGTATGTAGCGTATCGGTTCGCGGACGCCAAAGAAGTGCTGCGGAAATGCGGATTCCGGTATTTTACAGTATTCCGGGAGCGGAAGGCGGAGTTTGTGCCGTTATAAATATGTTCTGTTATATAGAAAAAGGCTGCTGCAAAATGATGATTTCTCTATTTTGCAACGGCCTCTTCTTCTCATTCTTCGTAATGTCCCCTGCAGGCTGCTATCACAATAAATCCATCTTTTCCCCGATACACAATTCTTCCCAGAGCATTTTCATCCACTAATCCTCTATCAGCTCGTGCTCTGTAAGCTTTACTTTTTCACTTTCGATATCCTCAATTACGCGATCCAGATATCGCATATTTGCCTCTGAACAAAAGGATTCCGGCGTCCGCACGATGGTTCCGCCGCCCAGCACATAGTCGCCGTCGTAGAAGACCACGGCCTGGCCCGGCGTCACGGCGCGGACGGGTTCTTTAAAGTCCACACGCACCAGATCGTCTCCCTCCCGGCGGATGACGCAGGGAGAGCCCTTATGATTGTAGCGGATCTTAGCCAGTACCTCTTTTCCTTCGGGGAAATCCGGCTCAGACATGTGGTTCAGGCGGTTCGCCCGGAGCGTCGTGGTAAACACGTCTTCCTGCTCGCCGATGACCACCTCGTTGGTCTCCGGGCGAATCTCGGTGACCACCACGCGGCGGCCCATGGCCAGGCCTAAGCCTTTTCGCTGGCCGATGGTGTAGTGAATGATACCCTTATGGCGGCCCAGTACTGTACCGTCTGCAGTGACGAAATTGCCCTCTTTTGAGGGTTCTCCGGTGGTCCGCTCAATGAAACCGGCATAGTCCTGATCCGGCACGAAGCAGATCTCCTGGCTGTCCGGTTTCTTCGCTACCCGGAAGCCCAGCTTTCCCGCGATTTCCCGGATCTGATCCTTCGAGTAAGCGCCCACCGGCATCAAGGTATGGGATAACTGCTCCTGAGTCAGGTTATACAGGGCGTAGGTCTGATCCTTCGCTGCGGTCACTGAATTACGGATGGCGTAGCGGCCATTTGGCAGCTGCTCCACCCGGGCGTAATGGCCTGTGGCGATGTAGTCCGCGCCGATGTCCAGGCTACGCTTCAGGAGGGCCTCCCATTTCACATAACGGTTGCAGGCAATGCAGGGGTTCGGCGTCCGGCCCGCCAGGTATTCCGCCACAAAATAATCCATGACTGCCTCTTTGAAATCCGTCTTAAAATTCATGACATAATAGGGAATGTCAAGCTGGGCCGCCACTCTTCTTGCGTCATCCACCGCAGACAGACCGCAGCAGCCGCCGTTTTCCTCCTGGGTAAACTCATCCTCATCCTGCCAGATCTGCATGGTGGCACCGATGACCTCGTAGCCCTGTTCCTTTAAGAGATAGGCCGCCACAGAGGAATCCACGCCGCCGGACATTCCTACTACTACTTTTTTCTTAGCCATATTTATTCTATTTCCTTCTGTTTTTTCTTTGCTGCCCTGGGAAAAAGGGAGCTTCCAACATCTGAATTTCCCTTTGTGGCAAAACTCTGTATACAAAAATGTGCGCTACACAGGAAGGACACCACATTCTTCCCATGCAACACACATTTTCTATGCTAAGGCAAGACTGGTTTTAGTAGTCCTCGCCCTCTTCTTCCTCGCCCTCATGGATATCAGACTTCGGCTTTTTCAGGCCCTCGATCTTGATACCGTGCTTCTCTGCGTAATCCCAGAGTGCCGCGTGAATGGCCTCCTCTGCCAGCAGGGAGCAGTGGACCTTGACAGGGGGAAGTCCGTCCAGAGCTTCCATAACGGCCTTGTTGGTCACCTCCAGGGCCTGCTGGATGGTCTTGCCCTTTACCAGCTCGGTCGCCATGCTGCTGGTGGCAACTGCAGCGCCGCAGCCGAAGGTCTTGAACTTACAGTCCTGGATGACGCCGTTGTCGTCGATGTCCAAGTACATACGCATGATGTCGCCGCACTTTGCGTTGCCGACGGTACCGACGCCGCTGGCGTTCTCTATCTCTCCTACATTACGGGGATGCTGAAAATGATCCATTACTTTTTCGCTGTACATAATCGATTTCTCCTCTATTTCTATAAATTATTTATTTTTCTTAACGAAGTCCTCATAGAGCGGTGACATGCTACGTAACCGGTCGATGATTCTCTTCAGATTCTCCACTACGAAGTCCAGATCCTCTTTCGTGATCTCCTCGTTCAGCGTCAGTCTCAGAGAGCCATGCGCAATCTCGTGGGGCAGGCCGATGGCCATCAGCACATGGGACGGATCCAAGGATCCGGATGTGCAGGCGGAGCCTGAGGAACCGCAGATACCTTCCATGTCAAGCATGATAAGCAAAGATTCGCCCTCGATGAACTGGAAGCTGAAGTTCGCGTTGTTCGGAAGACGGGTGGTTCTGTGGCCGTTCAGTCTGGTGTAGGGAATCTCCTTCATGACGCGGTCAATCAGGTAATCACGAAGCTCAATTTCCTTATCGGTACGCTCCTTCATGGTCGCCATGGCGCGCTCGGTGGCCTTGCCCAGTCCTACGATGCCCGGTACGTTCTCGGTACCTGCACGACGCTTGCGCTCCTGCGCGCCGCCGTGTATGAAGGAACGAATTTTCACACCTTTCCGGATATACAGAAAGCCGATGCCCTTGGGGCCGTTCAGCTTGTGGCCGCTGGCGCTCAGCATGTCGATATGATACTCGTCTACATGGATGGGCACCTGACCGAAAGCCTGTACCGCGTCGGTATGGAACAGAATGCCGTGCTCATGGGCGATTTCACCTATCTCTTTGATCGGCTGAATGGTTCCAATCTCATTATTTGCAAACATCACGGAAATCAGGATGGTTTCCGGACGGATGGCTTTCTTCAGTTCCTCGACCTTGACCACACCATTTTCATCTACGGGCAGGTACGTAATCTCATAGCCATGCTTCTCCAGCCACTCGCAGGTGTGCAGGATCGCATGATGCTCGATCTTTGTGGTAATAATGTGTTTTCCTTTGCTCTTATATGCCTCTGCAGTCGCTTTCAGCGCCCAGTTGTCAGACTCGCTTCCGCCTGCGGTGAAATAAATCTCCTCAGTCTGCGCGCCCAGCGCATTCGCGATGGTCTCTCTTGCTTCTGTGATGGCCTTTTTGCTCTCGCCGCCAAGGCTGTATACGGTAGAGGGGTTGCCGTAATGCTCTGTGAAATAGGGCAGCATGGCCTCTACAACTTCCGGCGCTGTCTTTGTGGTCGCCGCGTTATCCAGATAAATTAACTTCTTCATGGTGATATCTCCTTCTTTTTTAGATGCAACAGGACGTATTTTCCTTGGTCCCGGCTTCATCCTTCATGCTCCTGCTTTCTTCGACCAGCTGATCCAGCTTAATCTCATCTACGGTCCGGTTAATGCTGTCGTTAATCTTCTGCCAGACATACTTGGTCACGCAGAATTCAGAACCGCCACAGCTGCTTTCCTCCTCCAGTCCCGGGCAGTTCACCGCGTCCAGACTTCCCTCCAGGGCCCGCAGGATATCTCCCACGGAAATCTCGGACGCCGGAAGCGCCAGCTTATAGCCGCCGCCCGCTCCCCGGACGCTGGTTACCAGTCCGGCCTTGCGGAGCTTCGCGATCAGCTGTTCCAGATAGCTTTCCGATATATTCTGTCTGGCGGAAATACTGGCGATGGAAACCGTCTCATTTTCGCTGTACAGGGCCAAATCAATCAACGCGCGAAGTCCATATCTTCCCTTTGTAGACAATTTCATATTGTCACCTCGCACTCAAAGGTTATTGAATTCCGAGTACTTTTGTCGGATTTCGTATTGATAATAACACTCAGGTAAGGTTCTGTCAAGCAGGTTTTTGCCATATATTACTTATAATTTTTGATTTAGGGAAATCTATGAAAAAACAGCTTCATCCGCTGGTCGGCGGCACGCTGCTCCTGACTGCGGCAGGCCTTATGACCCGCCTCATCGGCTTTTTCTATAAAATATTCTTAAGCCGCGCCATCGGTGCCGAGGGCATCGGCATCTATCAGATGATTTTTCCCATTTACGGAGTCTGTTATGCGCTGACCACCTCCGGGGCCGAGATCGCCGTTTCCCGCTTCGTCTCCCGGGAAAATGGGACCGGACGTCCGCAGAGCGCAAGACAGGTTCTGCGCGTGGGGCTTCTCCTGGCTCTGGGGCTTGCCATCCCCACCGCTTTTCTCCTGTATGAAAATGCTGCTTTTCTGGCACGGCACATTCTCCGGGAAACGCGCACCGGAACGCTTCTGCGCATTATGGCGTTCACCATTCCCTTCGGTGCCTGCCATTCCTGCATTTGCGGCTATTATTACGGGTTAAAGAAGCCCGCGGTTCCGGCGGCTGCCCAGCTTTTCGAGCAGCTGTCCCGTGTGGGGGCTGTCTTTCTCATTTACCGGGTGGCCTGTGAACAGGGCATGGGTTTGTCCCCGCTAACCGCCGTCATTGGTCTGGTTATCGGGGAGTTTGCGTCCATGCTGTTCTGTGTTTTCTGCGTCTCCGGGCAATCTGCCCCTCCCGGAAAATCTGCGGACGGCTCCGGCGCGCCCTCCCTTTTTTCCCTGACACGGCAGATGCTGGCCATGGCGCTTCCGGTCACCGGCAACCGGCTCTGCATGAATCTGCTGGCCAGCGCCGAATCCATTCTGCTGCCCCTTTGTCTCCAACAATACGGCCTGTCCACGAAGCAGGCGCTCAGCGTCTATGGAACCCTGTCCGGCATGGCCCTGTCCTTTATCCTGTTTCCCAGCGTCCTGACAGGCGCTCTGTCAGTCATGCTGCTGCCCTCTGTATCCGAATCCCAGGCTGCCGGGGACGACGCAAACCTTTCCCGCACGGTCCGGAAAACCGTGTCCTTCTGCCTGCCGCTGGGAATCAGTTTTACCGTCCTATTTCTGCTCTTCGGACGCTTTCTCGGGAACTTTTTCTTCCGAAGCACCCTGGCCGGAGACTTCATCATCACCCTGGCCTGGATCTGCCCGTTTCTGTATCTGAACCACACCTTACACAGCATCTTAAATGGCCTTGGCCGCACCGGAACCGGCTTTTTCAATAATCTGGCGGGCATTCTGATTCGCATCCTTTTTGTCCTGTGCTTTGTACCGCGCTTCGGAATCGAGGGATATTTGTGGGGACTGCTGGCAGGACAGTTGGTCGTATGCGGGATGAATCTGGCTTCTTTACAGGAATTCCTACATAATTAATGTAAAATTTGCGTGACTTTTGCGTTTTCATGTATTATGATAGAAACAGTTCGGCGCGCAGCGGATAGCTCGCTTGCGAGCGGGTCTGTGGCCTGCCCGCCGAACGTCCGTCATCACAATATCTACAAACGAGGAGTTATGAAAAATGGCATTCGATTTCAAGCAAAAGCTGCCCACCCCCCAGGAAATCCGTGAAATGTATCCGGTTCCCGACCATGTGGCACAGATAAAAAAAGAGAGAGACGAAGAAATCCGTAAAATTTTCACCGGCGAATCCGACCGCTTTATCGCCATCATCGGACCCTGTTCCGCAGATAATGAAGAGGCTGTCTGCGACTATGTGCGCCGTCTGGTTCAGGTACAGGAGAAGATTAAGGACAAGGTCCTGATTATCCCCCGTATCTACACGAACAAGCCCCGTACCACCGGCGACGGTTACAAGGGCATCATGCATCAACCGGATCCGGAGAAGAAGCCGGACCCGCTGGCTGGCATCATCGCCCTGCGACACATGCACATCCGCGCCATCGAAGAGACCGGCATGACCGCAGCCGATGAGATGCTGTACCCGGAAAATCTGCCCTATGTACAGGATTTCCTGTCCTATATCGCCATCGGAGCCCGTTCCGTGGAAAACCAGCAGCACCGTCTGGTATCAAGCGGCATCGACATTCCCGTGGGCATGAAGAACCCCACCAGCGGCGACTTTTCCGTTATGCTGAACTCCGTTCACGCGGCACAGAACGGCCACTCCTTCATTTACCATGGCTGGGACGTCCAGACCAGCGGAAATGACCTGGCACACGTGGTTCTTCGCGGTGCTGTCAATGAGCGCGGCGTGTCCCTGCCCAACTATCACTATGAGAATCTGCGGAACCTCTGCAATCTCTACGCCCAGAGAGAGCTGAAGAATCCGGCCTGCATCGTAGACGCGAACCACAACAACTCCAACAAGCAGTTCAAGGAGCAGATCCGTATCGTCAAAGAAGTTCTGCACAGCCGTTCCTGCGCCGACGACATCCGCAAGCTGGTCAAGGGCGTGATGATCGAGAGCTATATCGAGGAAGGCAATCAAGGCATTCACGACCATGTCTATGGCAAGTCCATTACCGACGCCTGCCTGGGTTGGGAAGATTCCGAGCGGCTGCTGTATGAGATCGCGGAGCGCTGCTAATTCAAAAACAGCTTATATACCAAGGGAGAGCGTTCAACCGTCTCCCTTTTTTCTATTCTTTCTATTTTACTCTATAGGAATCATAGTTTTCGCACTTTAACGTAACACGGTGTTTCCTATAGAGTAAAAAAAGAGATTCCCGTGTATTATTATCAGGAATCTCTCGTCACTTTATTCTATCTGTTACCCTCTCGGATGCGCCTTCGCATATATCTCCCGGGTTCTCGCCGCGTACATCATGGTCGTGGAGATATCCGAATGTCCCAGCATCTCCTGCACCACATGCAGATCCGCGCCGTTTTCCACCAGATGGGCCGCAAAGGAATGACGCAGGGTGTGGGGCGTAATCTCCATCTCAATACCCGCCTGCTTCACATACTGCTTCAGAAGCTTCCAGAAGCCCTGACGGCTCATGCCCTCGCCGGAGCAGTTGGGGAACAGCATCTCACATTTCTTATCGCCTATGAGCTGACCGCGCGCCTCCTTCAGATAATGCTCCAGTGCTTTCTTCGCCTTCGGACCGAAGGGAATAATCCGCTCCTTATTCCGGTCGCGGCACACGATATAATCCAGCTTCCAGTTCACATCGTCCATCTTCAGAGAAATCAGCTCGGTTACCCGGATACCGGTGGCGTATAGAAGCTCCAGCATGGCTGTATCCCGCAGACCCTTGCTTGTTCGGTCGCCCGGCTGCCGCAGCAGGCGCTCCATCTCCTCCACAGACATGATCTCAGGCAGTTTTTTTTCTACTTTGGGGGCTTTCAGCTTCTCTGCCGGATCGGAACTGATGCTGCCTTCTTTCCAAAGATACAGATAAAAACCCTTCATGGACGCGATATTTCTCGATACCGTCGCTGTTGACATTCCATTTTTTTCCAAGTCCAGAATATAGGAATTCAAGGCTGTCTCTGTAACCTCTTTCGCATCCTCTACCTTCTGCTTCTGGAGAAAATGCATCATTTTCATCAGATCTCTCTGATAAGAAAGCTCCGTATTCCGGGACGTCTTTTTCACATTATGTAAATAAGACATGAATCCTTTAATCTCTTGTTCCATATATCCATGTGCCCCTCAGCTTATGCTCACCCAAGCCGTTTTCTTCTAAAGTCTTTGGATTTTATTATAGTAAGAAATCATCAGAAAAGCAATGATCTTTTTTTCGCAAAATACTGTAAAATCAAGGCTTTTTACGGCTTTCCACAATATCTGGTTTTCTTCTTTTCCTGTTCCACCAAATCTGGTAAAGAATTCGTAAAATATTTTTAAATATTTTTTAAAATCAGCTTCAAAAACATGGGATTTACATAACTTTCGAGCAGAGAGCCGGCCAAAAGCAGCAGAAATCCAAGTCCCCAGACCAATAGATACGGCGCCGCCTGTCTACCTCCCCCACCGTATCGGTGTCCTCTCCAGAGATGATTCTCCGATGTCTCACAGATTTTCTGCAGAAGCCAGGCTACCGCAGGCACATACAGGAAAACCTGTGGCAGACCCGAGGCAAGACAGATGAGAATTCCCATAAAGCCCAGCTTCATGGCCGCCGTCGTCAATGTAATACCGAGCGCCGCGCCCATCCATGCCAGAGACAGAAATGCCGCCGTTGTGCCGAAGAAGGTAAAACCGGTCAGCCACAGCAATGTGAAAAAACTGACACGTGATTTCAGAATATACCAGAGCAGCTCGCCGCTGGCCAGCTCCACCTGCTGATATCTGGAAAAGAAATAACGGCTCATCAGGGTTGTCTCATGCGCTGCCGCCCGGCCAAAGAACACCATGTATAAGATTCCCGCCGCAAATCCTGTCAGGAACACCGGCAGAAACGTTTTCCTTGTGCCCGCAAACTTTTTCCACATAAAAAGCCCTCCCATATACCTTTCAATATATGAGAGGGCCGCCGCATTCATACTATTTGATTCCTTCGGATTTCTGATAGCAGGCCTCGCAGGCTTTCAGCACCGCGCCCCGGAATCCCGCGTTTTCCAGCGCCGCCACACCGGCGATGGTGGTTCCGCCCGGAGAGCAGACCTTATCCTTCAATGCTCCCGGATGCTCACCGGTCTCCAGTACCATTTTCGCTGCGCCGGCTACTGCCTGGGCCGCAAAGGTGTATGCCTGGGCTCTCGGAAGGCCAAACTGCACTGCGCCATCCGCCAGTGCCTCAATAAACTGGTATACATAAGCCGGAGAGCTTCCGCTGGCGCAGACCACCGCGCTCATCATCCGTTCTTCCACATCGGCGTACTTTCCGACTGCTCCGAAGATCTGATGTACCCGATCAATCTCTTCCTGACTGAATTCCTCCGCGTCAAAAGACAGCCCTGTCATACCCTCGCCAATCAGAGCCGGGGTGTTGGGCATAGCCCGTACAATCCGCCGATCTGAGCCAAGGGTTTCTTTCAGGCTCTGAATGGTGATACCCGGAGCCAGGGAGATTACTACATGATCCGGTGTCACCGCGTAGCGGATCTGCTTCAGCACCAGGGGATAATACTGGGGTTTCACAGCCAGTACCACGTATTTACAGTTGTTGGCGCATTCCGCGTTGGACTCCGCGTATACCACCTGGGTTTCCGCATGCACCCGCAGCTTTGTCTCCGTGGTCTTTGCGGTAAAAATCAGCTTTTCCGCCGGAAACTCTTTCAGGACGCCTTTCAAAAGGGCGTAACCCATATTACCCATTCCGATAAATCCTATCTCTGCCATCTGTATCTCCTCCTCTTTCATCAACCTCTGTTCAAAATCTGACCGGAATCCAAGTGGAATTCATTCACAGTCCACTTGGATTCCGATCGAAAAAGGATGCCGCCCTGCGACATCCTTCGTCTTTTTATTTTGCGTAATCTGTTACTCTGCTTTCGCGGATAACATTTACTTTGATCTGACCCGGATATTCCAACTCAGCTTCTATCTGCTTGGAAATATCTCTTGCCAGCAATACCATGCTGGCGTCATCTACCTGATCCGGAACTACCATTACACGAATCTCTCTACCTGCCTGAATTGCAAAAGACTTGTCTACGCCCTTAAAACCATTGGCGATATCCTCTAACTGTTTTAACCGATTTGTGTACGTCTCCAACGTCTCTCTGCGGGCACCCGGACGGGCTGCGGAAATGGTATCTGCCGCCTGTACCAGACATGCAATCAGAGATGTCGGTTCCGTATCACCATGATGTGATTCTACCGCGTTGATAACAATCGGTGATTCCTTGTACTTTCTGCACAGATCTGCACCAATCTGGATATGGGATCCTTCCACCTCATGGTCAATGGATTTACCAATATCATGAAGCAGTCCGGCGCGCTTCGCCATACGGACGTCTACGCCGACCTCGCCTGCCAGAAGTCCTGCCAGGTGCGCTACTTCGATGGAATGCTTCAATGCATTCTGACCATAGCTGGTACGGAACTTCATTCGTCCCAGGAGCTTCACCAGCTCCGGATGAATTCCATGGACGCCAACCTCGAGAACGGCTGCCTCGCCTTCCTCGCGGATCATGGTCTCCACTTCCTTCTGCGCCTTTTCTACCATCTCTTCGATACGTGCCGGATGAATACGTCCGTCCACGATGAGCTTTTCCAGCGCAATCCTTGCCACTTCGCGGCGAATGGGGTCAAAGCCTGACAGAATGACTGCCTCGGGGGTATCGTCGATGATCAGGTCGATGCCTGTCAATGTCTCAAGAGTACGGATATTCCGTCCCTCACGACCGATGATTCTTCCCTTCATCTCGTCGTTCGGAAGCTGTACCACGGAGATCGTCGTCTCTGCCACATGGTCGGCAGCGCACTTCTGAATCGCCGTTACTACATATTCCTTTGCCTTCTTGTCAGCTTCTTCTTTTGCTCTGCTCTCCAGTTCCTTGACGAGCACAGCGGTTTCATGTTTTACTTCGTCTTCAACAGTCTTTAATAAATAATCTTTTGCTTGTTCGGAGGTAAGGCCAGAGATTCTTTCCAGTTCCTGTACTCTTTTTTCCTGAAGCTTGTTGATCTCAGCTGTCTGCTTCGCCAGCTTCTCTTCCTTGGCCGCATAACTCAGCTCACGGCGTTCTAGGGCATCAGATTTCTTGTCAAGAGCTTCCTCTTTGGCAAGCACTCTGCGCTCATAACGCTGCAGCTCCGCTCTGCGTTCCTTTGTCTCTTTGTCCAGCTCGTTCTTTGTCTTCAGTGATTCTTCCTTCGCCTCCAGCAAAGCTTCGCGCTTGGATCGTTCCGCGACCTTCAGTGCGTCGTCGATGATCTCTCTTGCTTTCTCTTCCGCGTTACCGACCTTTTTCTCGACCGTATTCTTGCGGACAGTCAGGGTCACAAGAGCCGTTACCACAATGCACACAATCGCAACGATTATAAGAACATAAAACGGCACAGGAGCACCTCCTTATTTAATTTTCATTGTACAAATATAACCTGTTTGACACGCTTATTTTTATAAGTTTTGCCGATTAGGAATAACATACAACTATTAAATTCTATACTTATTTTACCTTTCTGTCAAGTAATAGTTGGGTAACAGCAGCTCCCAGTCCGGTAATACCCGCAAGAAGCAAAATGATCCAGAATACCGCCTCATTTTCATCGCCTGTCTGTACCCTGGTACCTGTTTCAGAAGGCTTCTGCCGGCTGGATTTCTGCCCTGATTTATCTTCCGTTTTTTTCTCCGGTTCCTTTTCCGGCTTCTTTCCCCCGTCGTCCACGAACTGAAGTTCGTCAGTCTTGGCTCCCTGTGGATCCTTTTCCCGCAGAGTCGATGTAACTGTCAATTCTCCATTTTTCCCGTTGACAGCCATGACATGCAGATAATACACAGCGATCTGCTTCTGATCCTCCCGGGTCATTGTCAGTACATAATGATAGTCTCCCGGCTTTTCAAACCGGATTTCCGGCAGCTGCGTGATGGTCTTGTCCCTAGTCAGTGTTACACAATATTCCTCCTGGCTTCCGTCCGGCATGAGACACCCTTCATCCAGTCCCTTCAGGGCCAACTGATATGTTTTGTCCTCATTCAGACCGCCCTGTCCCCAGGTAATTGTTACCGGCAGGGTAAACCGGCTGCCGCCTGACGCGTACACCGGAAAGGCCAACATCAGGAACAGCCCCAAAGCTATCAATAAACTATATCTTTTTACTCTTCTTACTCTGTAAAATATTCTTCTCATTTGCGCTCATATACCATCAATACAACAATACGTTCTTCTTCCTTTTCCGACGAACAGGTGCTGAGAGCCAGGACAGCCCAGCTATCCGGTTCTTCTGAAAGCTTCTCCAAAAGCTCCTTTCTGACATACTGCCCCTTCGTTAAAACTGCCTGCTGAAACACATCCGAATCCGGTCCGCAATCCTGCGGTTCAAAGATGCAGGAGTCCGCTGCGTCCACCTTCATAACCGCCAGAAACATAAGCGGATACGTTTTTCCCGGAACCATCAGTGTTCCCGTGGTATGCTCTTCCACAAAGTCCTCTTCCAGATACCGGTCCAGCTCCCCAAACATCCTGTGCTTTTCCATATGATGTCCATACACCAGCTGGTATGCGCCCCAAAATGTTCTGTCGCACCTGGAATCCAGAAAAATGCTTCCTGCCAGGGCATATTCCCCGTACACATTTTTGTTCAGATATTCCAGGTTATCCTCGCCCTGCACAATTGGGTCATCGATTCCGGTACCCTCCAGGGTCAGCCAGGCCGCCACATCCGGATTGAGTCTCTGAAGCTCTTCAAAGGATGGACTTTCTTCCTTTGGCCTCTGCTTTCTCAGCTCCTGCTGAAGCTTAAGCGGCGCGTCATAGATGGTGTTATTATCCCAGATGCAGTAGACACAGTAAAGCGCTGTTACAAGCAGCGTCAGCAAAACAGCCACATCCAGCAGTCTGTTGAGCAGCTTCAGCAGAATGCTTCCCATACTCTGCTTATTTTTCTCTGTCACGGCGTTTCTTACCTGCAAAGAACAAAAGAGCTGCAGCCGCTATGCCCGCAAGTACAAGGACGTAGGGCAGATCGGAAAGGAAGATGCCGGTGTCGATGGTTGTCTCTCTTTTGTTTTCAATCTCCACAGACTGCGTCATTCCCACTGTGCCGGCTCCGGCTGCCGTATCCGTTATGGTTCCGCTTTTGCCGCCGGCAGACTCTGTACCATTGTATTTCGGTGTGTGATAGCCGTCTGCCTGCGTCTCCGTTACCTGGTAGGTGACGCCCTTCGGAATATTGGAAAATACTACCGTTGTTCCGTCCTTCACCTTAACGGAAGCGGTTGCGCCGGTTTTTGCAGCATTGATAACAGCTTCTGTCGGATTGCCTGTTATACCGGCGCTGGTGCTGATGGCGATCGGCGCGTGGATTTCTGTTCCGGCAGGCGCGGTAAAGGTAACCGTTACATCAAACTCTCTGTTTCTGTCTCCCATATTACCAGTAACTGTCTTTGTGACGCTCAAGCTGCCTGCGGCGTACACATTGGTTACATTCTCTGCTTTGTCGCCTAAGGAACCATCTGCATTGACCTTATACAGCCTTACACTGTCGATTTTCAGGGCTCCGGAATCGTCATTAACCACCGCCACGCGGACCGCACAGGTATCTGCGGCATAGGTTACGCCGGCTGTATTTCCCGCTTTCTCCCGGAACTCATAGTAATAGTAGCCCACGCTCTGATAGCTGTCCGCCGTGACCGCGACTGCCACCGGCTGCGTAACGGGTGCTGACGCCGCGTCCGTTGTCTTTGACAGGTTCCCTTCCGCATACGTGACAGAACCAATGGTTACTGCTTTTGCTGTATCCGGAATGCTGTCAGCCTGTCCCGCCGGAAGCTCTCCCAGCTTTGTGATCTGATCCAGATTGGCGGCGCTATTATATTTTGTACAGGACACTGCATACAGCGTCGCCTGATTCTCCCGGGGCGTTGTATCCGCACTTTCAAACACAAATGTCTCTGCCGGGCTTTTGGCGCCCTCCGCGCTGTCTCCATCCAATTGATATACCTTATTGAACGAATAGCCCGTGGTTGCTCCGCCGTCTTCCGCTCTTGCTGTCTTTGCATTTCCCAGCACCAGCACTGCTGCCAGCGCCACGCCGTATACCGTTTTCCATGCTTTCTTTTTCATAAGTTTTTCATTCCTTTTGACTGGTTTCTATTTGCTGCTTTTTTCTCTCACAGGCCTCTTCTTCTGAGAATTGTTATAATCCTTCCCTTTACCTGTTTTCGAGGTACTTCGTCGCCATCCGGGCTGTCTTCCGGGTCTGTCTGGTAATCCTGCTGCACAGACAGCGTCTCCTCGCCTGTATTTTCTTCCTCTTTTTCCGCTACTCTTCCGAAATGTAACGCCCCGCCGGCCTCATATACTATGACGTCGCCTGTCCGGTATTCCCGCTCCAGTCGATAGCCCAGGGCCAGATCTCCGTCCTTCAGGGACGGGTACATCTCCATTCCGGTCACCCGCCCCAGAAAAAGGGCTCTGGTAAATACCAGATATAGAATCAGAAGGAATACGGCTGCCCGCACAAATAATCTCAGATATCCTTTTCCAAGTCCCTGCTTCATCTATCTGCGTCTCCGTCTGCTTATCCAAAACAGGATTCCAACGATCACGATTCCGCCCAGAAGGCTTCCGTAAATCAGATTGGATTCCGTGAAGATTCCCGTTCCGGGCTCCATGTCAGCATACTGCCGGTTCGTGATCTTCACCGACTCCGCGGTTCCATCCTCCGAAATGGTGACGGCATCGGCTCCGCTCTTATATTCCACCCGATATTTCAGGCCATTGGCCATCGTGACGACGGTACCCGTGGATGTTATGGGATTGCCATTACTATCCAGCTCCAGCACACGGTATTGCGCTCCCACCGGCACCTGCGTAAACTCCGGCTTTTCTGTGGAGCTGCCGTTCAGCTTATAGGTCACATTTCCATTCTGACAGATAACCTCTAGAAGCTGCAAAGCCGCTGTACTGTCATAGCTTCCCGATTCCTGATAGGGATACAGTCCGAACCGGTAACTGCCATCCGGCAGCCCGGAACCGGTGACCGTTTCCCCATTCACATTCTGAAAGGTTTTTTCCAGTCCCAGTCTGCCTTTTTCATTGTAGGCTGTCACGTAGTATGTGGTTCCGGAATAGGAGATCTTCGCCCCCCATTCCCGCCACTTTTCCAGCTCCGGCGGATAATTGTCATCCTCTTTTTTGGCAACCACATAGTACTGCGGTGTTTTATCCAGCACATACCCTTCCGGTGCTTCTTCTTCCGTCAGGCGATATACGGTATTATACTGTAACCTTGTTCCGTCTGTGTTTCCAAAAGAGAATATTCCAGCCGGATTGCCTGTGCTGCCGGTGGTTCCTACTATGTCCGTTCCATTTTCCACCTTTTTCCAGCACTTTTCCTCTGTATTCCAGGACACCTGCTCCAGCCTGAATTTTGCTCCATTCAGTGCGGCAGCTGTATTGTCCTTATCTACTTTCTTCACCTGAAGCACCGGATAGGTAGTGGTTTCCGCTGTTGAGCTCACCGTGTACCTTACTGTGGCATCTTTGATTTGCGCAATATCGCTGCTCTGCCCCCACCAGTACGCCGCATTGTTTACGGAAATATCCTGATCCGGCGGGCTGTTCAGGATCGCGTCATAGGTAATGGTAAGCGCCTGTCCGTCGGGTATGGTCAGTATCAGCTTCTGTCCGTCCTCTGTATCTTCAATGCGCGATAAAATATTGGATACCTGGTTTCCGTCCTTATCCGTTACCTTCAGCGATTCCGTATCAAACTGCAGCGGATCCTTCATTTCGTCCACCAGGGTCAGGGTATCTTCTCCTTTTACCAGATCCTCTCCCAGACTGTTTACCTGCAATGTAAAGGGCAGCTTGCTGTTATCCACGCTTCCCATTTCTTTACTGATGGTCTTTTTTGTAACTGTTACCGTGGCGGAAGAATTACTGATCACCTTATCCGAATCATTCTTTACTGTAATTGCGTTGACAAACTCCTTTTCTTTTCCATTCAGCAGTATCTCCGGATCGCTGACCCTTGTAAGCACCTGGATTTCCAGAGAACGCTGATCCGCCGATTCGCCGCCCTTCCGAAGGTTTTCCACCCGGAACTGAAGCTGTCCTGTCTCACTGTTAAAGTAGGAAATACAGGTCCTCTCTACATTTCCTCTGTCATTGCCATCTATCAGCGCGGTTGTCTCCAGCTTTTCCCAGTTTTGATCATTCTTGTATTCACCGATTTCCGGAACCACAGGCGGATTATCAAAGAGTTCTTTCGCAATCCAGAAATATCTGGCGTATACCGGTGTCAGTCCCTCCGGAATCTGATCCTCCACATGCACGGTACCTTCCAGATCCCCGGCGTAGTTGATCTTGATTCGCCACTCCACATAGGTGCCCGGCTCTGTAATTTCATCTTGAAGCAGCTGGCTGATATTTCCTTTTTCATTTGAAATGACCTTCCAGTCTGATCCACCGCTGTATTCATAGACGCCGGCCATTTCTTTAAAATTGGTTCCGGCTGAAGTTCCACGCAGTACTGTTCTATTTACTTTCATAAATTCCGAAGTGCTGCTCTCCCTGAACCACAGATCATTATAATAATTTCTCCAGGCTCTTGTCCCGTTCAGATTATAAGTCGGTCTGGTCTGCAGAACCATGTAGAGATGCTCACCCTCTTGTAATGTCAATGTTTTCTTTATTTCTATGGTGGCTGATGTTCCATCTGCAGGCGCGCTCCATGCATAGTCCGCATCCGCTGGAAGGATTTCGCCATTTTTATCATTTCCCGAAAGCTTCTTCATTTTCTTATCTGCTTCCAGCTCTCTGACCGAACCATAGTAATCCGTAAAACTTTTTCCATCCGGAATTGTTCCGATATACAGACCTACCATGGATGTGCCACGCACCTGATGCAGGGAGCCGACGTCGGTGGAAGGCACGTCCTTTATCTGTGTCCCTGCGCTAATCTCCGTTCCGGTAACGTCAATCACCCAATATAAGCGCCCGTGCTCCCAGTCGCCGCTGCTTTCTTTGTTATGGTCGAAATACCAGCCCGACTTTACGAGATTCAGGTTTTTCTCTCCCTGTAACACGGTGGATGTGCTTACCTGCACACCGGCCAGAGTCACCGAAATTCCGCCAGGTCCCACCACTTTGCCTTCTACCGTAAAGGCATTACCGGTTGTCACCTGACTGACGTTCGATACCTGGTTCGGTTTCGCGTAATAAGTTAAGAGGAAAGCGCCCTTACATACGTCTCCATCTGCCATGCCCAGTTCCTTCGGACTAAAACTGAAGGTAGACATCTTGTCAATATCCGCCCATACCGTCTTCGTCACCGTCGTTTTCTTCAGAAACTCCACTGCCTGCGTGTCGTTTGCCGGCTGTTCATTCAAACCACTTTCGTAATAGTCCACCCGCAGATATCCCGTATAAGCCAGATACTCATTTTTCAGGGTGTCTGTGAGAACCGCAGAAGCCACATCCCAGTCTGCCGCTTCATTGACCACTACCTGATAGGGAAAGCTTCCCGCCGGTACTGTAAAGGAAGCAGCCGCGTCTGTCGCTTCTACCCATGAACCGGATGCGTTCTGATAACGGTAAACTGCAGCCCCTTCAGAGAGCGGCACATTTTTATCTTCTGCTGTCTTCTCACTCTGGAGCTTTCTGTCCCAAACCTTTTTATCCAGCGTCTTTTCCACGTTTGCGAAAGAAAAGGATTGATTTCCGCCCGTTACAGTATCATCAGAATAGGCTGCCGCCCTGTTTTTAATGCGAATTGTTTCGTTCCCCAAAGCAAAGATATCCCCACTCACCTCTACCTGATAAGTCAGAGTCATGGTTTCTCCCGGATTCAGAGTGTCGATATAGAAGTCAAACCTTTTTTCCGTATGGCTGTCATAGATGATCGGATTGCTCTGATCCTTATGTGGATTCTGTCCGATATTCTGCCTTTCGGATTCATCCGCCTGACTTCCCTGATACAGCTGAAAGCTTCCAACTGCATAATGCAGATAGGGCAGGTATCTGATATCCGTAATATCCTTTAAGGCGTCATTGATTTTGACATTCTTTAACGGATAGGTATTGGTCTCGTCGGCACTGACTGTCACCTGGTAAGTAATGGTTCCGCCTCCGGACTCATTCGGCGTATATTTGCCGCCGGTCTTCTGAATTCCCACATAGGTGTGCGGTTCAAAGTTTGTCGATACCGTCTGATGCGGATAGCTCTTTGCAAAAGAGGCTGCCGCATTCGTGATGGCGCCCCTGCTCTGGGCTCCTGTATATTCCGGCTTTAATTGTACGCGGTAAACAAGACTGCGGCTTTCCTGTGCATTCATGTTTCCCACATTCCACACCAGAACGCCCGGAGACGTAACCGAAGCTCCGGCCTGTTCCGGAATCGGGGCCGCTTCTGTGATGGTGTTCCCCAGATATAGCTTACCCTTTCCAGCCTGACTTCCGACCTCGTAAGGCGCCACAGAAGAATCCTGGTTCGTACCCGCCCCGCTCTCTGTACCGGTCACACCTACATACTTCTCTATATATTCCGCATTTGCCGTGAAGTGATCCGTAACCTTTATCTCCGGCATGGCCGTGTCTCCCGTAGACACGGTAAGCGTATATTCCAGATAAGATACGCCGGCTTCGTCCGTTATAAACTTACCTGCGGTTTTCGTCAGATTCAGAGTACCCAGTCTCGCGTCGCTTTCTGTTTCAAATGGGAGACTTATGTTCATGTTTCCTATGATCAGATTCTGATTCGGATTCTCTCTCACCTTATCCCGGTCAGCTCCTGCATAAAATGAGAAAGAACCGTCAATCGTCTTGACTTCTGCTTCCTCCCGCTTCAGGAATTCATCCGTAAAGCTCATCTGAATCGTCTTAGCTGAGGTATCAGCCGTAATCGTTCCGATTTTATTTCCGTTCGCGTCCTGTATAACACTTAATTCCACATGCGGCTCTATGAGCAAATCCGGCAGCTTGTACTGAAGTGTCCTGCTGTGAGCCTCTACCTCCTTCGCGTCCGCTTTTTTATAAGAAATGGTGAATTTTAATTCAGCGTCCGCAGGGATACCGGTCGTATCAGCGCCTACTTCCCCCCAGTTATCGCCTGATTTTTCCGTTCGATACCAGACCTGCACCTTCGTAATATAGGGCGTCACATCCAGTGGTTCTGCAGTTGTCTCTTCCGCCTGTGATACGACGGCAATTTCATTTTGTTCCCCGGAACTGTCCCCTGCCAGCTCAGTCACATCGGATTTCTCCTCCTCTGTAGCTGTCGCGTCACCAGCTGATGCATCTGCTTCCGCTTTATCCGATGCAGTCGCATCTGAGGCATTCTCACCGGACTTATCCCCGCCCGGGACAGCCGCATCCGAATCCGGCGTCTCTCCATCCTCTGTTCCTTCTCCGCCGATCGGATCGCCATCCTTATTCTGCCTGTTCTCTTCGCTCTGACTGGTTTCTTCTTCCTGACTGATTCCTTCATTTTCAGCCAAAATCTTCAAATATGGCTGAGGCAGCTTTATGACCAGAAATACAGCAAGCGCAAAAAAAAGCCAGTTTTTCCTCTTCCGTATAAATCTCATCTTTTTCACCGTTTTTCAACAATATTCTTAGTTGGATTGTGTTGATTTGTGCGTGTTTACGCAATTATCCATTATGATTCAACATTATACCGCATCCCTGTACATATTTCAACTATTCAAGACAATATTTGGGTGAAAGATTTGGGTGAATTTTGGTGAATTTTAGTGAATTTTGGTGGAGCACCTGTCAGGTATCGTCTTCAGCCTGCCGAAGCTCCGCCAATATATCTGAGCTTCGGAATCCCCGACGCAAAAGAAACTGATAAAAACGCCGTTTTTCATTTTGATCCGCCACAGCCGGATCCATATGCTTCTTTTCCATCCAGCGGCGGATCTGGGCACGCTCGTCCTGAGGCTCTGCCTCTTCCAGCGCCCCTTCCAGCACGGACTTGGAGATTCCTTTTTTATATAACAGCTCCTGCTCCACCTGACGGCTGCTCTTTACTTTTCCTCTGCTGTTCAGATAGTTGACCGCATATCGATGATCGTCGATATAGTGATAGCTTTTTACATACTCTACTGCCGCATCCACTACCTCGGGCAGATAATTCTTCAAAAGCTTATCACGTAATTCCTGCTCGGTACGATCAGAGCGCTCCAGGATATGGAGCGCTCTGCGTTTGGCCCGGTTCAGATCGCCGGACTTCTCCGGCTTTTTTTCATACTCTTCCTCGGGGTTCTCTTCTGTGTAATTTCTGTAATTATTTCTCTGCTGTCTCTGCCGCATTCTTCTTTCCTGCCGCCTCTGTCTTTTCCTTCTGTGCCTTTTCTGCCTTCTCCTCATCGATCCCGGCGCTGTCCAGGCCGAAGCCCTCCCGGACTCTCTCCTCTATCTCATGGCAGATCTCCGGGTTCTGCTTCAGAAACTGCTTGGCATTCTCACGGCCCTGGCCAATCTTATCGCCTTCATACGCGTACCATGCGCCGCTTTTATTCACCACGCCGGTGTTGGCCGCCAGATCCAGAATGTCGCCCTCACGGGAGATTCCCTCGCCAAACATGATATCAAACTCTGCCTCCTTGAAAGGCGGAGCAATCTTATTCTTCACTACACGGATACGGGTACGGTTACCCACCATCTCGCCACCCTGCTTCAGGGTCTCAATACGGCGCACATCCAGACGGATGGAAGAATAGAACTTCAACGCACGGCCACCGGTGGTCACTTCCGGATTACCGAACATGACGCCCACCTTCTCACGCAGCTGATTGATAAAGATCACCGTACAGTTGGACTTGCTGATCACAGCGGTCAGCTTTCTTAAAGCCTGGGACATCAGCCGTGCCTGCAGACCCACATGGGAATCGCCCATGTCGCCTTCAATCTCGGCCTTCGGAACCAGGGCTGCTACGGAGTCCACGATGATGATATCCACCGCGCCGGAACGAACCATGGTCTCCGCGATCTCCAGAGCCTGCTCACCGTTATCCGGCTGGGAAATGTAAAGATTGTCAATGTCTACGCCGATATTCTTCGCATATACCGGGTCAAGGGCATGCTCCGCGTCGATGAAGCCAGCGATACCGCCGCGCTTCTGTACCTCTGCCACCATGTGCAGGGCCACCGTGGTCTTACCACTGGACTCAGGGCCATAGACCTCGATGATACGTCCCTTCGGGATACCGCCCAGTCCCAGCGCCAGGTCGAGACTTAAGCATCCTGTGGGGATCGTCTCAATCTGCATGTTCGCTCCCTTGTCTCCCAGCTTCATGACAGATCCTTTACCAAACTGCTTCTCAATCTGCGCAAGCGCCGCGTCCAATGCCTTCTGCTTTTCTTCCTTTACCATAGCTTCTCCTTTATTCCGTACCTGTTTTATTTCGATATTCCAAACATTTGTTTTCGAATATTTGTTCGTTTTTTCAGGTACTATCTTATTATATTTTTTGTCTTCTGTCAAGTAGAAAAGTTCTCATTCGTGTGTTATCATCTGTAAACAGGGGAAATTGGAAAGAGCTGTTCCGGAATAGCGGATATCCGCTATTTGAAGCATAGCACAATTTTCATCCTCCCGTCAATGGTTTTTCCGTTGTTTTGGTCCGACTTTGGATAAGCCTGAGAAGCTCTTATTTCTGAAAATGCTGATAATCCTGCACGCTCTTCCAGCGCCCTCCCCAGGTATAGCCGTGGGCGTCAAAAAGCTGCAGGCACAGGTCATCCTTTCCGCCTATCTTATAGGGAAAATCCACGCTTCGATCCGCATAAGGCTCACTTCCGGGCGGAGAACTGTGTTTTACACCGTCCGGATAAGTCACATAAGGATTATAGAAAGGGTTGATGTCAATGGCCAGGCCGAGGGCATGCCGGGACAGCTTCTTACTGCCTGCCACCACCCGGTAGTTAAAGCAGGATGTATTGTTGTCGGCCACAGCCAGATCATCGTCGCCGCCATACTCGTCAATAAGCAGCATTTTTTCAATGGGGTAATCATTTTCGTAGAGCTCCCGGAAAATTTCCAGCACCTCATCCGCTATCGCCGCGTTTGTGATCATTTCCCCCACATGGGTTTCGCCGTCAAAGCCGCAGTATAAGAGCCGCAGATAGCGCAGGTCATCACGACCGATATTCTCATTTTCTACATAGGAAATGCCGTTGATGCGGTCAAAAATCTCGTCAGGGACAGCCTCGGCAGTGAACAGTCCGTCCATATCCGCCCCAGTCAGCGTCTTATCTACAATCGTTCCCGACGGGCAGGTACCGTAATCCACCGCAGGACTATCGCTATCCATTGCAGCGCTCTCATCATCCATGCCTTCCTGCTCCGAAGTGATCACATTTCCTATATTCTGCTCTGTATCGGGCGCGTCCTGCCCCGCACATCCGCCGCATAACAGGCAAATGGCCATTCCTGCGGCAGAAATGACCATTTTTACACCTTTTTTATTCATTTTCACACTACTTATTTTGCTGCGATAAAGCCCTTTGCCTTCAGAAGCTCTGCGCAGAGTACGGCTCCGCCTGCCGCGCCGCGGACAGTGTTATGGGACAGGCCTACAAACTTCCAGTCGTATACGGTATCCTCACGGAGTCTTCCGATGGATACGCCCATACCTCTCTCATAATCCACATCCAAAGTAACCTGGGGACGGTTATCCTCTGTCATATACCGGATAAACTGCTTCGGCGCGCTGGGAAGCTCAAGCTCCTGCGGTGCGCCCCGGAAACTCTCCAGCTTCTCGATAAGCTGCTCCTTCGTCGGCTTCTTGCGGAACTTCACAAATACAGCTGCGGTGTGGCCGTTCAGAACCGGAACACGGATGCACTGGCAGGTGATCACCGGCTCCTTAGCCAGCTTTATCTCGCCATCCTCGCAGGTGCCAAGCACACGAAGGGGCTCCTTCTCACTCTTCTCCTCTTCGCCGCCGATGTAGGGAATGATATTGCCTACCATCTCCGGCCAGTCCTTAAAGGTCTTGCCCGCGCCGGAAATCGCCTGGTATGTGGTAGCGACTACCTCATAGGGCTCAAACTCTTCCCATGCCTTCAGAGCCGGGGTATAGGACTGAATGGAGCAGTTCGGCTTTACAGCGATAAAGCCTCTCTTGGTACCGAGACGTTCCTTCTGCTTCTCGATAATCTGCGTGTGATCGGAGTTGATCTCCGGGATAATCATCGGAACGTCCGGAGTCCAGCGGTGCGCGCTGTTGTTGGAGACAACCGGGGTCTCGGTCTTTGCGTAAGCTTCCTCAATGGCACGAATCTCGTCCTTGGTCATATCTACGGCGCTGAATACGAAATCTACGCCGGCAGCTACCTTCTCGACCTCGTTGACATTCATAACAACGATGTCCTTTACTGCCTCCGGCATCGGCGTATCCATTTTCCAACGTTCTCCCACCGCGTCCTCGTATCTCTTGCCTGCGCTTCGCGGGCTGGCTGCAATGGTTACAACCTCAAACCACGGATGATTTTCCAGCAGGGAAATAAATCTCTGTCCTACCATTCCGGTACCGCCAAGGATACCGACCTTAAGCTTCTCACTCATTTTTCATACTCTCCTCTGTTTTAAATGTCTTTTTTGTAGCTATTCAATACCCGAACAGTTACTGTCTTTATTCTGCGGACATTTGTGTGTCTTTCAAAATACTACCTCAAATTTTTGAAAATTGCAAGCACTTTTTCGCGTTCCATTCAAAGAAGCTCCGTAGCCTTCGCCGCTGCGTCCTGAAGCATCTCGCAAAAGCCCTCCGGATCCGTCATATTCTTGCCCTTGCCCGCATCAATCAGCGCCGCCAGTTCTTCAAAGACTGCTCCGCCATAGGCGTCCCCCAGCATTCCTGCCAGTCTTCTCGAGGATTCAATCAGACGTAAGGGGCCGTACATATGGGGTTCGCCGGGCAGGCCTGCCGCGCTGGTAATCATATAGATCAGCAGATCCTGCAGTTCTTTCTGATTGAAATGCTGCGCCCGGGTATTCTCTGAAGCAGAAGCCGCCGCTGCCTTTGCAGCTGATTTTCCGGTGTCCGTCCGAACCGCTTCTTTCCCGGCCTCCGGCTTCTCTGCAGCCTCTTCTGAAGCCTCCGGCTCTTCCCAGGTATTCCAGAACAATACGTCTTCCATGTTCTTTCGCTTCGGCTCCCGTGGTTCTGCCGCCGACCAGCCTACAGAAATCAGGATTTCCAACCGCATCGTATCCGGCAGCTTCAAAAGCTTATGCACTGCCTTATCATTATAGCTTTTGATGGCGCAGGTACCCAGCCCCAGATCCGTGGCCTTCAGCATCAGATTCTCCGCCGCCATGGCCGCGTCCATCATCAGGCCGTAGACAACACTGTTCTTGCTTCCCCGGCGCTCCGCTTCCGCCAGATCGCTTGCGATGGCGATAATGACCGGCGGCTTTCCGGAAAGTCCGGGACTGAAGGAGTCGATGTCCCGCACCAGCTCCGGATCATCTGCCACAAAGAAGCGCCAGGCCTGCAGATTGCTAGCTGTGGGGGCCAAAGCCGCAGCTTTTATGAGTTCTTCCAAAATTTCCCTGGAAACCGGTTTGTCCGAGAATTTCCGGATACTTCTTCGTTTTTCGATTACTTTTGTCAGTTCCATATGATTTTCCTCCTATATATAAGCGCTTCCGTCTTCGCATGCGCTGCCCGGATAAGGCGCTTTCTTCCTATGAGTATGTGCGTATGCTTTTACCGAAACAACGCTGAGGTCAGAAACAGCAGCGGAATCGTCACCATACAGCAAATCGTCGTTACAAAGACCGCCGTGGAAGCATAGTCCTCGTCAAGCCCATACTGACCCGCTATCATACAGCTGGTGGTCATGGACGGCGCTCCCGCAATCAGCATCAGCACCACCCGCTCGGTCTCGGGCAGAATCGACCCGGTCAGAATGTAAATCAGAAGCGGCACTGCGAAAAGCTTGGTCAGCACCAGCATCCACAGGGTTTTCAGGCAGTGCAGGCTTCCTTTTTTCAGGAAGCAGATGGTGCAGCCCACATAGATAAGTCCCAGGCTGTAGCTGATATTGCCCACGTTCGTGCAGACCTCCAACACCGGGCTGGGCAGTGTCACCGACAGGGAATTCAGGGTCAGAATCAGCACGATGGACACCAGAATCGGGTTAAACAGCCTTTTTACCAAAATCTGATACCATGGTTCCCTGTCCTTTTCGATCCCTCTTGTGAAAAAATATAACCCCAGGGTCCAGACCATCATGGTGTCAATGGCGGAACAGATAGGGATATATTGCTGTCCGTTTTCCGGCGTGTACAGGGCCATCAGAATCGGGATGACCACGAAGCCGTAATTGCCGCCGATCATACAGCCCACATGCACATTTGAAGTGGTGGGGCGTATTCCGGCCAGCCTTACGCACAGAAGTCCCACAGCGGCCAGCAGCGCATATCCGGCCATCTGGCAGAGCACAATACCATGGAAGCCTGCCAGATCGCCCCAGGTGGTTCCTCTCTGACACAGAAGCGATACGGTCAGACAGGGCAGCACCACTTTAATCAGAAAGGCCGACAGGGATGGCAGACAGCTTTTGGGGAAAATTCCCAATTTTGAAATAGTGAAGCCTAAAGCGATCAGCAGAAAAAAGCTGACAAGCTTAGGCGCTATGATAATAAAGTAATCCATATTTTAAATTCCTCGCAAATAACCCTCCATTTACCTACAGGACCTGCCACCGGCAGCTCCTTACGGATACTTCGTAACAGAAAAGGGAATCCCATCCGACCTGCGGACTGGATTCCCCATTTTCTATAACTCAGGCTTTTTCCTTATGTAACGCCTATCAGTCTTTCTTTCCTACCAGTCCCAGAGTAGCGGTGAAGAAGCTGTAGATAGCAGCTCCTGCCAGTGCGCCTGCACCCAGGATGTTGAGGGTCTGCTCGTTCTCTTTGTTGGCACGGACAGCAATCAGACGGATAATCAGACCAGCTGCGATGGTCAGGCCGTTGATGATATTACCTACCAGAAGTCCGGTAGCGAACAGGATACCCAGCTGACGCTTTCCGCCAAGGAGCTGAATGATAGCGCCCGGGATAGCCCAGATAAGAAGCCATTTTGCGATTTCTCCGCTTGCTCCCGCGTCAATGGTAGCTACGAAGGTATTGGATACTGCTACGAACAGTCCCTGTCCGAAGTACTTGTTTGCAAAGAAGGCAACCATTACAAACGCTACGGCAAAGCCCATGAGCTCTGCAAAGAACTGCTGCTTACGTCCCTCTTTCTCAAGCTCCGGATTTGCTCCGCTTCCTCTTAAAATGTAGCCGCACTTTAAGTCGTACGCCATATCAGAGAAGCAGGGGCCGGTGGCTGCGGTAAAGCCTACCAGCAGGCCAAGCGCCAGCTTCGGGAAGCCAAGAAGCATGCCGACAATCAGGAAAATCAGGGCAGTAGCGAATCCCGGGAACCATCCGGAATACATGGCGGAAATACCTACGATCAGCTCGGATGCCTCAGCAGCGAATGCCGCGAAGATCAGCCAGAGGATGAACTGCGGTACGCTCATCTTGGTGATGATGCCGCCTACGACTGCCAGGAACAGAGCGATGACCAGGTATGCGCCGAAGCCCACGCCCAGGGTCTTCTTCATATGCTCGTTGCTTACCACATTGGTGGTATCCACTGCCTTGGTACCCTTGCTCTTCTTGAACAGGGCGATCCCGCACTGTACCAGGGAAATGATACCGGCGCCGATCATAACGCCGTGCGCCATATACTGCAGCGAAAGGTGATCTGTATATACAAAGCCCTCGCCAAATGCATTGGTTACGAAATTAAACGCGTGTCCGAAGATAGAGAAGGAGAAGCCGTTTACCTTCAGGACGCCGATCACCAGGGAACCTGCTGCCAGAGCGGCCATGGCTCCGAAATCGCCAAACCAGGATACTCCCAGAAGATCCATGGGAAGGCCTGCGATCTTACCTACCCAGCCAAGGCCGATACCAACCAGAAGAAGGACTGCCTTCTTACCTTTCTCGATAACTGCCAGGATGGAATCTGCCGCTGCCACTCCGGGCGGCCATGCGCCCTCTGCCGGGAACATCTCAGATCCGAAGCAGTTGTAAAGGATGGTCGCGTCTACACAGGTAGCCAGCATCACGCCGATCAGCATGGGGAACATCAGCTCCGGATATCCCATGATAACCGGAATACCAATCGGAAGAATCATACAGTTCGCAGCGGAGAATGTAGCTGCGGAAATGGATGTCTGCAGCAGATTCTGTCTGTGGATACTACGGTATTTTCTTAAAAATGCCACCGGAATTCTGGAAAGAAGAATGGCAAACAGTGCTCCGATGATGGAGGTGTTCGGGGTTACTCCTGTACGGACAATCAGCTCCAGGCCGATGATACATCCTACGACTGCCAGCGGAAGTCCCAGAATCATTACCTGGGGATCCCACGCCTTCGGATGCTCGGCTGCTGAAATTGACTGCTGTTTTTTCAGTTCAGGATTTTCATTTGTCATATTATCAGCTTCCTTTCTAAAAAAGCTATGACGCAGGCATCCCGTTCCTATGCCCGTTCATAGCTCGTGATATTTATAATCATACTCTCACTTTCTAGCTGTGTCAAGCTAAAGTATTAATGTTTCTTAAACTTTCTTAATTTTTTGTAAATTTTCTGGAAACTTATCTTTCTTTCCAAAGCAGTTGCTTTTCCATAAGAAATGAGGTATGATCTATCTGAATATAAATCACTTTAGGAGGAAACACCATGCTTATTAAACAGGTTATGGAAGTATTTGACGTACTTGACAGCAGTACGGTAGACGGCGCGGCTGTTAAAAAATATCTGCAGTCCGTAAATCCTGAGGCCAACGTGGAAGTCTATCCGCTGGAAGGACCTAAGGGCAGCACTGATATGGTAAAGGTCCGCATCCCGGGTACCAACGGTAAGTCCAAGGGTGGCTCCGCTCCCACCATCGGTCTTCTGGGACGTCTGGGTGGCATCGGCGCGCGTCCGGAGATGATCGGCTTCGTATCCGACGGCGACGGCGCGCTCTGCGCTCTGGCTGTAGCAGCCAAGCTTCTGGATATGCAGACCAAGGGCGATTACCTGGAGGGCGACGTATTTGTCTCCACACAGATCTGCCCCCACGCTCCGACTGCTCCCCACAAGCCGGTTCCCTTCATGGGCTCCCCGGTGGAGATGTCCCAGGTCAATAAGGAAGAGGTCAGCCCCGAGCTGGACGCTATCCTGACTGTAGACACCACCAAGGGCAACCGTGTCATCAATACCAGAGGCTTCGCCATCTCCAACACCGTAAAAGAGGGCTGGATCCTTCGCGTATCCGAGGATCTGCTGGAGATCATGCAGCGTACCACCGGCCAGCTGCCCTATGTATTCCCGCTGAGCATGCAGGATATCACACCTTACGGCAATGACGTATATCACCTGAACAGCATCCTGCAGCCCTGCACCGCTACCAAGGCGCCGGTCGTAGGCGTGGCTATCACCACCGAGACCATGGTTCCGGGCTGTGCTACAGGCTCCAGCCACTTCGCAGACGTGGAAGAGGCAGCACGCTACATGATGGAGGTTGCCAAATCCTTCGGCCGCGGCGAGGCAAGTTTCTATGACGAGAAGGAGTATGAGCGTCTGGTGAAGCTGTACGGCAGAATGGATCAGCTTCAGACTCTCGGAAACGAATAAATTATTTTGCACGCAAGGAGGCGGCCGCATACTTTGCGGCTGCCTTTTTTCTGTAATAGAGAATTTCCCTGGGTTCTCCTGTTACAGAACCATTTATCACATTTTATTCAGAAAGGATGAGCTTATGAAAATTGGAGCAATCACCATCGGACAGGCCCCCCGTGTGGACGTGACCTGCGATATTATGGATATCTTCGGCGGCAAGATCGAGCTGCTGCAGCGCGGCGGCCTGGACGGCCTGACCCGGGAGGAGATCGAGAAGTTCAAACCTGAAGGCGACGACTATGTGCTGGTATCCCGTCTCACCGACGGCTCTTCCGTCACCTTTGCCGAGAAATACATCCTGGGCAATCTTCAGAAGGGCATCGACGATCTGGAGGCTGCAGGCGTGAAGCTTATCATGGTATTCTGTACCGGAAGCTTTCCGGAAAGTCTGACCTCTCATGTCCCCATGGTCTTCCCCTGCGACATTCTGCATAAGGTAGTGCCCCTTCTGACCCGCACCTCCCATATCGCCGCTGTCACGCCGTCTCCGCTCCAGTTAGAGCAGAATAACCAGAAATGGAGCGGCTATGTGAAAGAGTGTACCAGCGTGGCTGCTTCCCCCTACGGTGAGTGGCCGGAGCTGGAAAAGGCAGCCGAGGAAATCAGCAAAATGGACGACGTGGATCTGGTGGTTCTGGACTGCATCGGCTTCACCCAGAAGATGAAGGAAATGTTCGCCGAAAAGACCGGCAAGACCGTAGTTCTGCCCCGTACCCTCCTGGCCCGGGTGATCTCGGAGGTCACCGATATCTAGCGGATCGTATCTGACTTTTAAGTATCTGATTTTTTAATAAGTAATGATTTTGCATCGAAACAAAGGAGTATAGAAATGGAACTGAAAGAAATCGCAAAAAATGTCATGGTATCCTGCCTGGCTGTAAAGCCCACCGAGGATGTACTGATTATCACCGACGACAGCCGCCTCACCATTGGCACCGCGCTCTACGAGGGAGCCAAGGAGCTGGGCTGCGAGGCTCTGCTGATGGTTATGAAGGAGCGCGAGCTCTCCGGCGAGGAGCCGCCCCGCACCGTAGCGGAGGCCATGAAAGCTGCGGATGTAGTTATCTGCCCCACCGCCAAGTCCCTGACCCACACCAACGCAAAGATCGAAGCTCAGAAGACCGGCACCCGCGTGGCTACCATGCCCGGCATCACCGAGGAGATGTTCGGCGCAGGCGCCATGACTGCGGATTACGACGAGGTCCTGAAGCTCACTGGCAAGGTAACTGAACTCCTCACGAAAGCAAAGAAGGCTGTCATCCAGAAGGACGGCTGCACCCTGACCCTGGACCTGGATGGCCGTGACGGCGTGCCCAGCCCGGGCGTATACCGGGAAGCCGGCCAGTGCGGCAACCTGCCCTCCGGCGAGGCTTACATTGCTCCCCTGGAGGACGGCGTCAACGGTGAAATGATCGTGGACGGCTCCATGGTCGGCATCGGCAAGCTGGACGCTCCCCTGAGGTTCGTGATCAAGGACGGAAAGATCCAGTCCATCTCCGGCGAAAAGAGCGAGATGCTGGATATCCTGCTGGCCAACGACCGGAACCGCACCGTAGCGGAGCTGGGTATCGGCACCAATGAGGCTGCTATCCTGAACGGCATTATCCTGGAGGATGAGAAGGTGTACGGCACCGTGCATGTGGCCTTCGGTACCAATACCTCCTTCGGCGGCGTCAACAAGGCAGACTGCCATATGGACGGCATCATTCTGAAGCCGACCCTGTATCTGGACGATACCCTGGTAATCAAGGATGGCGAATTTCAGATCTGAGAAAGACAATGAGGTAATTCGTATGGAAAAGAAACTATTTCAGGTCGGCCTGATCCGTGTGCTGACCTCTGACGATCCGCATTTCGTAGATATGCACGGCCAGATTATCATGGACCATTTTCCGGGCATCCAGGTAGAAAGCCGCTGTATCCCGGACCAGTGGGAGGGCATCCACAGCCATGAGCTGGAGCTGATTGCCGTTCCGAAAATTGTAGAGCTGGCAAAAACCTTCCAGGACAAGGATATGATTATTGTGAGCTGCGCCGATGATCCGGGCGTGGCAGAGATCCGCGAGGCTCTTCCGCATATGTCCGTAACCGGCGGCGGCGAAACTACCGTTGCACTGGCAGGCAAATACGGTGAGAAAATCGGCCTTCTGGGTATTACCGACTACGCGCCGAGAGCTTACCGCAAGCTGCTGAAGGACCGTCTGGTAGCCGTGGAGAAGCCGGAGGGCGTAAACAGCACGCTGGATCTAATGACCGACGAAGGCCGGAAGAACTGCGTAGCCTGCGCACGGAAAATCAAGGATATAGGCGCGGACGTCATCGCCCTGGGCTGCACCGGTCTTACCACCATCGGCATCGCCAAGCTGCTGGAGCAGGAAGTGGGACTTCCGGTCATCGACCCGGTACTGGCGGAAGGTCTTTTCGCATTTTTTGAATCTATCCGCAAATAAAACGACATCCACAGAAAGGGAACAACTATGATTTATCTGACAAAAGAATTGTGTGAACAGGCCCTGATGGGCGGTCTTCTTCTGGGAGGCGGCGGAGGCGGAACACTGACCGCCGGACGGGAGGCTCTGGAGGAGACCTTCAAGCACACCGATAAGCTGACCATGCTGGACGTCAGCGAACTGAAGCCCGACGATGTGGTAGTGAATGTCTCCACCCTGGGCGCGCCCTCCGCGAAGGACGTTCACCTGACCGCCGAGCACTGGATGACTGCCCTGAAGAATTTTGAGCTGAATTACGGCAAGAAAATCGCAGGCTTTACCTCCTGCGAAAACGGAGCCATTTCCACCGCCAACGGCTGGGTTATCTCCGCTCTTACCGGCATTCCCCTGGTGGACGCGCCCAGCAACGGACGCGCTCATCCCACCGGAACCATGGGAAGCATTGGACTGAACCTGCTGCCGGATTATCAGACTACCCAGTCTGCCTGTGGCGGCGTGGGCGCCCGCTACGTGGAAACCGTGGCAAAGGGAGCCCTGAACTCCACCTCCCATGTGATCCGCCAGAGTGCGGTGGCCGACGGCGGTATGGTAGGCGTGCTGCGTAACCCGGTGACCGCCGAGTATCTGGCAAAGAACGCGGCTGTGGGCGCCATTTCCCAGGCTCTGGATATCGGAAAGGCCTTCAGCCAGTGCAAGAACGGCGCGGAGTTCGTAGCTTTCCTGGAGAAAAACTACGACGCAAAGATTCTGGCTAAGGGTAAAATCGCAAACTACGATCTGAAGATGGACGGCGGCTATGATATCGGACATCTGGACGTAACCGGCGAGGAGGGCAGCGTAAGCTTCACCTTCTGGAATGAGTACATGCTGGCAGAGCAGGACGGACAGCGCGCCGCTACCTTCCCGGATCTCATCTGTACTCTGGACGCCGCTACCGGAGAGGCCATTTCCACCGCCGAGGCAAAGGACGGCATGGAAGCCTACGCCATCGTGATTCCCAAGGAGAAGCTGATTCTGGGCGCAGGCATGCATCAGAGAGAGCTGTTCCAGGAGGTGGAGGATCTCCTTCACAAGGACATGGTCGCATGCAATGACGGCTTGTTTGTATAGTAAATAATTTCCAATTTTCAAAAGAATACGGGCAGCTTTCCTTATCCAGTCGGATCGGGAAAGCTGCCCGTATTCTTTTCTCATCTCTTATCTTCTCTTATCCCAACAGCTTCAGCAGCTCCTCCGGCGGCAGAGGCCGGGAGAAGTAATAGCCCTGGATCATGTCCACGCCCCAACTGCTCAAAAGCTCCATCTCGCTCTCTGTCTCCACGCCCTCGGAGATAATCCGATAGCCCATGTGCTGAAAGGTAGATACCACACTTTGATAGAAGGAAGCCGCCCGCTCATCCGTACAGATATGGAACAGCAGGGAGCGGTCCAGCTTGATCACCGAGAACGGAAGCTGCATAACCGTATTCAGGTTCGCGTAGCCGGAACCGAAATCGTCCAGGCACAGACCGATTCCATCCTTCACAAAATCCTCTACTACCCGGCACAGCCCCGTATTGTACTCGGTGGCCACGGTTTCGGTGATTTCAAACTGAACCCATTCATGGGGCAGTCCGAATTCATCCATGATCCGGATAAAATGGCCGCTGCAGTCCTTACGCATCAGATCCAGTGGGGACAGGTTGATCTTCACATTCCGAATCTGCTTCATCAAATCCGAATGCTCCTTCAGGAACCGGCAGATCCGGTAAAACTGCAGATCACTGATGCGGTCAATCAGGCAGTTGTCCTCCGCAATCCGGATAAAGATATCCGGCGCAATCCAGCCAAGCTCCGGATGCTTCAGACGGCTTAAGGCCTCCAGGGTCACAAACTGCTTATTTCTGGTGGAATAGACCGGCTGGTAGTATACCTGGAACAGATCCTCCTCGATGGCTGTATACAGGAAATTTTCTACCTGCTTGTTGTACAGAAAGCTCTTCTTGGTATGCGCGTCGTTCTGGACCACCTCGGTGGAACCCATTTTCAGGGACAGGGATTCCAGATATTCCGCATAGGAAAGCACCATATTGCCATCCTCCAGCTTCTCTGCATTTACAATGCCGCTGAGTATGGCCGGACACTTTATCCACTGCTCTGCGTCCCCAAGTATCATATCCTTCTCAAACAACCCTTTCAGGGTTTTCAGAAATCGTTCATACTCCTCCAGGGAGATTGCCAGCAGCACAAAGTGCTTGCCTGCCGTCCGGAACGCCCGGGCGCCTGCCAGCAGCTGCATCCGCTCTGCCAGCTCCTGAAGCAGCCTGTCACCGCCGCGGATTCCGGCCACCTTATTGATGTGGGACAGCTGGTAGACGTCCACCATAATCAGATGGAACTGCCGGCCGCTCCGGATCATTTCATCCATTTTCCGGATCAGGCAGGGCTTGTCATAAAGTCCTGTCATACTGTCCGAGTTGGTGTAAGGATTGTTGATGGTAAAGAACAGGGTCAGAATCGCCAGGCTCAGGCCAAAGCCTGTCATTAGAAGCCACTGGCACCGGCTCTGTATCAGTACGCCGCCTGCGGTCAGCACCACAATTTCCCTGAGCGTCCTGATTTTCTGCCGATCCAGCTTCTTTTTCCAGGCCAGAACCATCATAAACGCCGCCAGGATATGAAACAGGGCGCTTGCGTACATCAACATATACCAGCTGCCTTTTACATACCCCCTATACGCGTCAAAGGAAAATAACAGACCTGTAAAGGGATTGGTCAGGATAATCCCCAGAAGTATCAGCGTCGGAACGCCGCACAGGGCCAGACACTTCCACGAAACCGTATGATTTTCCCTGAGCGTACAAATATAACAGATAAATACATAGGGAAGCAGCGCCTGGAACACATAGAATACCGTCGTCGTAAGAACAGCTCCGATTCCGAAGCTTCCCTTTGTGGAAATGATATAATAGGTACTCAGAATTTCTGCCAGCACATCCAGACTGCCCAGCACCACAAAAATAAGAAACGCGCGGTTGTTCAGGTTGTCCGGCCGTCTCTGGCTGTAATAATGCCACAGAACCAGCACCAGAAGGATCATTGCCACGAACAGGAAATCCATATTATACGTCATCTCTTCCGCCTCCCCTCATGCTGTCTCGATTCTTCTGCAGATTCTGATTCGCGCAAGCCATCCAGTCGCTGACGGTTCTGCGGGAACCGTCCTGCTTTCTTAAGGAACTGCTTCCACAGCTTAAATGCAGCCGTCCCCTTCCTGTGACCATGCCGTTATAGCGGCAGACCTCCTGAACCAGAAGCTTCTCAAATGTCTCTCCGCCATCCTGCCCAGTCATCACGGCCGCAAATTCATTGCCGCTGACGCGGAAGCACCTTACCCCTTCTCCCGCCAGGGCTCCGGCCCGCTTTACACAGCCCGCCGTGCCGATAACGCTCTCGTCGCCTACGCTCATGCCGTAGGTGTCATTAAATTCCCGCAGATCCTCCATCTGAATAAAAATCAGCTCTGCATCCTTCATGCCTTCCACATCCCGGGCGCAGTCCTGCAGATATTTCTCAAAGGCTTTCCGGTTCTTCATGCCGGTCAGGCGATCCTCGGTGGACATCCGTTCACAGATCCTCTGCTCCATGCGAAACCGGATATCCTCCGTCACCTTGCAAATCAGCCCCCAGAACATCAGCGCGATATAAATCAGAATTCCAAACTGGAAAACAGCCTCGTACCAGTATATCCTGAACGCCCAGTACAGCACAAGCGCAGTCACCCCGGAGATCCCCAGCATACTGAACGCATACAGGCAGAGCCCGGACTGCTGATTCTTCTCACTCCCGTATTCTCTCCACAGCAGGAAAATCATACACAGCACGCCGGAGAACAGCAGCAAATGGGTCACAACCAGCATCCGGATAAAGGGAATCCCATACATTTTATTCAATAATCCCTGAATCAGCGCGTTCAGATACAGGGCCGCAATCCAGAGATTCACAACCACACCGGACTCTTTTTTCAACGTATTGCGGACAAAATGCAGCATAGGAACCGACATCAGCATAAACGCATAGAAGGAAAGCACGCTTCCCAGGGCTGTATTTTTTCCATACATCTGATAGATCCCGGAATCCGTCAGGCACCAGAAGCCGCATACCAGCAGAAAAAGCGATACATCCAGAAACCGTTCTTCCCGGATTCCCTGCCTGCGCATATAGAGATAGATACACAGGGATATCACTCCCAGGCACTGCATACACACCACGATAACCAGGGAAGCCGATACCTTCTGAAGATGCCGTCCGGTGATCTCCTGCCTGCTTCCAAGCTCCGGCGCTTCTATGATAAGCTCTCCGTCGCCCGTCTGTGTATAAATCAGCCGGAGAGGCTCGGTTCCCGTCTCCTGGGGAAGCGTAATATCCGCCCACAGCTTTCCCTTCATCTGATCGTTTTTCGGAAACGCGTTGTCCTTATATCGGTAGAGCAGTGTCTCACCCAGCCAGACCTCCGGTCCATACTGTACGTCCCCTACAGACAATACCTTCCCGGCGTCCTCCGGCCGGAGGCTGTCGTTCCACAGTTCGATGCTGCCCTCCCCGGAAGCCTCCATCCTGACCGGAAGTTGTATCTCCTTCCTGCCCCCGTCCGAAAGCTGATACCAGCCGGTTCTGAGGGCTGTCACTCTGCTTTGCTCTCCACCGCCGCTTCTTAGCCGCAGCGGGCCTGTCAACGCAAAAAGAAGCAGTACAAGAAGAACCAGTAACGTTCTCTCGAACTGCTTCCATCCCTTCGACATCTTCATTTTCCCACCTCACAATCTCGTTACTCCTATTTTACCATAGGAACGGGAAGCAGGCAATCAGATAAAATGAAGACGCGCAAAAGAAAATTTTTCTTAATCGTTCACCATAACCGCTTTCACCGCATGCGCTTTATCCGTCAGGAATTCCATGATACCCTCCGGCGCTTTTTCCAGCGGGAAGGTATGGGTAATGAGCGGTTTTACGTCTACGATTCCCGCCTTCACCAGATCCAGGCAATGGGGGAAGTAGAGAGCCGGAATCGCGTTGGATCCCCGGATCTGCAGTTTGTTCAGATGAACAATGTTGGAATCAAAGGTCACCATGGCGCCGGAGCCGTAGCTGATACCCAGGAACGCCACAATGCCGCCCACGTTTGCCACCTTTACCGCTTCGGCTATGGTAACAGGCGGCGTGGTAACCAGCACCCGGTCTACGCCTCCCCGGGGGAACGGATAATCCGTCAGCTCCATCTCATCGGTGAGAATCACATCGGTGGCCCCGAATTGTTTTGCCAGCTCTATCTTCTTCTGGTTTGCCTTATGCTCTGCCACATAGATATTTCTTGCGCCGGAGGCTTTCGCCATCTGCAGGGCCATCAGGCCGATGGCTCCGCAGCCCATCAGCAATACGTCCTGTCCCAGATGGATATCCGCAGTCAGAATCAGGTCTGCCGCCACACCCATGGGCTCCAGGAAGCAGGCCTCCCGATCCTCCAGATCCGTAAAGGGCACGCAGAGAATCGCCGGGACAATGGTCTTCTCCGCAAAGCCCATTCCTGTATGCTCCATGGTCATATAGTTGGGACCCTCGGTATCCAGCTCCGGATGTCCATTCCGCGCGTAATCAGAAATGGGATCAAAGATGGAGGTCTCCACTACCACCCGGTCTCCCACTTTTACATTCTTTACGCCATGTCCGACCTTCTCTACCACGCCGGCAAATTCATGTCCGAAGGGCTGCCATTCTTCTCCGGCATAGCTCGCCAGAATCTTGTCGTGTCCGCAGAATCCGCAGGCCTTTACTCCCACAAGTACTTCTCCGGCCTCCGGCTCCCGCACCTCCACCTCGCGGATTTCAAATTGATTTTTTGCTTTCAGATACGCAGCTTTCATGTTTCCCTCTCCTTTATGTCTTTTCTATTTTGCCTATAAATTTCTTTCTTTTCGTTTTCTTTTTATCACTTTTGTACAATTATAACATGAATTCCTTTGTTCTGCAATTTTCTTTTTGTAAATAAGGATCAAAAAAAGAACCATGCTATGCATGATTCCTTTTTACAAGAGCGATAGACGGGGCTCGAACCCGCGGTCTCGACCTTGGCAAGGTCGCGCGTTACCAACTACGCCACTATCGCATTTATGTTCGCTTCTTACTGAAGCAGCAACAAAATATATTATACGGGATGATGAGCGGTTTGTCAACCCATTTTGTGAATTTTTTTGTGTTTTTTCATTTTCCGAAACATTTCTGTTTTTCTATGAGTTTCTCATCTTTTTCATTCTCACAGAAATAATTTCGGTTCAGCAGGTTCCTGTCTTGCCGCGGCCTCCTGCTGCGCGCGGCGCTCCCGCATGGAGAACACACAGCCGCAGTAATCCTGCCGGTAGAGGCCATATTCCCTGGACAGCTCTGTGGAGCGCTTGTAACCGTTCCGTTTTTTGAAATCGCTGTAGAGATAGTCCACGCCATAATCCTTCGCCAGCTGACCGCCGATCTCATTGAGCTTCTCCGCGTTCTTTAAAGGGCTGATGGACAGCGTCGTGGTAAAGTAATCGTATTTTCCGGCGCAGGCCATCTCCGCAGTCTCCGTAAGACGCAGACGATAGCACTTAAAGCAGCGCGCCCCTCCCTCGGGAACCTGCTCCAGGCCCTTTGCCATCTCATAGAAGCGCTCCGGCTCGTAAGGCCCGTCCAGGAAGGAGATGGGATGCTCTGCGGGAAGCTGGGCAATCAGGCGCTTCTGCTCCTCCACACGTTTTCCGAATTCCTCCGGCGGATAGATATTCGGATTGTAATAAAAGACGGTGATTTCAAAATACCGGGACAGATATTCCAGCACGTAGCTGCTGCAGGGCGCGCAGCAGCTGTGGAGCAGAAGACGGGGCACCCGGCCCTGACGCTGCAATACTTCGATTACCTTATCCAGTTCTTTTTGATAATTTATTTTATTCATCGTTCCTGCTTCCTCTTACTTCTCGCCCAGATACTCTTCCAGGCAGATTCCCTGCTCCATGATTTCCCTGGCAGCCTCTTTCCCCACATAGCGGTAATGCCAGGGTTCGAAGATGATCCCCGTTTCCTCGGTCTTATCCGTGGGATAGCGCAGGATAAAGCCGTAGCGCCAGCAGTTTTCCTTGAGCCATTTAGCCTCCGGCGTCTCTGCCTGCTTATCGTCCAGAAGCTGATAATCCTTTGCCACAATATCTGCCGCCAGTCCCAGGTTATGCTCGCTGGTCCCGGGGTAGGCCACGACGGTTCCCGCCTGGCGATAGGCATCTTCATAGCTTAAGCCCTCGGCCTGCAGGCGGCTCACCTTATTGTTATAAAGGTCTATCTGCTTCTCCATGGTCCGATAAGCGGAGCAGATCCAGAAGTCCAGGCCCTCTTTCCGGCCATCGGCCAGCATCTGCTGCAGCTCTCCCACCGCCCGGCTGTCAAAATAGTAATTATTCTCGATTTCAGACACCCGGGGACGATAGCCCTCCGCCATGGGGTGCGTGGCGTTGACCAGGGTCAGCTTCCAGTCCCCGGCGCTTTCTTCCCCGTCCGGGTTATCGATTGTCCCACTGTCATGCTCAGCCGTCTGCGTCCTGTCATTTTCGGATTCTTCTGCTTCCGGTTCCGCCCCGGCTCTCGCCAGCAGACCCGTCTCTTTCGCAAATACAAGTTTCCCGCAAAGCAATCCCAGCACAAAGGCCATCAGCCAGATGGCTGCAAGAATCCGATAAAACTGCCTCTGCCGGCGGCGACGGCGGGATTCGGAACGCCCCGGTCTCTCATATACATGCTCACGCTGCATGTTCCTCACCTCTTGAAGCTCAGTATAGATGAGGAATGTATCCGGCTTGTATCATTTTAAAATTCTTTCAGCATTTCTCCAGCAGCACCTCTATGACGCCGCCGCAGACCATGCCCTCTTCCTCCGCGTCGCAGGCTGTCATGCTCACAGAAATCAGCTCCTGCCGCTTTTCCTTATCCTGCATAAGCCACCGGGCTTTTTCCTTCACGCCCGCTTCCACGCAACCGCCGCCGATGGTTCCGGATACGGTGCCGTCCTCCAGCACCAGCATTTTGGTACCGACGCTTCTTGGCGCCGATCCCCGGCGGGCTACGATGGTACACAGTACCTTCGCCCGTGTGTCCGTCCCGTCCCCGAGAAGCTCCAGCTGCTCCTCCGAGAAGCTGCTGTTCTTCTTATCCCCGTTTTTGACAGAAATGATTTCTCCCAGTATCGAGACCGCGATTTCCTTCGGCGTCTCCGCGTGAATGCCCAGTCCAATGGGGGCGTGAAGCCCTTCCACCTGCTCCGTCGGGACGCCCTGCTCCAGCAGATTTTTTCTGACCAGTGCGGAACGTCCTTTGCTTCCCATCATGCCCAGATAGGCGTAGGTTTTCTTTACAATTTTTTCCAAACAAACCAGGTCGTAACGATGTCCGCGGCTCATGACCACAAAATACGTATCCTCGTCGCTGTCCACTGCGTCCAGCCCCTGTTCGAAGCTGTCGCAGATCACCCGCTTCGCGCCGGCCCGTCTGGCTCCGTCCGCAAAATACGGGCGGTCCTCCAGAACCGTCACATCAAAGCCCAGCAGCAGCGCCATACGAAGCAGCGCCACGCCCACATGGCCCGCGCCGCAGATCACCAGCTTCTTCGCTTCTCCCAGACAGTCGCAGAATACCGTCTCCCCTGCCAGCTCCTGCTGCCCTTCGGCCCGGATTGCCCCGGCCTCCTCCCGGTGTTCTGTGAAGAAGCCCTGTCCGGTTCTCTCCCAGAGAAGCCCGTCTCCGGCAAAAAAGGCTTTTTCCCCCGCATGGGGTCCCTTTAAGACGGTCAGAATCCGTTTTTCCTTTTTATCCTGATATTCCTGTAAGATGGTATATAAATGACGCAAGTTTTCCACAATCCTTCTTTCTTTATGCGCGGATATCCACATCTGCGAGTTCCTTTTCCCCACATTCCACCAGGCGCACCCTTTCCGGATACCGCTTTATCACCTGACGGCCTCCGGTATCGCCGGTCAGCTCCAGAAGCTCCGGGAAATAGTTTCGGTCCCAGAGGACCGGATTGCCCCGCCGCTCCCCGTGTCCGGCGCAGACGATAGCCCCGGGATAAGAAAAGCCCTCCTCCAGAAGTCTCTCCATAGTCGCCGGTTCCAGATAGGGCTGGTCGCAGACCATACACAATACGCCCCGCAGATCCGGATTCTGCCGAAGACATTCCGTAAGTCCAAGCTGCAGGGAATGGCTGATTCCCCGCTCCGGCTCCCGGTTTATCACAGCCCTCACGCCGCGCTCCCCGGCTGCCCCGGCTATTTCCGGAAACCGGGTCACAATCACACGGGTGCAGTCCGAAAAAGCGCCCAGCTTATCCAACGTTACTTCGTACAGGGGACGCCCGTCCACCTGCTCCTCCAGAAGCTTATTTCCGCCGTACCGGCTGGACAGCCCCGCTGCCAGCGCCACGATACCGTACTGCCGCCCTACCAGCGTCCGGACGGCCTCCGCACAGCCCCGTCCTATCTTATGGGATTTATCGGAAATGAGATGAACCAGGCTTTCGTCCTTTCTCGGATCCACGTCCCCGATTTTCATGCCCTTCTTTACCGGCACGCCTGCCTGCAGCATGCCCCGGATCACGCCGTCGATCTGCGCGTACACCGGCTCGCCGCCCGTATAGGCCAGGACGCTGCCCTTCTCTACGATATCGCCGATGGCTGCCACCGGTTCCATCACGCCGTCCCCGGAAGCCTTGATCAGGCGCTCCCTGGCGTAGCCGCCCACCATGCCCGGCACGCCCGTATTAGGAATGGCGCTGCCTTTGTAGAGCGGGCAGCCCAGGTTCTCACCCCGCATGGTTTCGATGACCGCGTGGCAGTCTGTCCCTGCCCGGAAGCCGGGCCCCAGAGCCAGCACCAGCGGCGCGTCCGTAAGCCTTGTGCCAATATTTTTCTTCGCCATGATGGCGTCAATGACCACCTCCGGCTGCCAGATCTTTCGCACCCGGGCTTCCGGATCTACCAGCACGCTGATGACGCCCTGTTCCGAGCGGGCTATGGCTTCCTCCGCCGATCCGGCCAGCACGCCGGTCACGCCCTCTACCTCCGCCCGCCCCTCGTAGACCGCCCGGGAATAGGCCACCTGGCGGCGTACCGTCAGCGGTACGGCGATTTCTGTCATGATAATCCGGTGGCCCTCCCGGAAAAGCTCCCAGGCCACGCCGGTAGCCAGATCCCCGGCTCCCTTGATTAAGATCTTCATCTTTTCTCTCCTGCTCTCTGAAGGTTCCAGGGCGGCATCAGATCCGCCGCCATGAGAATCCTCGTTTCCGGACTCGCAAGCGCTTTCGCAGCTTCCAGCGCCGCTGCCTCCCGCTCCCGGGTGTCCGCCTTGTTAAACAACACCGCGTAGGCCATACCGGCCCTCACGCCCTTTTTGCCTCCTGCCGGACTGGCCGCCAGCTTCGCCAGATCTGCCGCCGTCAGGACGTCCTTCTCTTCTTTTCCGAGAATGGCGCAGACCTCTTCCACACGGCAGCAGACCTCTTTGATAGGCTGCCCCACTCCGTCCAGTCCATACACGCAGAGCACAAGCCCCGTCTCCGGCAGCAACACCGGTTCGCCCTCTCTGGGCGCTTTGACCGGCTTCTCTCTGGCTCCGTCTGCCTCCAACAGAAGCCAGATCCCCTCCGCCAGAAGCTCCCGGTAAAACGGATCCGGCAGCGCTTTACATTTCCAGTCGGAAACAGGCTCTCCCATCCAGAGAGTGCCTGTCTTCTTTAACATCTCCCGGGCCGCCTGCAGATCCGGACGGTCCAGAAATCCTGTATTCTTTTCATATTGGATATGGGTGGTGGTGCCTGCGGCCGCTGAGATTCCCAGTTTTTTACATTCCAACTGGAAACGGCGCAGGCAGGTGGTTTTTCCGCCTGCGCCCACGATGGAAACGACCCGGTTCTTTTCCAGTTTCCTGCCGGAAGCAAAGTTGCTTTCGACCAGATCCAGGGCCGCCAGCAGCGACTCCCGCTCCACCCATTTTCCGTCTATCCATTCTTTTAACATGTCTTATCCGAATCAGTCTATCCCCAGCGCAATCTTCTCGCTGGTAATCGGCAGGTTCCGGTGCCATACGCCCGTCGCGTTATAGATGGCATGGGCCAGGGCCGGAGCCGGGGTATTGATCACGATCTCACCGATGGATTTCACGCCGAAGGGGCCGGTGGGCTCGAAGCTCGGCTTAAATTCCACCCGGAAATGTCCCATATCTTGGCGGGTCGGGATCTTGTACTGCATCAGGGAACTATTGATAAGCTTACCCTTCTCCGTGTACTGGATATTCTCGTAGAGCGTCATTCCGATTCCCTGTCCTAAGCCTCCCTCCACCTGGACCGTCGCCAGGTTCGGGTTCACAACCGTACCGCAGTCTACCACCGCCGCATAGTCCAGGATCTCCACATGGCCCGTCTCCTTATCCAGCTCGATTTCCACCGCGCCTGCCATATAGGGAGGCGGCGATACCGGGGAACTGTGGCTTTCCGTCACCTGTAACGCGATTTCGTTGCAGACCTGGGCCTTGTAGCCGATCTCCTCGCTGGTAACGGATTTTCCGGTTTTCACATCGGTGGCTTTTCTGCCGTCGAACTCCACGTCCTCCGGGTCGCATTCCAGCATGCCTGCCGCCACCTGGCAGATCCGTTTTTCCAGCTCTGTGGCCGCCTTGACCACGGCCTGACCGGTAATATAGGTGGTACTGGAGGCGTAGGATCCGGAATCATAGGGAGAGCTGTCTGTGTCCGCGCCGGAGACGAAGATCTCGTCGGTGGTCACATGCAGACATTCCGCCGCCATCTGGGCCAGAATGGTATCGCAGCCGGTTCCCATATCCGCCGCCGCGATGGCCAGCTTATAGGTACCGTCCTCGTTGAGCATGATCGTCGCGGATCCCACGTCCACGTTGGAGATACAGGAGCCCTGCATGGCCATGCCCACGCCTACGGCGCGTACCTTGCCATTTCCCATATCCCGGGCAGGGTATTTTTCCTTCCAGCCAATCATTTCGCAGGCCCGGACCAGACACTCGTCCAGACGGCAGCTCTCTGCCACCTCGCCGAAATAAGCCGGCATAAGCATCTTTTCCCGTACCACATTTTTCAGTCGGAGCTCCACCGGATCCATCTGAAGAACCGTCGCCAGCTCATTTACGATGGATTCCAGGGCAAAGATTCCCTGGGTGGCTCCATAGCCCCGGTACGCGCCTGTGGCAAGCTGATTCGTATAGACTACGTCAAATACGTGACGGAAGGCCTCCAGGTTGGCCGTATACAGGGGAATCGCCTTGTGTCCCGTCAGTCCCGCCGTAGTGGGGCCATGGTCGCCGTAAGCGCCTGTATTGGACAGGTTGTAAAGGTCGATGGCCCGGATCGTTCCGTCCCGGTCTGCGCCGATGCTGACCCGGACGTCCATCTCATGACGGGGAGATCCGGCAATCTGGCTTTCTTTTCTGGTGTAAATGATCTTGGACGGCTTCTTTGTCATCCAGGTAACAAAGGCCGGATATATCTCCGTCACCACCGTCTGCTTGGCGCCGAAGCCGCCGCCAATCCGGGGCTTCATGGCCCGCACCTTTGCCCTGGGAATTCCGAGGGCCGTGGATACAATTCGTCTTACATGGAATACGATCTGGGTCGAGCTTACGACCACCAGTCTTCCGTAGGTGTCGATATAGCAATAGGTCCGGAAGGTCTCCATCATGGCCTGGTTGACCGCCGGGACATGGTAGGTGCGGGTAAGCTTTACCTCACAGTCCTCAAGGACCGCCTCCACATCTCCGTCTCCGTCCTCCATATGGGCGCAGAGATTCCGCCTGTTGTCGGCTCCCACCGGGAACCGGGATTCCCAGTTGTCCTCCGGATGCACCAGGATTTCATTGTCGATGGCCTCATGGTAATCCAGCAGCGCCGGAAGCACCTGATATTTCACCCGGATCACCCGCAGGGCCTTATCCACACATTCTTCATTCTCGCCTGCTACAATCGCTACCGGATCGCCCACAAAGCGCACATGCTGATCGAGAATCAGATGGTCGTAGGGGCTCCACTCCGGATAGGTCTGTCCCGCTGTGGCAAACCGGTTCTTCGGCACGTCCTTCCAGGTATACACTGCCTCGATACCCGGAATCTTCAGGGCCGCCGCGTAGTTTACGTCCTCCACGATGGCATTGGCGTGGGGGCTGCGAAGAAGCTTTACCACCAGACATTCCTTCGGGGCGAGGTCATCTACATAGACCGGCTGTCCCGTCACCAGCGCTATGGCGTCCTTCTTGCGTTCCCGTTTTCCTACTTCCCGCATGCGGCACCTCCGTTCTTCTTATACTCGATAAAGGCGTGCATTCCCCGCAGCTGTCCCTCATAGCCGGAGCAGCGGCACAGGTTGCCTGCCAGATACTGCTTGATTTTCTCGTCGGTGGGCTCCGGGTTCTCCCGGAACAGGGCGATGGCGTTCATAATCATGCCCGGATTGCAGAAGCCGCACTGCTCCGCGCCCTGATCGGCGATAAAGGAGCCAAATTCCTCTGCCTCCTTCTGCAGTCCCTCCAGGGTCTCCACCCGGCGTCCCTCTGCCCGCGCCGCGAGCATGGCGCAGGAAAGCACCGGGGTACCGTCCAGAAATACGGTACAGAGTCCGCAGTTGGTGGTCTCACAACCGCATTTTACACTGTAGCAGCCATGCTTCCGGACAAAATCAAAGAGTGTCATATCCGCGGCAATCTCATCTGTTATCTTTTTTCCGTTTAAGGTCATCGTTACGATCATGTCAGCCTCACTCCTTTCCCTGAATCTCTGCGAAGGCACGTCCTAGCAGTACGCCCGCCAGATGACGGCGGAAAGCCTCGGAGGCGCGCATATTGCTCTGGAACGGGGTTTCATCTGCCAGACGCTTTGCCGTCTCCTTGTCCATGCGCTCGATCTCATACAGCTTCGCGATACCCGGTCTTGCGCCGATCACGGCCTTCTTTACGCCGCCGCAGTCGGATACGGCCACGGTCAGCACCGGAAAATCGGTTCGTGTGTTCCGGTGGGACAGATACGCAAAATGACCCGGACATTTCTTTACGATGACCCGCACCAGAATGTCATTGTCACGTTTCATTTTTACAAATTCTGACATTGGGACAACGCCGCCCTTATAGAGCTCCACGTAGGAATCCAGGGCCAGAAACGCCGTCATTACATCAGAGAAGCCGAAGCGTCCGAAGATGCTGCCGCCTACCGTAGCCAGGTTCCGGAACTGGGTGCCCACGATATCGCAGACCGCGTCATGCACCAGTCCCTCGCACAGGGTGTTCAGTCCCTCATGCAGCTCGATCTGACGTAAGGTCGCCATGCAGCCGATGAAAAATGCTTCCTCCGTCTCCTCGATCTGATCAAGACCCAGGCCTGACAGATCGATGGCCTTCTGCACGTTCCGGTTGCCCAGGCGGAGCCACAGCATACCGCCCAGGATCTTGTTGGTGCGCTTCTGGTTCAGCTCCCAGGCCTCCTCCAGACTTTCCACCCTTACCAATTCTCTTATTTTTATCATGCTATTCCTCCTTTGGGAGAACAATATTCAGGATAATCGCTACCAGGGCAGCCGGTACGATACCGGATCCGCCGAAGATGAGCTGTACGCTCTGGGGCAGTCCTGCCAGCACGCCGCTGTTGGCGCCCAGACCATAGCCCAGACCCAGTGCTACAGATACAATCGTCGTGTTGCGGACGGTCATTTTCTCCTTGGTAATCAGGCCGATACCGCTGACAACGATGGAGGAGAACATCATGACTGCCGCGCCGCCCAGAACGCTCTGGGGCATAATGGAAATCAGTGCGGACAGCTTGGGGAACAGGCCGCAGAGAATCAGGAACACGGCTCCGGTCGCCAGGGCAAACCGGTTTACCACCTTGGTCATGGTGACCAGACCTACGTTCTGGCTGAAGGAGGTGTTCGGAAGCACGCCGAACAGGGAAGCCAGGGAGGATCCCACGCCGTCGCAGACTACGCCGCCGGACAGCTCGGAATCGGTCGCCTCCCGAGCCATACCGCCCTCAATGACGCCGGAGATATCTCCTACGGTCTCCACCGCGGTTACCACGAACATAATCAGCACCGGAACAATGGCTCTGGGATCGAAGACCAGCTTCACCGGCATCAGGGCCGGAACCGCGAACCATTTTGCCTGGGCTACCTTGTCCCAGTTCAGAACCCATGCCTTAGTATACTCCACACCCTCCGCGGTTACTCCGGTGGTGGGCAGAACCAGCGCCATGATCGCCGCCACAATATAGCCTACAATAATTCCAATCAGAATCGAAGAAACACTGGTCATTCCCTTGGTACCATGCTTCAGCGCAATGATGACCACCAGCACCAGAGTTCCCAGGAGCAGGTTTTCCATGGAGCCGTAATCCTTGGCGGAGCTTCCGCCGCCAAAGGATCCCACGCCTACGGAAATCAGGGACAGACCGATGGAAAGCACCACGGTACCGGTCACAACTGCCGGGAAGAAGCGGCGCAGGGGCTTCAGCATAAAGCCCAGAACCGTCTCAAAGAGGCCGCCAATCAGGGAAGCCCCCAGAATCGCGCCGTACGCCAGGATACCGCCGCCCATGACGCCTGCCACACTGTTGAATACGCCGATAAAGCCGGAGCTGGTACCCATGATAATCGGCACCTTTCCGCCCACCGGACCGATGGCGTACAGCTGAATCAGGGTTACAATTCCCGCCACCAGCATGGCGTTCTGCAGAAGCGCTACCTGCACCTCCGCAAATTCCGTACCGGAGCCGATTCCGCAGGCTCCTGTGATAATCAGAATCGGGGTCAGATTTCCCACAAACATGGCCAGCACGTGCTGGAGTCCCAGGGGAAATGCTTTTCGAAAAGGCATTTTGCCATAAAAATCATAGGCTGCTTTCTTGTTTTCTACTTCATTCATACATGTTTCTCCTCATTTGCGATAGATAAATTCTTACCTGTTTTTCATAGTTCCAGGGTATACATACCCTCCCACCGGATAGCTGCCCCAAGCATCGCCTGCTGCAGCAGCTCCTTCTCTGTGGGCTTCGCCTTCCAGGCCATCCCACAGCCTGCAGTAATCTCCCGGGGAATGGGAATCAGTCTGCCGGGAAGCCCCTCCTTTTCACAATGCCGTTCCATTTTCATGGCCTCGGTGGTGGTTCCGAAGGAGATCACCAGCGCTTCTGTTTTTTTCCGCATTGTCTTACTCCTCCGCCAGCTCCCGGACGGCTGCAGCCGCCTCGTCTGCCTCTGCCTCCGTATTGAAATAAGAAAAGCTGAACCGGACTGCCCCCTGCTCCCGGGTTCCCAGCGCCTCATGCATAAGCGGCGCGCAGTGGGCTCCTCCCCGGACGGCGATCCCGTAATCCTCATAGAGCCAGTCCGCCACCCTTGCGGAATCATAATCCCGGATATTCAGGGACTGGATTCCCGTCCGCCGGTTCAGATCCGGATTTCCGTAGAGGGTTACGCCCTCCACCTCCTTCACGCCGTCCACAAACCGCCGAAGAAGCGCCTGCTCCCGGGCGCGAATCTGCTCCACGCCGGTCTCCAGAAGCCAACGGGCCGCCGCGCCCAGGCCCGCGATTCCATGGCCGTTCAGGGTGCCCGCCTCCAGCGCCGCCGGCATCTCCGACGGATGCTCCCGGTCGAAGCTGTGAATTCCGCTTCCGCCCACCTTCAGCGGCCGGATCGAAAGACCGGGACGGACGCAGACGCCTCCGGTTCCCTGGGGGCCGTAAAGTCCCTTATGTCCCGTGAAGCACAGGACGTCAATCCCCATACGTTCCATATCCATGTGGACTGCGCCCGCCGTCTGCACAGCGTCTACGATAAGCAAAAGGCTGTGCTTTTTTGCGAAGGCTGCCGCACGTTCCAGATCGGTGATATTGCCCGTCAGATTGGAGGCGTGGGTGATGATCAGGGCTTTTGTGTTCGGACGGAGCAGGGATTCCAACTCATCGTAAGCCAGGATGCCTGCCTGCCGCTCCTCCCCGGCTTCCGCCTTTACAGGAAGCACCGACAACTCCACGCCCTGCAGCCGGTACAGGGGCCGCAGCACGGAATTGTGCTCGCAGACGGTGGTAATCACATGATCCCCCGGCCCGAACAGACCGCCAAGCGCCAGGTTCAGGCTCTCGGTGGCATTGGCCGTAAAGGCCACCTGCTCCGGAGCCGCCGCGCCCAGAAGCTCTGCCAGGCTTTCTCTGGCCCGGTAGATGGTCCGTCCCGCGTAAAGGGACGCGTCATGGACGCCCCTTCCGGAATTTCCCATGGAAGCCATGGCTTCCAGAAGGGCCTCCTTTACGCACTCGGGCTTTTGCAGGGTGGTCGCCCCGTTATCCAGATAAATCATGGCTTAACGATTTTCGCCGCGCCCGCCATGGTCTCGGCGATGACATACATATTGGTGACCTCGCCCACCTTTAAGCTGTCTGTCAGCCCGTAATGGTTCAGGCAGGTGCCGCAGGTGAGAATCTGTACGCCCTGAGCCTCCAGGGACTTCAAATCCTCCAGGGACGCGGACCCCTCGCAGGTGAGAGCGGCGCCTCCATTATAAAAGAGCAGGGTCTTCGGCAGGGTATCCAGCTGTGTCAGCGCATAGATGTACCCCTTCATCAGAAGCCGTCCAAGCTCCGGATCTCCCTCTCCCATGGTGGCGGAGGCTATCACGACCACCGTATTCTCCCTGGCGTCGGGAATACAGGTTTCTGACTCCGCTTCCGTCGGCGCAGTCTGCTTATCTGCTGCGTTTTCGCCAATCTCCATGGTTACCTGATACTGTCTGTCCGAAAGCTTTTTGGAGCTGACCTTGTAGCCCTTCTGATTGGCCATCTTGGTCAGGTTCTGGACTGCAATCTCATTGTCTACCAGCGTCTCCACCACACCGCTTCCGCCCAGCTCTTTAATGGCGTTTTTGGTCTTCACTACGGGAATCGGGCAAGCGTCGCCCAGTGCGTTTACCTGAATCATGTTTCTTTCCCTCCTGTTCCTTTCTTATTTTTATGAAAATTTCTTTCTATAAAAAACAACTTCCTTCTTTATAAATAATTACCTATGAGTCTCCTTCGACTACCAGAATCTCCGGCTCCGTGCGCTCCACAATCTCGCCCACGATCTCCGCCGGAAGTCCCGCCGCGCGAAGCTCATTTCTCAGATCCTCTGCCTCCTCCGCGCCCACTGCAAACAGCAGGCCGCCGGAGGTCTGCGGATCAAAGAGCAGTTCCTCCATGGCAAATGGGATGTCTTTGAATTTTACATATTTTTCCACATGGTTTCGGTTCTTCTGTCCGGCCGCCGTCAGCAGAAATTCCTCTGCATGATGCAGCGCTTCCTCGATGCGCGGCACCTTCTCCGCCTGTATCCGACAGGACAGCTTTCCGTCCATCATCTCATGGAGATGGCCCAGAAAACCAAAGCCCGTCACATCGGTACAGGCGTGAATCTCGTAGTTTCTTCCTATCTCAGAGGCTGTTTTATTCAGCGTAATCATGGACGCAATCGCCTCCGCCATCGCCTCTTCGGAAGCCTCGCCCACCCGGTTCGCCGTGCAGACGATACCAACGCCCAGCTTTTTCGTGAAAATCAGCCTGTCGCCGGGACGTCCGCCATTGTTGGACCAGATGCGATCCGGGTGTACCAGGCCCATGACTGACAGTCCATATTTTACATCCGTATCATTGATGGAATGGCCTCCCGCCAGGATGCCTCCGGCCTCCAGCACCTTTTCCGATCCGCCCCGCATGATTTCTCCCAGGATATTCAGATCCGCAGACTCCGGAAAGCAGACGATATTGAGCGCGGTTTTCACGTCGCCACCCATGGCGTAGATATCGCTTAAGGCGTTGGCTGCCGCTATTTTCCCGAAAGTATAGGGGTCGTCCACCATCGGCGGAAAAAAATCCAGGGTCTGGACCACCGCTGTGTCGTCGCTGATGCGGTAAACCGCCGCGTCGTCCTTGCTGTCGTAGCCCACCAGAAAATCCGGATTCTCCGGCCCCCTGGGCAGCTTTTCCAGGACATGGCTTAAAACGCCGGCTCCCAGCTTTGCTGTACAGCCGCCGCCCTTACAGAATACGATTTTTTCACTCATAGTTTTTCTTCTAATCCAATCTTTATTCCACTTCACTCTGATCGCGGAATTTCACGTTTCCGGTTGCTGCGTCCATGCTCTCTACGATGGCCAGGGATTCCAGCTGATAGCCAAGGTTCCGGATCATCCGTCCGCCGGACTGGAAGCCCTTCTCTACAGCGATTCCGATACCTTCCACGGTGCCGCCTGCCTGTGCCACGATGGAAATCAGTCCCTGCAGCGCGCAGCCATTTGCCAGAAAGTCGTCGATGATCAGCACGTGATCCTCCGGCCCTAAGAAGCGTTTGGATACGATGACCTGATTTTTGTTCTTGTGCGTGAAAGATTCTACCTCTGCCACGTACACGTCCCCGTCGATGTTGATGCTCTGGCTCTTCTTGGCAAATACCACCGGTACGTCGAAGTAGCTGGCTACCACACAGGCGATGCCGATACCGGAGGCCTCGATGGTCATGATTTTATTGATATTCTTGTCCGCGAAGCGCTTTTTGAACTCCTCGCCCATCTGCTTGAACAGGTTGATGTCCATCTGATGATTCAGAAAGCTGTCTACTTTCAGGACGTTGCCTTCTTTTACGATGCCGTCTTTTAAAATTCTTTCTTCCAGGAAATTCATGGTTTTTCTCCTTTTTGTCGTTTCTTTCTACTAATGTTATCTTTAAAAATAGCATAGATATCGACATTTTTCAAGGAAGTTTGCGCTATAGGGCAAAATAAATGGCAAGACCTGAGGAACCGAGGCGGAGATAATAATTTACTTCTCCGCTGTCTCCCTCGCGGTAAACAACCTGCGCCGTCCGGGAACCGTCCGGATTCACATCGCTGATGCCCCATTCTTCGCTTACCAGCCTTCTGGCGTCGTCTTCGGTATAGCCCTTCTTTTCGTAAAGGTGTACCTGATTTTCGTAGGCAGTCCTATCTCCATCGGAAAGTATGGCGTCTGCCAGCTCCCAGCTCTGCGTAACGCGCTCTGTTGTCAGGCCCAGATAGGAGCCAAATTTTTGAGCCCAAGCTGTCACGTCCGAATCCGTCACGTCCGAATCCGTCACCGCCAAATCAGCCACGTCCGAATCGGTCGCCGCCGCGCCGGAACGGATTCCATTCTCATAATCCTCGCTCCACTCCCGAATGGCCAACTCCAGAAGCTTACCGGTCTCGTCATCCAGGACAGCTTCCAGGATCAATCTGTCCTTCTCCGTGTCCATTTGGAAATTCAGCATCCAGATAATCATGGATTTTTCCCCGCTGGGGTCGATATAGAAAATCGGATCCGCACTCTGCTCTGCGTCCTGTTCTGTCATTTCAGCTGTGCGGAAGGTTTCGTCCAGTACGCCCATTTCGCATAAGGTACCAAGCTCTTCCTCCGCTTTCGCAAGGCTTCCTGCCACGTCGTAATTTTTCCCTTTTTCCAATACCGTGGTGCTCGCGTCGGCGCTCAGAAACAGCTCCGCCTTTTCTACCATACTAAGCTCTGTCTGGGACGTAATCCGCACCTCCGGCGCTTCCTCCGTCTCCACCACAGACAGACGCCTGTCGTCCTGCCATTTTCGGAAAGCCAGGGGAACGCCAAAGCCTACTGACGCCGCCAGAAGCAATGCTCCCACGGTCAGAAGCCAGCTTTTGCGGGATCTGCAGTTTTTTCTTCTCATGCTTTCTCCTCCCCGGCCTGTTCCGGCAGCCATACCCTTACCAGCGTTCCTTTTCCTTCCTCGCTCTGAAAATCCAGTCTGCCCCCATGACGCTTTACGATTTCCGCACAGATGGACAGTCCCAGACCCGCTCCGCCCTGCTTCCGGGAGCGGGATTTATCCACCATATAAAAGGCTTCTGTGATCCGGCTAAGCTCTGCCTCCGGCATGCCCTTTCCCTTGTCGCACACATAAAAGGCATAGCCTCCCTGCTCCGGACGCCCCAGCAGCGTCAGCCTCTTTTCCCGACCGCTGCCCTCCATGGCCTTCCGGCCATTGTCCAGAAGATTCATCAGCACCGTTTTCATCAGATCCGGCTCCAGCTCCACCTGCCTGTCCTCTACCGACACCCAAAGACGGATCTCCTGCTTTTCCAGGGCAGGCTCCAGGATCCCCCGGATTTCCTCCGCCAGCCACTCGGTGGACACGCGTCTTTTCACAAGCTCCTGATGGCGGAGCACCATCAGATCCAGAAGCTTAAAGGACAGGGCCTCCAACCGCTTTCCTTCTTTAAAAATATAATTGGCCGCGTCCATCCGTTCCTCTTCCGTCATCTCCCGGCTCCGCAGCATATCCGCGTAGCCAATCATCGAGGTCAGCGGAGTCTTCAGCTCATGGGCAAAGCTTCCGATAAAATCCTCCTGCCGTCTGGCCGTATCCTGAAGCTCCGTAAACTGCTGCTCCAGATGGTCTGCCATCCGATTGAAATCCCGGGTAAGCCTTCCCACCTCGTCCTCGGATTCCACCCGAGCCCGCACCTCCATGTCGCCGTTGGCGATGCGGCGGGCGGCCCGGGAGAGACGGCGCAGGGGCTTCAGAAGCCATACGGTCATCAGATAGCACACTGGAAGCTCTAAAAGCAAAACCACCAGCATCCACTGGCGGTAAATCCGGTACTGATCGGCCCGGTCGTTAAAAAGGGTTGTCACATCCCGGTCGCTTTCCAGGTAAATGACACGCTTTTCTCCCAGCAAAATCCGGCTCATGGTAGCCAGCTCGTATGTGCCGTTTTCCTCGCGAAGCTCCCGGGCGCGGGTTTCCCCGGATGCGGCTTTGATGAGCTTTTGGATGTCTTTTTCCTTCTCCTGATCGTAGGGGATTTGTTTTTCCATGTAGAGAGGCTGGCCATCCCCGTCATAGATGCGGAAGGTCAGGCCGCTGTCCGTCATTCCCTGGGACATGGCCTCCGCTGTTTTCTGAATTTCTTTATCTGTAAAATTCTGCCATTCCTGTACCGTGGTATTCCAGTAGGCCACGAAGGAATAGGCCAGCATCCTGTTTTCCTCCGCCGCGTTCCGGGTCTCCCGCTGCCAGGACGACGAAAACAGGGTGCCTAAAAGTGCATAGCCGCCCAGTCCCATCACCAGCATGCTGATGACCAGCATGGAAATACTGATTTTCCAGGAAAATTTCATCCGTTATCCTCTTTTCATTTTTATACTCTACGTTCTGCCTCCGAACAGTCTATATTCTGAACCAGTTGCCGCAGATAGCTTTATTCCCCGTACTGATTACGGGCAATAGCGGTATCCTACTCTGTACACGGTCTGAATCTGCTCCTCCAGGCCCGCTTTTTTCCGCATCCGCTGCACATGCAGATCCACGGTCCGGCTGTCGCCCATGTATTCGCCGCCCCAAATGCGCTCGTAGATGGTCTCCCGGTAAAGGGCGATATTTTTATTGCGCACAAAGAGCAGGAGAAGGTCAAATTCCTTTTTCGTAAGGCTGATGGTCTCGCCCTTCTTTGTGACCGTCCGGGAGGCCGTATCGATAACCAGGTCGCCCTCAGTCAGCACCTGTTCGGTCTTATGGTAGCGCCGCAGCACCGATTCCACCCGGGCCAGAAGCTCGATGATTTCAAAGGGCTTGGTCAGGTAATCGTCCGCCCCCATGCGGAGTCCCTTCACCCGATCCGCCACGCTCGCTTTCGCCGTCAGAAAAATCACCGGAATCTCCAGGGGCGCGATATAATCCATGATCTCGTAGCCGTCCGCGCCCGGCAGCATGATATCCAGAAGTACCAGATCGTAGGGCTTTTTATCCAGCATATCCACCGCCGCCAGCCCGTCGTAGGCGCAGTCGCAGGCATACCCGGCCCTGGTCAGGTTGACCTTTATCAGATTGGAAATGGAGTGTTCGTCCTCCACCACTAAGATTTGCAGCATTTTACTCTCTCCTTCTATATGATAGAGTGTATCATATCTGCATCATATTTGCATCATGGTTGAACTTTGATCAACCATGATGTAAATGGTTCTTTCTTGTTTCAGTCACACCCTTCTTTATTTTTCCATAAACTAACTATATAGTATCAGGAGGCTTGCCTATGAATCCGCTGCTTACGCTGGAGCATGTCGGCTTCGCCTACCATCAGGCGGAGGGCGAAACTCCGGCTCTTTCCGATATTTCTTTTACCCTGGAAGCCGGCCATTTTCTGGCTATTGTGGGGCCAAGCGGCTGTGGAAAATCCACGCTGCTTTCCCTGATCTCCGGCCTCCTTCTGCCGGAGGAGGGCCGTATCCTGCTCCACGGCCTGCCGGTCCGGGAAGCCCGGGCCAACATTGGTTACATGCTCCAGAGAGACCATCTTTTTGAGTGGCGCACCGTCTACACCAATGTGCTGCTGGGCCTGGAAATCCAGCATCAGAAAACGCCCGAAAAGCTTCAAAAAGTCGATCACATGCTGGACTCCTACGGTCTGTCCGGCTTTCGGAACGCCCGTCCCTCCCAGCTCTCCGGCGGCATGCGGCAAAGGGCAGCGCTGATCCGCACTCTGGCTCTGGAGCCCGACCTGCTGCTTCTCGACGAACCATTTTCAGCGCTGGATTATCAGACCCGGCTGACGGTCTGCGATGATATCTATGAGATTATTAAAAAGGAGGAGAAGACGGCGATTCTTGTGACCCACGATCTGTCGGAGGCCATCAGTATGGCCGACGAGGTACTGGTGCTCTCGGCGCGGCCCGGGCGCATCCGGAAACGGGTGTCTGTCAAGTTTGATTTGGCTAACCGCACGCCCATGCGTTCCCGCAGCGCGCCGGAATTCAAGGATTATTTCAACACCATCTGGAAGGAGCTGAACGACCATGCCTGATCTTGCAAATTGCTCCCTGGCCCAGCAGAATTTTCTGAAAAAACAGACCCGGCTCCGGAACCGGGTGCGGCTGGCAAGGCTTCTCATTTTCCTTGGCTTTCTGGTTTTATGGGAGGCCAGCACGAGGATGCACCTCATCGACGCCTTTATTTTCAGCAGTCCCACCCGGGTGATCCACACTTTTCTCTCCATGGGCCGGGACGGCTCCATATTTCTCCATGTGGGCGTGACGCTTCTGGAGACGCTGGTGAGCTTTCTTCTGGTCTTTCTCTTAAGTCTTCTGACCGCCGTGCTGCTCTGGCTGTCGCCGGGGCTGTCCCGTACTCTGGAGCCTTATCTGGTGGTCTTAAACAGTCTGCCCAAATCCGCCCTGGCCCCGCTTCTCATCGTCTGGCTGGGCGCCAATATGCGGACCATCATTGTGGCCGGAATTTCCGTGGCGGTCTTTGGCAGTATTCTGACGCTGTATACCGGATTTCAGCAGATTTCCGCAGAGAAAATCAAGCTCATCTACACACTGGGCGGCGATAGGCGCGACGTACTCCGGAAGGTGGTGCTGCCCGGCTCCGTCCCCATTTTTCTGAATACCATGAAGGTCAATATCGGACTTTGCCTGGTGGGCGTCATCATCGGAGAATTTATCGGCAGCCGCCGGGGGCTTGGGTATCTGATTATCTATGGCAGCCAGGTGTTTCAGCTGGATCTGGTGCTGATGTCCATCGTCATCCTGTGCGGGCTGGCTATGGGGCTGTATCAGGGGTTAAATGTGGTGGAGCGGAGGTTGACACGACGGTAATAAAGAGATAACATACGCTTCGCGAATTTTACTCGTTGCTCACGTAAAAACAGGAGATGCACACTCGCACCTCCTGCTACATATTTCCTATTTTTCTGTCCTTATATTTCCGCAATCTACGCTTCTGGGTTTACGCGTTCTCTGATTTTCCCGCCAGATAATTGATAAACTGCTGGGCTGTTCTGCCGGAGATACCGCCGTGGCTCAGCTCCCACTTGTTGGCCTCGGCGCAAAGCTCTGCGTCGGTCAGGGTAATCTCCGGGTAGCGCTTCGCAAGCTCCGTGACGATCTGGAAGTATTCCTTCTGAGTTGGCTTGGAGAAATTGATGGTCACGCCGAAACGGGCCACCAGGGACAGCTTCTCCTGCATGGTGTCGGACCGGTGCATGCCCTCGTCCTGCTCCATGTCGCTCCGATCGCCCCAGGTCTCCCGGATCAGGTGGCGGCGGTTGGAGGTGGCGTAGATCAGCACATTATCCGGCTTGGTTTCCATACCTCCCTCGATGACAGCCTTCAGGAACTTGTACTCGATCTCAAACTCCTCGAAGGACAGATCGTCCATGTAAATGATAAAGCGGTAGTTCCGGTTCTTGATCTGGGCAATGACGCTGGACAGATCCTGGAACTGATGCTTGTAAATCTCAATCATACGCAGACCCTGATCGTAATACTCGTTCAGAATGGCCTTGATGCTGGTGGATTTGCCGGTACCGGCGTCTCCGAACAGCAGTACATTATTGGCCGGAAGACCTTTTACAAAGGCCTCTGTATTATCAACCAACTTTTTCTTCTGAATTTCATAGCCTACCAGGTCCTTCAAAAGCACCTGCTCTGTATTGTTGACCGGCAGGAATTCCACGCCGTTCGTCACCGCCTTGATGCGGAAGGCCTTATTCAGACCGAACATACCTACGCCGTAGGCTTTGTAAAAATCTGTAATTATTTTGAAGATTTCATTTTCATCTTCTGCCTGCTCGATCTGACGGCTCACCGCCTGTACCTTTTCACTGACGTTTTTATTGTACATCCGCTCTTTTTTGCCGATGGCCTTATAGTGGCAGACGGTGCTGAAGCAGTCAATCTCCAGATCCCGCTCAATGGCGCTAAAATCAAAGTCAAACAGGTGTTTGAACACCTTGAAATCTGCCTTTGCGAAATGGTTCACGGTTCCGTCGTTGGCTCCCACCTTCTCGCTGGTCATACTGAAGGAATTTTCGTTGGTCAGAAGAATAAAGGTCAGGTAATTGTGCCAGAGATTCTCGTCGAATCCGTATACGGTAGACAGATCCAGAAGCGCCTTCATCTGCTCGTAGATCCGCGTGGTCAGCTCTGCCGCGCTGCAGTTATCCTTTTCATAATCCTCAAAAATACCGGCCAGTTTCCGGAGGATGCTGTTTTCTCCCAGATCCCGGTATAATATTAATTTTGCGACTTCCTTGTACATAATTTTGCTCCTCGTCCTTTTCTGTTACCGTTTCTATACGCTAACATTTTTCATCTGCTCTGCGTCGGCTCCAAGCCTGAGACGCAGAGTGCTGTTATGCTGTATTATAACGCAGGGAAAGATGTCTGTACAGTTGATTTTATCTATTCCAGCCTGCATTTTCCTTTGGTTTTTATCTGTCCTGTTCCTTTTTGGCTCCTTTCGGCTCGCTTGACAGTTCCATGGATTCCTTTTATAATTGGGCTAATATATGAATTTTCCGGGAGGTATCATTTTATGAAACAATGCATGGATTCAGATAATCTGCACCGCAGATTAAAAAAGATCATCGGCCAGGTTCAGGCCATCGACCGCATGATCGACGAGGATATCCCCTGTGAAGACATTCTCTCCCAGATCAACGCCGCCAAATCTGCCCTGCACAAGGCCGGTCAGGTGATTCTGGAAGGCCACATCCAGCACTGCGTCCGGGACGGCATCCAGCATGGGGACGCGGATAAGACCATCGAGAGCTTCACCAAGGCGGTGGAACGATTCGCAAATATGAAATAGAAATGGGAAGTCCCCTTGCCGGGTGTGTGAAACACCTTGCAAGGGGACTCTGTTTTTATGACACTACGGTCTCGCACTCTTTCTTCTTATTTTTCTCCTTCTCCGTCACCACCCGGTCATACCGCCACACGGACAGTACCATTCCTGCCGCCAGCGCGGTGATGGTGATGCTGCTCCAGCCTTCGGCCAGGAAGGGAAGGTTGGAGAAATGGCTGAACTGGTAGCCCAGGTTTTCTACCAGGTAGATGACGGTCTCCAGGGTCAGGAGGAGGCCGCCGGAGAGGGCTATGGTGCGGCCCAGGCGATTACGGATACGGAAGGTCAGGAAGAGCAGGGCGGCCGGAAGGCTGACACTGAGCAACATCAGCGCGGCGGCCGGAATGCGTCCGTAATGGAGTACCCACCAGGCAGCCCGGTAATTGCTCTGATATTTATCCGGGAGAATCTTTTCCAGCGTCGGATGCTCCAGAAACTGAAGCCGATATTCCCGGTAGGCCGCGAAGCTGGAAAATGGGCTGTCCTCCCCGGACGTCTCGCCGATGCGCTGATCCTTCCAGTGTCCGGCCCCATTTTTCCCATAATACCATTCGCCGGTGCCGTAATTCAAAAGCTCCTCTCTGCTAAGCTGTACCTCTCCCAAATTTTCCGCCCGGCTAAGAAGCTCCCGGATCAGCATGTTATTATAACTGTCATCCCAGGCCGTGGAGTTAGCCGCGTAGGCCTCTGGATGGATGCAGCGGTTCCAGAGCTCCCGCGCCTGACTTCCCGGCGCGGCCCAGAGGGTCAGGAGTACCGCAAAGCCAAGGATAGCCGCCGCGATGGCCTTTCCGGCAGACCCGCCAAACCAGCCTTTGACCGCCATGTAGAGCTCGATTCCCAGACAGGTCAGAAGCAGGCACAGCACCGGAATCCAGGAGCCGCCGGGTCGGAAACCCCGGGACAGACGGAGGGCAGCCAGATAAAAGGCCTGCGCCAGGGTAAGGAGCGCGATGGCTCGACAGCCTCCCGCCCGTCTTCGATACAACCAGACTGCCGACACCGGGACGCCAAGTCCCAGAATCAGCACCTGGAAACCGGAGCTGTACAGCCGATAAAGCGTCATATTTTCAGAGCCATAGCCTGCAAGCAGCCTCTGACAAAAGCCGCCCGCTGCCAGCACGCCGCAGAAAATTCCAATGGTTTTCACCACTGCGCCCGCATGTTTCAGCAAAAATGGATAACCCTGATACATCATCATCAGAAGGAGCCCAAGCCCCCAGATGTAACAGGTTCCATCAGAAAGGCTGTAAGCCAGATCCGACAGACTGTTCCAACTTCCCCCGAACGCCACCAGTTCACCCAATTCAATCACCAGCAAAAGCCCGATAATTCCAAGCAGCGGCCAGGGCGTCCGGATCCGATGCTGCCGGTTTAACTCCATCCCGATGACATCCGGCTCGCCCATATCCCGGATGGCCCGGCCAAGCGCCTCTTCCTCCGACAGCCCATATCCTCGGTAGTCCTCCGCCTTGTCTTCAATGTGCCCCCGCAGCTCCTCGTTAATCTCCGCATGGCAGAGCCTGCAGGCAATCTGCTCATCCACCGTCTCCAAAAATAAATCCATCTTATCCCGCAAAGCCCACGCCTCCCTTCAGCACATTCCGGACGGCCCGCTCGTACTCCTGCCATTCCTGCTGCTTGGACTTCAATAACTTTCCGCCGCCCTTCGTCAGATGGTAATACTTCCGCTTCCGGCCATTTTCCACGCACTGCTCATAGCTCTCCACCGCCCCCTGCTCCTCCAGGCTGTGAAGAATCGGGTACAGGGTTCCCTCCTTCAGGGAAAAGACCCGAGCGCTCCGCTCTTCCAGAAGCCGGATCATCTGGTAGCCGTACAGGTCGCCCTCCTCCAGAAGCTTCAGCACCAGCATGGACGTGCTGATCGCCATCATTTTCTTGTCCATGGGAAATTCCTCCTTTTCCGTTTTCTCGTTTCCAAAATAATACCTAGATTTTCTATGCTTTTATATTACATAGGAAATCTAGGTATGTCAAGGAACATTTTTCTCTTCTCATAAAAAAAGAGTGCGCATCCCCCCGGAGGTTTTTTTGCTCTATCGGAAGCATGGCTTTCGTGTTTTAATGTGGCACAGTAATTCCTGTAGAGCAAAAAAGCACCGTAAATTGTCCATCTGACAATTACACGGTGCTTCCGCTTCCTTTATTTTTTTATTCAAGCAATTTTTGAATTTTATTCCGCGTGGAACGGCTTTACATCCTTTACCGCTTCTTTTACGCTGATTTCCTTGTCGTTCTCGTCGATGTCAAGCAGATGATACCGGTCATTTCCCATCCCCAGCTCTTTCATGTAGGTGAGCTGGCGCAGGCCGTGGCGGGTCTCCATGCGCTCTACCAGGGCGTGATGATCATGCTCATTCAGGGCGTATACCAGATCTACGGAGGCCTGGTCTACGGCCAGGATGTCGGTGGAGGCTACGATGCCGATGTTCGGGGTGACTACCGGCTCTGCTGCCACTCCTTCGCAGTCGCAGGATACTGACATGTTGCGAAGAACGTTGATGTATACAATCTTATCGCCGAAATGGTCAAAGACGGATTTGGTGGATTCGGTCATGCGCTCCATGAATTCTTCTTCGGCGATGCTCCACTGGTTGTCGGATCCCTCTACGGTGTGGATCCATTTTTTTCCGATGCGGCCGTCTGCGCAGCCGATACCGATGTTCTTATTGGATCCGCCGAAGCCGCCCATGGTATGTCCTTTGAAATGGGTCAGAGCCAGGAAGGAGTCGTAGTTCGCCAGGTTTTTGCCTACGGACATTTCTTTGAACCATTTGCCGCCTTTAATCGGGAACAGAGCTGTGCCGTCCTCGTCCATGATGTCTACGGGGCAGAAGGTCCAGCCGTTGACTTTCAGAGTCTCACGATGGGCTTCGGTGGTGTAGCGGTCGCCCTCGTAATAGGTGTTGGTCTCGACGATGTTGCCATTCGGGATGTCGTTTTTGATGAGTGCTTCTACCCACGGACGCGGAATGATGTTCGGACCGTGCTTTTCGCCGGTGTGCAGCTTCACTGCCACTTTGCCGGTCAGGTGGCCGCCTACTTTCTGAAATATGTTATGCAGTCCTTCTGCGGTGAGGTTTTTGGTGAAGTATACGGTGGATTCGCCGCCGGTGCGCTCCTCATAGGAAATATAGTGATCACCGCCGGTTCCGGGTGTTTTCTGATCTGACATGTTGAAATCCTCCTTTTACAGATGCTTTTGGCAAAATAATGCTTTCGGATAAAAATAGCCTACTCTGATTTTATTTTAAACCTTAAAGTAGGGTTGAAGTCAAGGATTTTTTATCTCCTGCTTACTTATTCTAAGACGGACGGAAGAGAGGGGCCGGAGAGTTGCAGTTTTTTATATTTTGTGTCTTGGCTTTATACCCCTATGGGTATAGTGTGTCGTTACAAGTCATATACCAATAGGGGTATATGTAATATGTGCTTGTATGATAAGAAAGGAGTATTAAAGTTATTATGAATGCTGTTATGGAGAAGCTGGAGGCCTTTGGGGAGCTTGGTGGTATAAAAATCTTGTTATCTCTACTCTTGCTCTGATAGCGAACCTGACGGGCTTGATGCCCGGGTTACCGTTTGATCCGGCCTTCCGTCCCCCTTATTTATTAAGACTTTCTGAAGATTCTTTCTATATCCTTGACATTTTTTCATGAATATTCTATTGTACTAATTAAGTAATACAATTTGTCTGTAACTATGTGAAAGGAGCGTGATCCCATGCCCTGGATCCTTGATGACACCCGTCCCATCTACCTACAGCTGGAAGACATCATCAAATCCAAAATCATCGCCGGCATCTATAAGCCCGGCCAAAAGCTTCCATCCGTGCGGGAACTGGCCGCCGAAGCCGCCGTCAACCCCAACACCATGCAAAAAGCTCTGGCCGAGCTGGAACGCAGCGGCCTGGTCTACACTCAGCGCACCAGCGGCAGATACATCACCGAGGACACCGCCATTATGCAAAATCTGAAACACCAGCTGGCCCACGACCTGATCTATCAGTTTCTGGAAGCCATGGCTCACTTAGGATACACCAGAGAAGAAAGCATTCAGCTTCTCATCGAAGAAAGCAAGGAGGAAGTGTAAATGAACGAACTCTTAACCTGTACAGGGCTCACCAAGCAATACGGCTCCAAGGCTGCCCTGGACAACCTGAACCTGACCTTACCCCGGGGCCGCATCATCGGCCTCTTAGGACCAAACGGCAGCGGCAAGACGACCCTGATCAAGCTTATCAACGGCCTGCTCGCTCCCACCGCCGGACAGCTGTACATCAATGGAAATGAGCCCGGCCCTGACACCAAAAAAGTCGTCTCTTACCTGCCTGAACGCACGTATTTCAACAGCTGGATGAAAGTCAACGACATTCTGGACTTCTTCTGCGATTTCTACGCGGACTTCCGCCGGAACCGCGCCGAAGATATGCTCCAGCGTCTGGGCATCGACCCGACGGCCCGCCTGTCCACCATGTCCAAGGGTACCAAGGAAAAGGTGCAGCTCATCATGGTTATGAGCCGGGACGCTGACCTGTACTGCCTGGACGAGCCCATCGGCGGCGTGGATCCGGCAGCCCGGGACTATATTCTCCAGACAATCATTTCCAATTATAATGAAAATGCGTCGGTTCTGATCTCGACTCACCTCATTTCCGATATTGAAAATGTGCTGGACGACGTGATTTTCATCCAGAACGGCCACATCCGCCTGCATACTTCCGTGGATGCTATCCGGGAGCAGGAAGGGAAATCGGTGGACACTTTATTCAGGGAGGTATTCAGATGTTAGGAAAATTGATAAAATACGAATTTAAGGCAGTGAACCGGTTGATGATTCCGCTGCATCTGGGGCTCATTGCCATTACGATTTTCGGCCGCTTTTATGTTCAGCTGGCGCTGAACCGTCCGCGCTTCAACGACGGGAATGTTTGGATGACCTTTGCGGACACATCTCTGATTATTTTTTATGTCATCGCGCTGGTCGCCATCGCGCTGATTACTTCCATTTATCTGTCGATCCTGCGATTTCAAAAAAATCTGTTCACAGATGAAGGGTACCTGATGCACACGCTTCCGGTATCTGTCCATGAACAGATCTGGGGAAAGCTGATCGTGACGACTGTCTGGATTGCCATCGATACGGTGCTTCTCATTCTTTCTATTCTGGTGATGCTTTTGAACAAGGATCTGATCTCTGCGGTCTTTGATGAGGTCCCTACTCTGTTTATCAGTTTTCGGGACAATTTCGGGGTATCTCCGGTTGCTGCAGGGCTTGTGTGGATTCCGCTTTTTGTTTTATCGGAAATGGCGAGTATCCTGATTTACTATATGTGTATTACCATTGGACATAGCTTTCATACCCATAAAATTTTGTCTTCTGTCGGTATTTTTGTGGGCGTTACGATTCTTTCTAACGTAATTGCCGGTATTCTGACCGGAATTACTGCTACTACCTATTCCACTGGGACTTCTCTGTTTTCCGGTCTGTCGTTCACGGCTCATATGTTTTCGGCCAGCTGGTCTAATACGACGGCTTTCTGGCTTAGTTCGGTTATTTCGGCTTTAATTTCGTTGATGCAGGGTGGGGTTTGTTATTGGCTGACGGCCTACTTTATGAAGAATAGTTTGAATTTGGAATAATAAGACGGACGAAAAAGAGGAAAACCGGGACCCAGCCCGGGGAATCTTTCTTTCACTACGGTGTCCGCGAAGCGTCCGAACACCTCGAAAGAAAAATTCCCCGGGCTGGGTTCCGGTTTTCCGTCCGTTATTCACTTTTTATTACTGCCACTGCCTCTTCCGATGTCTCCGCATATCCATCACAGCCTGCATCCGTAACCGGCTGTTCAAACGCTATCACGCGGACGCCGACACTACGTGCGGCTGAGAGAACACTTTCCAGCGCTTCTTCATGATTGGCGTGAATCGCAATTACGTCTACGTCCTCGGCCATCAGCTCGTTGACTGCCAGCATCTGATACTCTATCGGATCTACGTCACAGAGGGCAAAGGTACGATACTCCAGCCCACGGGCCTCGTCTGCTTCTGCAGCGGATACGTCCGGCATCTTTACATGAAGCTCTGCGCCCAGAGCTTCCGCCAGATTCTCAAAGTCTGTCTGTACCTGTTCATTCTCCGGATCGTCCCGGCTGGTCAATATCAGACCGATACGTGAAATCTGTTCTCCGACATCTGGATTTTTCTGTTCTATCGCTTCGGATTTCTTCTCTGAGGCTTCTGCCTCCGCCACTTTTTCCTGCCCGCAGCCGCTAAGCGGCCCACACAGCAATATCCCCAGCAATGCGCATGCCAGCAGCAGCCCCTGCTTTCTGATGCTGCACCCGGTTCCGCGTTCCGGATGCTCTGTCTGTTCTCGTTTCTTGTTCTTCCACATTTTTCCAGTTATCCTTCATAGCGGACTGCCAGATACCAGGTGTCCTCTTTCTCACTGATCCGCCACTCTTTTTCAAGCTTAAGCCCTTTGTTCTCCCGTATCCAGCGCTTTGCGTAGCCCCGGTCATGGGCGTATACAAAAATCATGGAGCCGGACTTCAGCAATGCTTCTGCCCTCTCGAACAGGGCGCGGTACAGACAGTCCACATCGTGGGCGGTGCGGTTTTTGCCCTCGCCGGGCATGTCGGTGATGATTTCATCGAATTTATATTCATGGCTGAAGTCCCGCATGTCTTTGTTGATGAAATGGGCCGGGATGCCTGCTGTGGCGGCGTTTTCCCGGGCGGCTTTTATGGCCGGGCCAAAGATGTCGGTGCCATAGAGGGTGTCGGCGTGTACTGCGTAGTTCCGCTCAAAGAGCAGGGTACCCACGCCGCAGAAGGGATCCAGCACCCGGGCATTTTCTTTCATGTAAGGTTTTGCCAGTTCTGCCAGTACGGCAGCCAGGGCAGGCTGCATGGAGGCTGCCACGCTGTGTTTCCGGTAGGCGAAGCGGCGATCCGGCAGGCCGGAGAATTTAAGTAAGGGCAGGAATCCGCCGGATTTTTTCTCGTTAAGGCGAAGCTCTACCTCATAATCTGACGTATCGTTCAGCATAGTGCCGCCGGTCTCCAGCATCAGGCCGTCTGCCAGTTTTTTGGTAAAGCGGCTGCGCTCCTCCAGGTTCATTTTGCTGCGGCATTCGATCCGGAACTGCCAGGGAGCGCCGCCCTCGTAGTATCGCTTCAGGACTTCCCGCAGATTGGATTCTGCCAGCTCTTTGGCGGCGTTTTCCCGGGATACCTCATCGATATCCAGGCAGAACAGCAGTTCCCGCCAGGTTCGGATGGACAGAAGTTCTCTGAGATCCCCGTCTTTTACCCGCATGCCGGATCCCATCATGGTGACTTCACCGCAGGTGATCTGACAGGCTGTCAGATCCCGGTAGTCTTTCCAAGTGGTCAGGATCACATCTGACAGTTCGTTTTTGCCTGTAAACCGACGTTTCTTCGCAGTCTCATATTCGGAAATCAGGCCGTTCAGGGCTTCCAGCTCTTCGCGAAGATGCTTATCGTTTTCTGCGGTCCGCTTTTCTCCCAGCAGAATACGTCTGCGCTCTTTCAGAAACGGCAGCTGCTCCTCGCAGTCGCAGCCCTGAAGCGCCAGCAGATAGGCGCTCTTTACAAAGCGCTGTTCTTCCTTCTCATAGGCTGCAAGCAGCGCGTCCCTGCACTCGTCTCTGCCCAGCAGTCCCAGCACCAGAGCCGCATTTTTCCGAATCTTGGGATCCTCGGATTTCAAAAGGGACAGCCAGAATTCCGGCTCCTCCTCGAATTTCTCATCCAGCCACAGACCTGCCGCCGGTCCTTCTTTCTTATCCCGCAGAAGTCCCCGCATGATGGACAGGCTCTGTCTTACGTCTTCTCCGTTTTTTATTTTTTCGTATAAATTATACAAGGTGTTCGTTTCCTTCCTGATACATAATTTTCACAGTTATGGTTATTTTCCCATATCCTTCGGATATACACGCTCCGCTTTGGATGCCATTCGGCAAGGTTGCATACCCAATGATATTCTATCACATTCCACCCGATCTGCCAACGCATTTGCATACCAGATTTGAATGCCTGCCCCGCAGGCTGCTATCTTTTTATTTCCAATAAGAAAGGACCGCCATCTGAAAATGACGCTCCCTTCCACCCCTATATAATTTCCCAATACATTTCGAAAATTTCGTCTTACACCTGTATTCTTACACAAACAATGTCAGGATACCAACCCCCAGTACAATACCGAAGAGCAGCGCAGTGATGTAGCTGTTGATCGGCACATTTGCCAATACGGTAGATTGTAGCATGAAGATCAGCCACGGAAATACGGCCAGCTCCGGATGCTCTGCGAACACGGCCCGGGAAGCAATGGCACAGGAAGCGCCGCCAGCGATATGAGGCTCAGAAGCGTCTCCTTCTTCTTCGCCCTCGGCATCCGGAAATTGATCATCGTACCAGAATGAACCACCAGCACGTTATAGGCGATGGTTCCCACCGCGATCATATTGGCCGACAGCAGCATATCCTTCGGCAGGTTACCTGTGGCGAAGCCAATGATAAATATCACGCCGTAGATCAGCGGCATCGGAATCATGGATCGTATTTTCGTCGCTATCGTCATTGAAAGGAATGCAATCCCCAGAAAAACTAAAAAACTTTTATCAAAGGCCCAGGTGTATTCTGCCATAACATTTACCTCATTTTTTCGTAATTCGTGTATTTCGCGCGAAATTACGCGAGCCGCGTAATTTCTGTGCATAGCGCAGCGTGTTACTGTGAACACCGTGAACAGTAACTAAACTTCCAGCCTCAGTCCGGCGCATGGCAGGCTAAGATGGATCACTTAGGACCTCTCCCGAGTGCGAACACCATCAACTACAAGATTTACCACGATAAGGACTACCCGTCCTATATCCTGATGCCGTATATCCCGGAGACACCGGGCGAGCTGTGGCTGCAGCCCATGGTAGACGATGATATCGTCATGGGCGGAAGCGGCAAGGGCGGAACCCATTAATTTCTAATTACTGCCGTTTTTTAATATCCAAAGTCCTTCCGGTATCGATACATTTTCTGTTCTTTACAGGTAAACTCCTGCTCCCGCCTGAATCCAAGTTTTTCCAGTAAATGGCAGGATGCCGTGTTTTCCGCCTCTGCGTAAGCACTGATCTCCGGAAGTTCCAACCAGTCCCTTCCGTAATCCAGCGCTGCCCGGCAGGCTTCCTCCCCGTAGCCCTGTCTTCGATAAGGCGTGTCAATCAGATATCCCAGATCCAGCTCCGCCTCCGGGAGATAATCGGCGATTCCAAAACCGGCGCGGCCGATGATTCTGCCGCTCTCCTTCTCCAGTACCACCCACATTCCACACTGATAGAGGCCATACATATACTTAATATAAGCCTTCGCTTCTTCCTCTCCCATTTCATCATACCCGTTTTCCCGGCACAGGGCATTGAGCGCGGGCAGGTCAGCAAGCGTCATTTCCCGAATCCGCAGACGTGCTGTTTCCGCGATGGTGACTGGAAGCCCCAGGGCTCTCGTATGTACCTGCTCCAGAAATTCTCGATCAATCTCCTCAAAGCCCTCCAGCAGGATCCGGCAGCCAGACAGCTTCTGGCCGGACAGTTCCGGATTCAGATACCCGATACAGAAGAAGCCCTGCTCCAGCGCGGCTTTTTCCTCTGCGTCTGTCTCCACCAAGCACAATAGCTCTTTGGGCTTTCCAAGGCTTCCGGAGGCCTTGGAAATCGCTTTCCCGCTGCCGCCCGGAACCTTCCTCCAGGGAAGCCCGGAGGCTGTCAGAGCGGCCTCCAGCGCCTCTGTGTGGGACGCCTGTATAATCAGTCCTTTCAGCATTTTCGAAAAACTCCTTTACGTTCTCCCTGTTTTCGGCTAAAATAATAGATAAATACGGATATTAACAAAATGGAGGAATACATTATGGCACAGAATCCGGTAGTTACCATTGAAATGGAAAATGGCGATATCATCAAAGCAGAGCTTTATCCGGAAATCGCACCCAACACAGTCAACAATTTCATCAGCCTCGTGAAGAAGGGTTTCTATAACGGACTGAATTTCCACCGCGTTATCAACGGCTTCATGATTCAGGGCGGCTGCCCCCAGGGCACCGGAACCGGCGGACCGGGCTACTCCATCAAGGGCGAGTTCTCCCAGAACGGCGTCCAGAACGATCTGGCTCACACACCAGGCGTCCTGTCCATGGCCAGAGCCATGCATCCGGACTCCGCAGGCTCCCAGTTCTTCATCATGCATAAGACCAGTCCCCATCTGGACGGCGCTTACGCGGCTTTTGGAAAGGTCATCGAGGGACTTGATGTGGTAGACAAGATCGCCACCACACGCACCGATTTCCGCGATCGTCCCATGAAACCGCAGGTCATGAAGACTGTGACTGTCGATACCTTCGGCGTGGATTATCCGGAGCCGGAAAAACTGTAAGTCTTATCACACAGGACGGAGAAGTCTATGCGCACTTCCCCGTCCTGTTCTTTTTCCGGCATAAAGCGGTCTATGCCTCACCCTTTATTTTCTTAAAATGCTCTTTGATCTGTCTCTCATACCCATTATCTGACAACTCATAAAACTTCTCTTCCAGCACCTCGTCAGGCAGATACTGCTGCTCTACATAATGATTCGGGTAATCATGGGCGTACTTATACCCTGTACCATGACCCAGCTTGCCCGCACCCGGATAATGGGCGTCCTGCAGATGGGGCGGCACGCTGGTGCGCTTTGTCTTCACCGACTCCATAGCCGCAAAGATGGCATTGACTGCGGAATTGCTCTTGGGCGCGCAGGCTACATAGGAAGCCGCCTGGGCCAGGATAATCTGTGCTTCCGGAAAACCGATGCGCTCCACGGCCTGAGCTGCTGATACCGCCACGGTTAAAGCCATGGGATCCGCGTTTCCCACATCCTCAGACGCGCAAATCATAATTCTGCGGGCGATAAACCGTTCATCCTCCCCCGCGTAAATCATTTTCGCCAGATAATAGACTGCCGCGTCCGGATCGGAGCCGCGCATACTTTTGATAAAGGCGGAAATGGTATCGTAGTGATTGTCGCCGGTCTTGTCGTAGCGCACCGTCCGCTTCTGGATGCACTCGGACATCACCTCCAGCGTCAGGTGAATCCGCCCGTCCCCGGAGGGCTCCGTGGTCAGCACGCCAAGCTCGATGGCGTTCAGGGCCGACCGGGCGTCACCGCCTGCGATATCCGCCAGAAAATCCGCCGCTTCGTCGGTGATCTCCGCCTGATACGCGCCCATGCCCCGCTCTTTATCCGTCAGAGCCCGGTGAATCAGTTCCAGAATATCTGATTTTTCCAGTGCTTTCAATTCAAAAATCACAGAACGGGACAGTAAAGCTCCATTTACTTCGAAATAGGGATTCTCGGTGGTGGCTCCTATGAGAATCACCGTACCGTCTTCCACGAAGGGCAGAAGATAATCCTGCTGCCCCTTATTAAACCGGTGAATCTCGTCCACGAACAGGATGGTCTTGCGGCCATACATCCCCAGGTTATCCTTGGCCCGATTTACCACAGCCTCCATATCCTTCTTGCCGGCCACCGTGGCGTTCAGCTGGGTAAAATCCGCCTTTGTCGTATTGGCGATGACACGGGCAATGGTGGTCTTGCCGGTGCCGGGCGGTCCGTAAAAGATCAGCGAGCTTAATTTATCGGCCCGGATGGCCCGGTATAGCAGCTTGTCCTTTCCTAAGATATGCTTCTGTCCCACAATCTCGTCCAGGGTCCGGGGACGCAGCCGGGACGCCAGCGGCGCCTCCTGCTTCTGTGTATTTTCCCGCATATAATCAAATAAATCCATCTGTATCTCTCCTTGTACCCAGGCGCACTACTCCAGAATCAGTTCGTCCGCCGTCACAAATTCGTACCCTTTTTCCTGCAGCGCATCCACAATCCGAAGGGCCGCATCCACGGTGGTCCGGTAGGAATCATGCATGAGAATCACATCGTTTTCCTCCACATCGGATAGTACCTCCCGCACAATCTGGTCGACATTTTTCACCTTCCAGTCCAGGGTATCCAGGGTCCAGAATACCGGAATCATCAGCACCTCACATTCCAGTTCCTTATTCCAGCTTCCGTAGGGCGGACGCACGTATTCCACCTGCTGTCCGGTGATGGCGGTAATGGCGCTGCTGGTGTCCTGAATCTCCGCGCAGGCCTCTTTTAAGGGCAGACTGTTCACGTCCACATGGTAAAAGGTATGATTGCCGATGAGATGCCCTTCCTCATGCATGCGCCGGATGATATCCTCCCGGCCCTCGATATTCTCGCCCAGTAGAAAAAAGGTGGCTTTTACACCGCGATCCGCAAGACCGTCCAGCAGCAAATCCGTATAATAAGGATGCGGACCGTCATCAAAGGTCAGGGCAAGCCGCTTTGTCTCCCGGCCCACCGGATCCGCTTCTGCGCTTCTGACAGATTCCGATCCGGTTCGGATCTGCTGTCCGGCCTCCTGATTTTTACGCCAGAAAAAGGCGCCCAGCACCAGCATAAGCCCCAGAAGCCCCTTCCTGAGTCCCCGCTTCCATTCCGGATTTCTCCTGCTTCTTCTATTCACGGCCGCTCTCCCGGTTTGCTTTTACTGTAATATATGCCGGAAGAGCAGGCATAGAATCCTGCTCCGCCGCTTTTCTTATTTCTCTTTGTCGGACAGTTCTTCCGGATCTGTCTCCTCTTCGTCAGACGCTTCTGCCTGGTCCTTCAGGATCTTCTCTGTAATTCCTTCAAATTCCGGACGCAGCTTCCGTTTCATCTGATTTGCCAGGAAATAAACCAGTACCGGAATCAGGAGGTTATTTCCTGCCTCAGAATCCATCCCCACAATCCAGTACAGCAAAGCTCCCGCGCCAACAACGTCCAGCCCCAGTATTTTCAGATACGCGGTCTTTCTCATCTGGGTCATATCCTTCAAAAGACCGGTCAGCCAGGGCTCCACCACGTCGGAAAGCACCAGATAGCCAATTACAAAGATACCCAGCAGCACTTCAAAAATTCGCATATTGATGTTTTTCGTAACCAGGGCATACGCCACATAGCCGAGCACGATTACGGTCATTCCGATGATAATACCTGTAGTCAGCCGCTGCGCCGCTTTTTTCTTTGCTTTCATCTCTTCTGTATTTTCCATATTTTCCCTTCTCCTTTTGCAAGCTCTCTGGCTCTCAGTGTACCAGAAAAAAATAATCCTTGCAAGTTCCGGGAGAATGTCTTACAGTTATCCTAATCTTTTTTGTCAGGAGGTAATTTCCCATGATTCCTAAGGATCCTATTATGCTTTTAAGCTGGATGAACACGCAGCTTCGCGATCACTACGCATCCCTGGACGACCTGTGCCGTTCCGAAAACCTGGAGCGCAGCGCCATCGAGTCTTCCCTGGCCTCCGTGGACTACGTCTACGATCCAGACACCAACCAGTTTACCTGATTCTTTTTCACAAACTACGCACCAAAACAACGAGGGGAGCGCTCGACGGCACTCCCCTCCATATGCATGGGTTTTGTTGGGTTTTCTTTTTTATTTCTGTACCTTGGACATGGCTGCTTCGTCGCAAATAACGGTTACATTCGGATGGAACTGAATGATGGAAGCCGGAACCTCCGGTGTTACCTCGCCGTAGAATGCCTTTGCCACGATGTCTGCCTTGTCTGCGCCTGTGACTACCATCAGAATCTTCTTCGCGGACATGATAGTTCCGATGCCCATGGTGTATGCCTGACGCGGTACGTCGTCGATGGACTCAAAGAAACGCTTGTTGGCCTCAATGGTCATCTCTGTCAGGTCTACGCAATGTGTCTCTTTGTCGAAGAAGCTGTTCGGCTCATTAAATCCGATGTGTCCGTCATGGCCGATACCAAGAAGCTGGATGTCGATTCCGCCAAGTTCCTGAATCAGAGCCTCGTAACGCTTGCTCTCCTTCTCCGGATCCGGCTCGGTTCCGTCCGGTACGTTGGTGCGGCTCGGGTCGATGTTAATTCTGCTGAACAGATGCTTATTCATGAAGTAGTAGTAGCTCTGGTCGTTGGAGTGATCCAGACCTCTGTATTCGTCAAGATTGACCGTTGCAGCCTTGGAGAAGTCTACCTCGCCGTTCTTGCACCACTCAGCCAGGCAGTCATAGATGCCGATGGGGGTGGAGCCGGTAGCCAGTCCCAGAACGCTGTCCGGTTTCGCGATAACCTGAGCTGCCAGAATGTGCGCTGCCATCTTGCTCATTTCTTCGTAATTCTTTACTGTAATGATATTCATACAAATTCCCTCCTGAAATTAATCATTCCCACTGGATATGATACCGCTTTCTCCCTTCGCGATATCCTCGATATTTTCATCTTAGCAATGAAAAAACACTCTGTCAACGGGATTACCGATTTGTGCAACTTATTTGTGTTTTTGTGTCACTTTTCCTTTAGATCGTTGGGATCTTTAGTCAAGCCACAAATGATTCAACGCAATTCGTTCTTCCAGAAATACCTTATTGTCTCTGCTCGGGTGAATCCGGTTGGTCAGAAGAATCATGCCTTCCCGCGTATCCATATCCATCAGAATCGAGGTTCCGGTAAAGCCGGTATGATACAGGATATGGTTTCCGTATTCCTTGTTCCATCCCAGGCCTCGATCTTTGAACGTGGTATCCAAAATCGTCCGGAACATCCCTTCACTGAACAGTCGTCCGTCCCGCTGCAGATACGCCTCCACGAAACTCATCAAATCCGAAAGCGTGGAAAAAATTCCCGCACTGCCGCTCTCTCCCAGAAGATAAGCCTTGGAATCGTGGGCCACTCCGCAGACCATTCCCCGGTCTTCCTTATCCTTCAGTTCGCCTTTTCGCTCAAAATCGCCCTGTAACCCGCTGGTATGCAGAAGCAGGTGCCCCACCGTCACTTCCGGATGACGAAATTCAGACACCTGCTCTGATACGGATGTATCAAAATTCAGTTTTTTCTCATCGATGAGCTGCAGAATTCTTGTGGTGGTTCCCACAACCTTATATTTTTTGATCCTTCTCTTTTGGCCACATTACCCACATTGACTTTGTCAATCTCTACGCCCTCGCGGATCAGCTTTGCCATATCCGCGATATTCTTCGTGATAACGAAGACGCGCTCGCCCGGATACGCATTCTCCTTCAGGCGCTTCGCGGCACGCGCTACCGTAGTAATAGACAGATTTACACCCGCCGGCTTCGCCATTTTCAGGCCAGACAGACCATCTCGTCCTTCAGCGCCTCGTCATTGGCCACCAGAATGCGGGTCGCGCCCACGGTATTGGTCCATACCATAGCTACCTGACCGTGAATCAGACGCTCATCCACTCTTGCGTGAACAATCTCGCCCTTCGGGCCGTCCGGATTCGCCCGGCGTACGACCTTCGCAGTCTTTACAGGTGCTGCCTTCTGCATTTTTTCTTTTAATTCATCCGCTGAATGTTCCGGCAGAAAGTCCACTGCCTGATATATTTCAATATATTTTCCAAATATTTGTTTTTTGAAATATCATTACATTTTCTGTTTCAAACCACATCTGCCGAAACTATGAGAAACACGCTCCGCGAGTTTCTCAAGTTATCGCGGCAGTCGCCAAGGTCTTGTGCAAGCACAGACTTTGGCTCGTTGCTCGCGTAAAAAATAAGGGCAGGCAGGTTTTCACCTGTCTGCCCCCGGACTTTTCTATCCCCTTCAGCTTACTCTTCGTCCTCTGCAGCACGCTCTGCAGCCATCTCCTCATTGTAATGATCTGCGTGAAGCACTGCGCGCTCTGCGTCCATCTCATCTGAGGAGTCGTCATCCTCCGGCATGATCTTGATCAGACCCTGCTCCAGCTCCTGGATAGCAATGGACAGCGGCTTCTTGCCCTTGCCGTCTACGAACGGCTCCTCGCCGCCGATGATCTGACGGGCACGCTTGGATGTGGCCAGCACGATGGAATAACGGCTGTTGACTACCGGAGTTTCGCCCTCCTCTACCTCGCTGTTGACGACCTTCATTAAATCGGAATATGACGGATGTAACATGTTTTCACCTTAACCTTTCTGAAATTTGCTAATATCTTTTTTGATCGTGTTAATAAGCTCCAGATTGCGGGAAACACGGCTGTGCTCGCCCTGTATAATCTGATGCACCTGTGTGACACAGGTATCTAAATCATCATTGATGATGAAATAATCATAATTTTCAATGCCCTCGGCCTCCTCGGAAGCTCTGGAAAGACGCTTCTCCACCACATCCAGGCTTTCGGTTCCCCGGCCTATCAGACGGTTCTTCAGGGTCTCCGCATCCGGCGTGGATACGAATAACAGCAGCGTATCCGGAAACCGCTTCTTAATCTGCAGCGCTCCCTGAATCTCAATCTCCAGAATCACGTCCCTGCCCAGGGCCAGCTGTTCTTCCACATAAGCCCGCGGGGTTCCGTAATAATTGCCCACATAGCAGGCGTGCTCGATGAGCGCCTCATCGGCTATCATCTGTTCGAATTCTTCTTTGGTGCGGAAAAAGTACTCTCTTCCATCCACCTCGCCCTCTCTGGGGCTGCGGGTGGTCGCAGAGATGGAAAGGGCGTAATTATCATAACGGCTGACCAGCTCCTTCATCAGTGTTCCTTTTCCTGCGCCGGAGAAGCCGGACACAACCAGTAAAATTCCTTTTCTGTCCATCTTATTCTCCCTACTCAATATTCTGAATCTGTTCCCGGACTTTTTCAATGCCGGTCTTCAGCTCAATGGCGTGATTGGAAATCTCCAGGTCGTTGGCCTTGGAAAGGATCGTGTTGGCCTCCCGATTCATCTCCTGAGCAATGAAGTCAAGCTTGCGGCCCACGCTCTCTTTCTCTTCCAGTGTGGCTCTCGTATGCTCGATGTGGCTGCGGAGTCTCACGATCTCCTCGTCCACACAAATCTTATCCGCGAAAATAGTCACTTCGGAAGCGATACGGCTCTCCTCAATCTGGGTATCGGAAAGGAGCTCCTTCACCTTATCCTCCAGCTTCGCCCGGTACTCGGCCACAATCTGCGGAGAACGCTCCTCCACATAATCCACATGAACCAGCAGCTCGTCGAGCTTCGCGGTCAGATCCCGCTTCAGATTCTCGCCCTCCGTCACGCGGGTGGCTACGAACTGCTCGCAGGCGCCCTTTAAGGCCTGCTCCAGAAGCTTCCAGAGCTCTTCTTCGTCATCCTGCACCTCTTCCATCACCAGAACCTCCGGATAACGGGACAGGGCCCCCACCTTCACATCCTGATCCAGGCTGAAATCCTCTGCCATCTGCTTTAAATACTTCAGGTACTCCGCGGCAATTTCCTTATTATAATGAAGCGCCATATTGCTCTCGGACAGATCCTCGTAGGTTATAAAAATGTCCACCTTGCCTCGCTGAATATAAGTCTTCAGGAGGCTTCGGATGGCAGATTCAAAATAATTCAGCTTCTTCGGCATCTTGATGGCCACGTCCAGATATCTGTGGTTGACGGACTTCATCTCCACCGTCATTTTCCGATCCCCTTCGGATACCTCGCACCGGCCAAAGCCTGTCATACTCTTTACCATGGTTGTTCTCTCCGCTCCGCAGTGTCTGATTTTCCGAACCTTTGCACTGCTCATTTGGATTTTATTGTAGTTGAATTTTTTCCACATGTCAAGTATACTTATTTAAAAGCTATTTGAAGGAGGCCGTTTTCACCATGGCATTTGACGGAATTACAGTATCCTGTCTTCGAAAGGAGTTATCCGATAAGCTGACCGGAGGACGCATCACAAAAATCGTCCAGTCCGAGGCCGATGAACTCCTGCTTACCATAAAAAACAACGCAAACCAGTACAGACTTTTGCTTTCTGCTTCGGCGAGTCTGCCGCTGGCCTACCTGACAGATAAAAATAAACCCGCGCCCATGACCGCGCCGGGCTTCTGTATGCTGCTCCGCAAGCATCTGGGGGGCGGACGCATCGTGGCTGTGAACCAGCCCTCTCTGGAGCGCATTCTTCATTTCCATATCGAACATCTGGACGAGATGGGGGATCTCTGCCGGAAAACCCTGATCGTGGAGCTGATGGGCAAGCACAGCAACCTGATTTTCTGTAAAGAGGACGGCATGATCCTGGACAGCATCAAGCATGTGTCCCTGGCGGTCAGCTCCGTCCGGGAAGTGCTGCCGGGCCGGACTTATTTCATTCCCCATACCCAGGACAAGCTGGATCCCCTCACTGTCGCTCCCGTGGAAATGGTTTCTGCCATCTGCGACAAACCGGCGCCCCTCTCCAAAGCCATCTACACTACACTGACCGGCTTTTCCCCGGTCATGGCCGAGGAGCTCTGTCACCGGGCTTCTGTGGAATCCGCGCGGCCCGCAGGGGCTCTTACTGCTCCCGAACGGGAAATGCTGTCCCACCAGCTGCTGCGGCTTATGGAGACTGTCAAGGACGGTGATTTCGAACCCCGTATTTATTATAGAAATGCCGGTTTCGTATCCACTGATACCACATTTTCCCAGTTCGGACAGAGTCTGGAGCCGGTAGAATTCTCCGCTGTTCCCCTGACCATGTACGAAGAAATGAACGCCCAGCCCTTCGAATCCGTTTCCGCACTCCTGGAAAGCTATTACGCCACAAAGAATACCCTGACCCGCATCCGCCAGAAATCCTCCGATCTACGCCGCATCGTCCAGACTGCCCTGGACCGGAGCCGCAAGAAATACGATCTGCAGAGCCGACAGCTGGCCGATACGGAAAAACGGGAAAAGTATAAGATCTGGGGCGAGCTGATTCACACCTACGGCTACGGCGTACCCGAGGGGGCAAAATCCATGCAGGCCCTGAATTACTATACCAATGAAGAGGTCACGATTCCGCTGGATCCGACCCTTTCCGCCCAGGAGAACGCCAAGAAATATTTTGACAAATATGGCAAGCTCAAGCGAACCTTCGAGGCTGTAACCACGCTGCTGGCTGAAACGAAGTCTGAGGTGGAACACCTGGAATCCGTACAGACCGCCCTGGATATGGCACTGTCCGAGGAAGATCTGGTGCAGATCAAAGAAGAGCTGGTAGAGTCCGGCTACATCCGCAGAAAAATCGGCGGCAAAAAGGTGAAAATTACCTCGAAACCCTACCACTACGTCTCCAGCGACGGTTTCGATATCTACGTGGGTAAAAATAATTTCCAGAACGACGAGCTGACCTTCCAGTTTGCCACCGGAAACGACTGGTGGTTCCACGCCAAAGGCGCGCCCGGCTCTCACGTCATCGTGAAGGCAAACAGCCGGGAGCTGCCCGACCGTACCTTCGAAGAAGCGGGCCGTCTGGCCGCCTATTATTCCAAGAACCGGGGCGGCGACAAGGTAGAGATCGACTATGTTCAGAAGAAACAGGTAAAAAAGCCCGGCGGCGCGAAGCCCGGTTTTGTGGTGTATTATACCAATTATTCCCTGATGATTGATTCAGATATTTCGGGTATCCGGCAGGTAGATTAAGAAAGTTAAGATATTCTTAATACTCGGCCCGTCCCGTTGCTTTTTGCCTGCCAAACGCTTATACTGAAAGCAGAACGTATGAGCGGGAATTGCCGCTCATACCATTTTTCTCTACAAGGGAGGATTTTATTATGAAGTATACGAAAAAGAAGAAATTACTTTCCTTTTTCCTGATTTTCACACTCTGTTTCGGACTGCTGACGCCCACATTCCGGACTGAGGCAGCCAGAGCCACCGGAACGGTCAAGAACCGCATTCTCAATGTGCGCTCCTCCGCTTCCACCAGTTCTTCCATCATCTGCAAGCTGTCCCAGGGAACCAAGGTATCCATTATCTCTGAGACCACCGGCGATGACGGCCTGAAATGGTACGATGTGTTCTTTGCCTATGGCGGCGACGCCAAGGAAGGCTATATCCGGGCGGATCTGCTGAATGTATCCGGAAGCGTATCCGGTTCTTCCGGAAGCGCTTCAAATAATTCCTCAGGCTCCGACAACAGCGGTTCGTCCGCATCCGGGCAGAAGTATGTGAAACCGGCTGTGGCTATCATCCGTACCTACGCATCCACCAACGCAGACATCCGTACAAAGCTGGAACGCGGCACGGCAGCTTCCGTTATCTCTTCCAAAAAGGGCGATGACGGCAGAACCTGGTACAAGATTTCCTTTATAAAAAATGGTTCTGCCATGGAAGGCTACATCCGCGGCGATTTGCTGATCGACACTAACCCGGGCGGTTCTGCTTCTTCCACCGATGTATCCGGAACCCGCTATGTAGTTCCTGACAGCGGCGTGTCTGTCCGCTCCTATGCCTCTACCAATGGCGATATCCGCTCCAAACTGAATAAGGGCACAGCCGTCAGTCTGATTACTTCCAAAAAGGGCGATGACGGACAGACCTGGTATAAAGTATCTTATACCGTAGACGGCTATAAGCTGAGCGGTTATATCCGCAGCGATCTGCTGACAGACAAGAATCCGGCAGGCGACTCCGGTTCTTCTAATACTTCCTCAGGAAGCGCCTCTACCAGCGTCACCATCCGTCCGGCAGTAGCCAATATCCGCTCCTACGCTTCCACCGGAGCTGATATCCGCTCCAAACTGCCCGCCGGAACCACAGCTACCATCATTTCCGAAAAAACCGGCAATGACGGCAAGAAATGGTATAAAATCTCCTACACACTGAACGGTAATACCATGCAGGGCTATATCCGTTCCGATCTGGTAACCATGGGCGCTGCGACCAACACCTCCGGCTCTTCCGGAAATTCTTCATCCGGCAGCTCCTCCGGCGGCGTCGCACAGGTTCGAAGCTATGCTTCCCCCAACGCGGATATCCGCGCCACACTGGAAAATGGCACTAAGGTAGCGATTATCAAAGAAAAAACCGGGGATGACGGTCAGAAATGGACCAAGATTTCTTTCACACAGAACGGTGAGAAGATTGAAGGTTATGTTCCTTCTTCTCTGTTAAAATAAGCTTCCGAATTTGAAAAGGGTCTTCGCTTTTATGCGAAGACCCTTTTTATATCTCACTTTTATGCCGGACAGAACCGTTTTTCTGCCTCCCCTGCCGCCGCCAGATTTACCAGATTCAGAATCGCCTGCACCACCTGATGGCAAATGCGGACAATATACTCACAATCCTCCTGCACGCCGTGCTTCATTTTCAGATAATCCTCATGGGCCTTCTTAACAAAGCTGCAGACTGCCTCCGGCGTCTCAAACTTTTTCGCGTCAATCCGGTCGCGAAAGGCCTTACCACTCTTTACGTATTCCCGAAGGCGGAATTTCAGTTCTTTCTCATACACGCAATGATCTTTCAGATTGCCGTCGTAGATCTGATTGTGCGGGAAGGTAAAATAATCCGCAATATAATGAATGATTTCACCCAGTCGGCGCATAAAGGCGCGTCCATTGTCCAACAGCAGACCGGAATCCGCGGACAGTACACAGATACGTTCCTTCACCAGATCAAAGGTTCCATTGAACTCATGACGCTGGGTCAGAAAGGAAGGCTTGCAGTCCGGGAGTATGCTTCCCAGATAGAACGCTTTCCTGTGATGTGTCATCACCGGAACCTGCATGTCCTGCGCAATGTATCTGGCCAGTGAAATATGTGATTTTTTTCTCATTTATTACCTCCATCCTCACGGTATCTTGCCGCTTATATAGTTTCCCCTCGTAAAACACTACCTTTTCTATCATACTCCAATCATTCCAGGTTGTCTATCACTAACTTTTACAATATTCCATAAATTTCAGCATTATTTTTTGACTATTTTGGTGTTTATCTCCTCTTTTTGTTATGAAAAATGATGAACTTTTTATAAACTTCACGTTTTTGCTTGATTCAGACCTGAAAATTCAGTACACTAAGATGAATGACGCAGGATGGATGGTGGATTTATGAAACATGAGATGCAAAGTCAGGCTACGAAGCAGGCGCTGGTGGATTCGCTGAAGCAGCTTCTGACGAAAAAGTCGTTTTCGAAAATTACGGTCACGGAGATCGTGGAAAACTGTGGGTATAACCGCAAGACGTTTTACTATCATTTTGAAGATATTTATTCGTTGCTGCGCTGGATGCTGGAACAGGATCTGCTGTCGGTGGTGGACAGCAATGAATTAACGTCTGATCCGGAGAAGGTAATCCGCTTCGCTCTGAGTTATATTAAGCAGAACCGGCAGCTTCTGACCTGCGTTATCACAGAGCTTGGTCATGATGAGCTCCGCAATTTTCTCTATGATGATTTTGCCGCTCCCATCCGTATGGTGATTCAAAAAGCCGAGTCGGAGATTGGACTTACGTTGGACGACGCTTATCGGGAGTACCTGACTTCTTTTTATACCAGCGGTATGACGGGGATGATTATCCGGGTGCTGCTTCGGAAGATTCCCTCGGAAGAGGAATTTATCGAGGATATGATTACGACGTTTCAGGTGTCGCTGACAGCGCTGGTGCAGGCGCGGGGGCACAGGATATAAAAACATAATAAATGGACGGAAAGAGAGTGTGCCTTGCTTGCTCGGAGACGCATTGATTTCCCTGGATTCGTTCGCGCGGCTTATTCGCCCCCGATCGCCAAACTCGGCCTTCGGCCTCAGACAATGGCTCCTTCGGGGGCTGCCAGCGCAAACGAATCCTCGGGAAATCAAGCTAACCTCCGATCAAGCAAGGCACACTCTCTTTCCTGACGTTACAGGACGGTTAAGTTATCCTGCGATTTAGGATATCGGTTGTTTAAGACGGTATATTTTTTATTTTAGGGCGTTCATTACCAATACACAGGAAAACAAGACGGTATCCCTTTTGCGGAGGTTAGCTTGATTTTCCGTGGTTTTGTTTGCGCTGTCAGCCCCCGAAGGAGCCACTGTCTGAGCCCCGCAGGGGCGAGTTTGGCGGTCGGGGGCGAATAAGCCGCGCGAACAAAACCAGGAAAATCAATGCGTCTCCGCGAAAGGGATACCGTCTTGTTTTCCGTACGTTTTTCTATTAGGATACATAATCAAATAAGGACAGCTGATTGGACTCCGGCAGGTCGCCGAGCAGCCCCAGGTCGCCCATGAAGTCGATGACGGTCTTTGACAGCTTGCTCCGTGTCCGCAGGTCGTCCCTGGACAGGAAGGGGCCGTCTTTGGCGGCGGCTTCCAGCTGGTCGGCCGCTTTGTCGCCCAGGCCCTCGATGGTACTTAAGGCGGGCATCAGTTTGCCGTCGATGATCTGGAAATGGTGGGCCTTCGCCTTATAGATGTCGATGGGCCAGAATTCGAAGCCTCTGGCGTACATCTCCTGTACGATGTGCATGTCCTTCATACTGTCCTGCTCCTTTTTGGACAGAGAATCGCTGCGGCGCTTGTAGTCGGCCATATAGTAAGCCAGCCGCTCCTTGCCCTGGCACATGAGCTCGTAGCTGAAGGCGGACGCTCGGATACTGAAGTAGGCCGCGTAGTAGGCCAGCGGATAGTTGATTTTGCAGTAAGCGATTCGCCAGGCCATCATAACGTAGGCCGCTGCATGGGCCTTCGGGAACATGTACTTGATCATTTTACAGGACTCGATATACCAGTCCTCCACACCTTCCGCCTTCATGGCGTCTATCCATTCAGGCTTCAGTCCTTTTCCCTTTCGCACACTTTCCATAATGGTAAATGACAGGCTTGGCTCCACGCCCTGATGTATCAGATACAGCATGATATCGTCTCGGGTACAAATAGCTGTGGAAATGGTAGCTTTTCCCTCTTTGATGAAGCGCTGGGCGTTGTTCAGCCACACATCGGTACCGTGGGACAGTCCGGAGATTCGGATCAGGTCCGAGAAGGACTGGGGCTTGGCGTCACACACCATCTGGATTACGAAGTCGGTGCCGAACTCGGGGATTCCAAGACACCCCAGAGGACAGCCGTCGATATCCTCCGGCCTGATGCCGAGAGCCTCTGTATTCTTGAACAGGGACATGACGCCCTGGTCGTCCAGGGGAATGGTTTTCGCGTCCAGGCCGGTCAGGTCCTCCAGCATACGAATCATGGTCGGATCATCGTGTCCCAGAATATCCAGCTTCAACAGGTTGTGGTCGATGGAGTGGTAGTCAAAATGGGTGGTGATAATGTCCGTGGTCATATCATTGGCCGGGTGCTGGATCGGCGTAAAGGAATGAATTTCCTCGCCGTGGGGCAATACGACGATACCGCCCGGGTGCTGACCCGTCGAACGGCGCACACCCACGCAGCCCTGGACGATCCGGTCGATCTCACAGTTTCGCTTGTGCTGCCCCCGCTCCTCGTAATAATTTTTCACATAACCGAAAGCAGTCTTATCCGCCAGGGTTCCGATGGTCCCTGCACGGAAGGTCTGTCCTGTACCGAAAATGACCTCCGTATACTTATGGGCCTTGGACTGATAATCGCCGGAGAAGTTCAGGTCGATATCCGGTTCCTTGTCGCCCTTAAATCCCAGGAAGGTCTCGAACGGAATATCGAAGCCTTCTTTCTTCAGGGGACCGCCGCAGACCGGACAGTTCTTGTCCGGCATATCGCAGCCGGCCGCACCCGCGTATTTGCGCACCTCTTCCGACTCGAAATCACTGTAATGGCAGGCCGGGCAGTAATAATGGGGCGGAAGCGGGTTGACCTCGGTGATTCCTGCCATGGTGGCTACGAAGGAGGAACCTACAGATCCTCGGGATCCCACCAGATAGCCGTCCGCATTGGATTTCCACACCAGCTTCTGGGCAATGATATACATAACCGCGAAGCCATTGGAAATAATCGAATGCAGCTCCTTCTCCAATCGCTCCGTTACCACCTGGGGCAGATCTTCGCCATAGATGGAATGTGCCTTTTCATAGCAGATATCACGCAGGGTCTGATCGGAATTTTCGATAACCGGCGGACACTTATCCGGGCGCACCGGGGAAATCCGTTCAATCATGTCCGCGATCTTGTTCGTGTTAGTTATAACTACCTCTTCTGCTTTATCACTTCCGAGATATTCAAATTCTGCCAGCATTTCCTCGGTGGTACGCAGGTACAGGGGAGCCTGGTCGTCCGCGTCCTTGAAGCCCTTTCCGGCCATGATGATACGGCGGTAGACCTCATCCTCCGGATTCAGGAAATGCACGTCGCAGGTGGCCACCACAGGCTTGTGGAACTGCTCGCCCAGGGACACAATCTTTTTATTCAGACGAATCAAATCATCCTTAGACTCAAAGGTGGGACGCTCTCCCCGCAGCATAAACTCGTTATTTCCCAGAGGCTGGATTTCCAGATAATCATAGAAATTCACCAGTCTCGCGATCTCCTCGTCGGGGGCAGACCGTACCAGTGCCTGGTACAGCTCTCCGGCCTCGCAGGCAGAACCCACGATAAGGCCCTCCCGATGCTTCTGAAGCACGCTTTTCGGAATTCTGGGCACACGGGCGAAATAGTCCAGGTGGGACCAGGAAACCATGCGGTACAGATTCACCCGGCCAATCTCATTTTTCGCCAGAATGATGACGTGGTGGGATGGCAGCTTCTTAATGGCGTCCGCGTCCAGGGTACTCATCTGGTTGACGCCGTTCAGGTCGAAGATATCCCGTTCCTTCAGCATTTGCACAAACTTCACGAAGATTTCAGCGGTACAGCCCGCATCGTCCACGGCCCGGTGATGATTTTCCAGGGATACATTCAATGCCTTCGCCACATTATCCAGCTTATAACGGTTCAGCTGAGGCAGTAAAATTCTCGCCAGCGCCACTGTATCTACTACTGTAAATTCACAGGGCAGCCCCTGTCGTTCGCTGTTCTTTCGGATAAAGCTCATATCAAAGCCGGCGTTATGAGCCACCATGACCGCGCCCTTGCAGAAATCCAGAAACTGCGGCAAAATTTCCTCGATGGCAGGCTCGTTCATAACCATTTCATCACTGATGCCGGTCAGCTTCTCAATCTCGAAGGGAATCGGAAGCTGCGGATTTACGAATACACTGAACTTGTCAGAGATTTCGCCCTTTTCCACCCGCACAGCCCCAATCTCGATGATCCGGTCGTTTTCTGCGGAGAATCCTGTCGTCTCGATATCGAATACCACATAGGTATCATCCAGGCTCTGTCCGGCTGCGTCGGTGACAATATCCTTCAGGTCGTCCACCAGATAGCCCTCCACGCCGTAGATCACCTTGAAATTATCGCCCTTTTCCAGGCTGTGGCTGGCGTCCGGATAGGCCTGTACCACGCCATGGTCCGTCACTGCGATGGCTGTATGGCCCCAGGACTTGGCACGCTTAATGATGCTCTTTACATCCGAGACGCCGTCCATATCGCTCATTTTCGTGTGACAATGAAGCTCCACGCGCTTCAGCTCGCTATTATCTGTACGGGGCGTCCGGAAATCTGAGGATTTCTTGATGCCTGTGACAGAGCTGATGGTCAGCTCATTATCGAAGCGATCCATGGCAGTCAGACCCTTCAGCTTGATAAAAGATCCCTGTTTTACCTTCTCCCGGAAGGCTTCCATCTCGTCGTTTTTCTCAAAGATCTTAATGCGGATGGTATCGGTATAGTCCGTCACTGTAATGGTTACAATGGTTTTCTCGCCACGGATCTCCCGCTCATCCCAGCCGGTGACCTGGCCATGGATGACCACCTCGCCCATTTCCCCAATGACCTGCACCAGATCTGTAATCTCGCTGTCATCGAAATCCCGGCCATACAATACATCCGGATTATTGCCGGCACCCCTGCTTCGGAAGCCTCCGCCGGAACGCAGAGTCTTACCATATGCGTACTCGCTCTTGCCGAAATTGCCGAAGTTCTTTTTACCGCCGTCCGCTTTGGCCGCCGTCTTCTTCTCGACCTTTGCCCTGTCGGGGCTTCCCGCGCCGCCTGCTGCCGCGATTTTGCCATCCGCGCTTTCCGCATTTTCCGCGCTCTCCGCCGCGTCCGCTGCCTGCTTGGCCGCCCACATGGCCGCGTTCAGCGCCTCCGCCTGCTTCTCCACGTCCGCCCGGCCGCTGCGCCTCTTCTTTTCTTCCTTTTTATCCACAAACTCCACCCGGATTTTCACATCCAATCCACATCGTTCCGTGAAAATCTTATACAAAATGCGGATAAGTTCATCGGCTGCGTCCTCGCCCAGGGTGGTTTTCGTAAGTTCCATTTTCAGGACATTACTCTCCGGGAAGCTGATTTTCGCGCTCCGGAACAGGTTGTACTCCAGCATGCTGTAATTACGCAACTCAAAAAGAATACTGTCCTTATAGAGCCCCATCAGGGTCTCCGGGTTGTACTGTCCCGACAGCTCGTAGCGCTCCAGGATCTTTACCGTAATGTCAGCGTTGCCAAACAACTGCCTTTTTAAAGTCTTTTCAAGCTGAAAAAGCTGCTCCTTATGGATCAGCTTTCCGCTCACAAGATATACTCTTATGAAATTTTTTGCCCGGTTAGAAGTGACCTTTTCCACCTGCACCTGCTCCAGAAGGTCTGACAGACCTTTTTCCACATGCAGGGGCGGAAATACCTCTGCGAACATTTTTACCATTGACAGTTCTCCCTAGTTCTCGTTCCAGTGTAACAGTTCCTCGCGCAGCGCGCCCAGAAGCTCGCTCTCCGGCATTCGCTGTACGATTTCGCCCTTCTTAATCAGCATACCGGTGCCCTTGCCGCCCGCGATTCCGATGTCGGCCTCCTTGGCCTCGCCCGGTCCGTTGACCACACAGCCCATGACTGCCACCTTGATGTCATCCAGCGGAATATCTTCTACCATGCGCTCTACCTGGTTGGCCAGGCCGATGAGGTCAATCTGGGTTCTTCCGCAGGTAGGACATGATACGACCTCAATGCCGCCTTTGCGGAGCCCCAGCGTCTTCAGGATACGTTTTGCGGAGCGGATCTCCTCCAGCGGATCACCGGTCAGGGATACACGGATCGTGTCGCCGATGCCCTGGTACAGGATGATACCCAGTCCCACGGCGGACTTGATATTGCCGGAATACAGGGTGCCGGACTCGGTGATTCCCACATGGAGGGGATAATCGGTCTTTGCGGCAATCAGTTCATGGGCCCTGGCGCACATCATCACGTCGGAGGACTTGATGCTGATAACCAGATTGTCATAGCCCATGTCTTCGATGAGGTGTACCTTATCCAGGGCGCTCTCCACGATACCCTCTGCGGTGACGCCGTGGTATTTTTCCACCAGCTCTTTCTCCAGGGAACCGCTGTTGACGCCTACGCGGATGGGGATACTGCGCTCTTTCGCAGCGTCTACTACGGCCTGTACACGTTCCCTGCTTCCGATGTTGCCCGGATTGATACGAATCTTGTCCGCGCCGTGCTTGATGGCCGCCAGTGCCAGCTTATAATCAAAATGAATATCTGCCACCAGCGGAATCGTAATCTGCTTCTTAATCTCAGTCAGCGCCTCCGCTGCCTCCATGGTTGGAACCGCGCAGCGGATAATGTCGCAGCCTGCCGCTGTCAGGGCCTGAATCTGCGCCACCGTCGCCTGCACATTCTCTGTCTTTGTGTTCGTCATGGACTGAATCAGGATCGGATTACCCCCTCCGATGACCCGGCCGCCAATTTTAATTACTTTTGTATGTTCTCTCATCCCATTCTTGCCTCCCGCAATTCTTTTTCCTTTTTGAAACGACTCTGCTTCTCTACATTTAACACCATGCCAATCTCAAATAGCAGGAATACCGACGCCGTTCCTCCGTAACTGAAGAAGGGCAGGGTAACGCCCGTGGTCGGAAACAGGCTGGTGACTACCATCAGATTCAACACGACCTGCAGGGCCACATGGGAAAAGACCCCGATGGCCAGCAGACGCCCGAAGGTATCCTCCGCCTCCTGTGCCACACTGTAAAGCTGATATAGCAGGTAGATAAACATCAGGATAATCAGCCCCGCGCCAAAAACGCCAAGCTCCTCACAGATAATGGAAAAAATCATATCGTTATAAGGCTCCGGAATACGGCCCAGCTTCTGGATACTATTTCCAAGCCCCTTTCCAAAGAGCCCGCCGGAACCGATAGCGTACAGCGCCTGCAGGGACTGATAGGCCTTGTCCGACTCATAAGAATAAGGATCCAGCCACGCCAGGATACGGGCGCCACGAAAACCACCGTTTCCACTGCCCACATCTCCGGAAGCCAGCTTTTGCTTCAGATAGAAAATCAGCGCTCCGACTCCCGTGGCTCCCGCTCCGCCCATCAGCACAAAGGGCCAGTACTTCGGATATACCATAAAGGCCATCAGGAAACTGATGCCCAATACGATGGTAGCCGTACTCATATTGTTGCTGATTTTCAGGATCATTACAGACACCACAGCCGTCGGAATCAGAACCGTGATAAAGTTCTTCATATTATCCAGCCTGCCGGAATAATTGCCTATCAACGTCGCGGAAAATAAAATCATCGCCACCTTGACCGGCTCCGCCACCTGGAACTGACCAAGACCCGGGATACGGATCCATCGGGTCGCGCCCTTTACGGTGACGCCCAGTCCCGGCACCTTCAAAAGCAAAATGAGCACAATCGAAGCCAGAAACCCCAACATCGCAAAATGCTTCCAGAAATGATAATCCACATTGGCGACAAACAGCATCACCACAATGCCCAGGATGCTGTATTTCAGCTGACTCATCAACAGAAAGGTGGGATCATGGTTGAACGCGTCACTCATACTGGCCGTATAATAGCTGGCACTGTATATCATCACCAGACCGAAGACGATCAAAAATAAGACGGCCACGATCAGGTTCATATCATAACTGAACAGATAAGAGAGAACTCTTCTCTTTTTCTTTTTTTTCGCCATCTGGCACTCCTTTTTGAAACTCGTTTACTTTTTATTATACTTTCTTCCCATCCCTCTTGCAAGCTGAAAACGGATATCCGTCAAAGAAGAATCCTGCAAAGCAGGATTCTTCGCCTACGGCGGGTCGCCTCAGCGACACAATTCCACTCCGCCGCAGTGCGATCCTGCCCGAAGGGCTTTGTTATGTAATAGGAGATTCCAACGGAATTTTCTATTACATAACAAGAGACAGGACAAGTCTCCTTATCCCGTCTCTTATGTAACGTAAAGTGCCGTCTTGTTTAAAAATTACTCTACGACCTTGATCCAGCCCTTCGGAGCCTCGATGCGGCCCATCTGGATACCTGTCAGGGTGTCATACAGCTTCTTGGTAACCGGTCCCATATCGGTCATGCCGCTGGGGAAGCAGATCTCGTTGCCGTGATCTACGATCTTTCCTACCGGAGAAATTACGGCTGCTGTTCCGCAAAGTCCGCACTCCGCAAACTCCTTTACCTCTGCGAACGGCACGGTTCTCTCCTCTACTTCCATTCCCAGGTACTCTTTTGCTACGTATACCAGAGAACGGCGCGTGATGGACGGAAGAATGCTGTTGGACTTCGGAGTTACCAGCTTGCCATCCTTCGTTACAAACAGGAAGTTTGCTCCGCCTGTCTCTTCTACGTTGGTTCTGGTCGCCGCATCCAGATACAGGTTCTCATCGAAGCCCTCCTGATGCGCGGTTACGATAGCGTGCATACTCATGGCATAGTTCAGACCTGCCTTGATGTGGCCTGATCCATGGGGCGCCGCACGGTCAAAATCAGATACCTTGATGGTAAGGGGCTTTACGCCGCCCTTGAAGTACGGTCCTACCGGAGTACCAAATACACGGAACTGATACTCGTCAGCCGGCTTTACGCCGATAACCGGGTTGGTTCCGAACATATACGGACGGATATACAGGGTTGCGCCTGTTCCGTAAGGCGGTACATAGGCTTCATTTGCCTTTACTGTCTGTACAACTGCGTCTACAAAACGATCCTCCGGGAATACCGGCATCTCCAGACGCTTTGCAGACTGAACCATACGCTCTGCGTTCAGGTCCGGACGGAAGATAACCGTCTTGCCCTGCTCTGTGGTGTATGCCTTCATACCCTCAAACACCGTCTGTGCGTACTGCAGAACGCCTGCACACTCATTCAGGACTACATTTGCGTCATCGGTGAGACCGCCCTCATCCCATGCGCCATCCTTAAAGTTGGATACGTAACGCTTATCTGTCTGTACGTAACCAAAACCGATATTTGACCAGTCTAAATTTTTCTTTTCCATGTCAAAGCTCCTCCTTACACTCATTCAGTAATTTTCTGATTTTCCTTTGGGGATTCCTGAAAATTCACTCCAGCCGTATGCCTGTATTTACACTGAGGCTGCCGCGGTCTTACCCGTACTGAACTTTAATTTTTTATATTATAGATCAGTTTCTTTGATACTGCAATGAGAAAAAGTGTGAAATTTCCTATTTTTTTCGTTCGTATTTACAGAAGGTGAACTCCAGGTCGAAATAGGTCTTCTCGTCGCTCTCACCGGTCAGCTCCCACTCCGGATCCTCCTCCAGGTTCGGGAACCAGGCGTCAGCCATGTATTCATGATCGATGTGGGTCACATGGGCCACATCGCAGTAGGGAAGGAACTGCCTGTAAATGGTATCACCGCCGATGACATATACATCCTCCGGCGGGTACTCGCTGATAAGCTCCAGCGCCTCTTCTACCGTGTGAACCACCTCTGCGCCCTTCACTTTGTATTCCGGATTCCGGGTCAGCACGATGTTTGTGCGGTTCTTTAAGGGAAGACCGTTCGGGAAGGTCTCCAGGGTCTTGCGGCCCATGACAACCACTTTTCCGGTGGTGGTGGTGCGGAAGAACTTCATGTCCTCCGGGATGCTGACCAGCAGCTTGTTCTGGTAGCCGATGGCCCAGTTTTTATCTACGGCAACAATTAAGTTCATAGTGAAAACTCCTTTTACATATTTTTACTTATCATACTTTCTTACATACAACAGTCGCAAGCACCTATACCGCAATGGGAATATCCTTAATCTGCGGCTCTGTCTCATACCCTTCCACATGCAGATCATCCGTGGTAAACGCGTAGAAATCCTTCACCTCCGGGTTCAGCCATACCTTCGGCGCCGGATGCTCCGGTCTTGTGATTAGCTCCTTAATGATATCCACATGGCGGTCATAGATATGCGCGTCCGCAATCACATGCAGCAGCTCGCCCGGCACCATGTCGCAGACCTGCGCCACCATCATCAGTAGAATGGCGTACTGGCACACATTCCAGTTATTGGCCGCCAGCACGTCCTGGGAGCGCTGGTTCAGCACCATATTGAGTACCAGCTTCTCCTCGCCCGGCCGCTTGGTCACATTATAGGTAACGCCGTAAGCGCAGGGGTACAGATGCATCTCACTCAAATCCGAAAATACATAAGTATTCGTCATAATCCGACGGCTGTAGGGATTCTGCTTCAGATCGAAAAGCACCCGATCCATCTGATCCATATCGCCCTCCTTGTAATGACTCTTCACGCCGATCTGGTAACCATAGGCCTTGCCGATGGATCCGGTCTCATCGGCCCACTCGTCCCAGATATGACTGTTCAGGTCGTGGATGTTGTTGGACTTCTTCTGGTAAATCCAGAGGATCTCGTCCATACAGCTTTTAAGCCCCGTCCTTCGAAGCGTCAGCGCCGGAAACCCCTTCGACAAATCATAACGGTTCACCACGCCAAACTTCTTAATCGTATAGGCAGAAGTTCCGTCCTCCCATTTAGGACGCACCTTCTCCCCCTCGGTGCTGGTGCCGTTCTCGATGATGTCCCGGCACATCTCTTTAAATATCTGATCTGCATAACTCATGCGGTATCTTCCTCCCTGTCGCTCTCATCAGGTATTACGCTTTCTGAATCGTAATCCCTTTTCACTGTTTTCTATTATAGGAAATAATCGGCCTGTTTACAAGGGTTTGCACCCTATCGAAAATTTTTTTGATTTTTTTTTGAAAAACCTGTTGACAAATAAAACAAAATCCTGTAAGATACAACATGTCGCTGATGAACAGCAGCCGACACAACTGATGCGATAGTGGCGTAGTTGGTAACGCGCGACCTTGCCAAGGTCGAGACCGCGGGTTCGAGCCCCGTCTATCGCTCTCATCAAAAGGAATTCTGAAAAGTCAGAATTCCTTTTTTGATCTGAATCATCAAAATCCATACATAGCCCAAATCTCCCCTGCTCCTGCTCTGCCCTTGAAAAATAAAATAAAATCTCCTATACTAAACTATGTAAGTTTTTAGAAAATTTTTTTACCCTCAAAATACGGATATTAAATTTTACTGATATACAGGAGGACCCTCACCATGATCATTGATTTCCATGCACATATATTTCCCAATACCGTGGCGCACCGGGCAGTCTGCAATCTGGAGCAGGTGGGCCGGGTAGTGGCTTATACAGACGGAACACTGGAAGACCTGCGTCATTCCATGAAAGAGGCAGGCGTCACCCATTCCGTGGTGCTCCCCATCGTCACAAAGCCCTCTCAGTTTCGCCATATCAACGAATTCGCCTGCTCCATCACCCACGAAGAGCCGGACGAAGACGGCCTTTCTATCATCAGCTTCGGCGGTATCCACCCGGACTCCCCGGACTATAAAGGCGAGCTCCGTGCTATCCGCGACATGGGTCTCAAGGGCATCAAGCTCCATCCCACCTATCAGAACACCTACATTGATGACATCCGCTATGAGCGCATCATCGGCTACGCCACAGAGCTGGGACTGCTGATCTCCATCCACTGTGGCCGGGATCTGGGCTTCCCGCGCCAGGTAAACGCCACCCCGGCCCGCCTGCACCACATGCTGGAGGATGTCTTCCCGGGCGACAAAGGCGACACCTCCAAACTGATCCTGGCCCACCTGGGCGGACACGATATGGAAAATGAGTCCGAGCAGCTTCTGGTGGGCGGCAGCTACTACATGGATCTGGCTTATATCCTGCGCCTGGCCCTGCCAGAGCAGATTCTGCGCATGAGCCGCCACCATGGCATCGACAAAATCCTCTTTGCCACCGACTCCCCCTGGAGCGGCCAGAAGGAGGATGTGGAGTACATCAAACGGATTGGATTCACAGAGGAAGAGCTGGAGAAAATTCTCTATAAGAATGGGGCAAAGCTACTCGGGCTCAAAGAATCTTAATTCGATACACAGAAGCGAGAGAACTCCCCTTTCACCGGGAACGCATTGTTTTCCTGCTTCCGTTCGCGCGGCTTATTCGCGCCTGACCGCCAAACTCGGCCCTAAAGGGCCTCAGACAGTGGCTCCTTCAGGCGCTGCCAGCGCAAATGGAAGCGGCGGAAAACAAGCTAAACCCGGTGAAAGGGGAGTTCTCTCGCTTCGTCCGTCTTTATTCACTTTTATAAGCTTCCGTCCTCAATTCATAGGTATTATACGCCCTTATAAGTAGCTTCTCCTCCTCGGCTTCCGTCACAGAGATCATAAAGGTAATATCATCGCCGGTTCCTTCCGGCCACAGATACAGTTTAGACCAGCTATCCCCTCCATCCAGGCTGTAGTCATAATACATGACGCGGCTGTCGGGATCTTCGGCGTGGAGCGCGATCCGGGCGTTCGCCGTGTCCTGACGGGTCAGTGTGTAGTAAACGTTGACCGGATCGGTGCTGTCGGGACGCACCGGAGATGATACAGGCTCAGGTGTGTCGGTTGTGGGCAGCTCCGGCAGATTTTTCCCCTTCTGCAGGCCAAAGAACGCGGCAATTCCGGCGGCGTCACATTTGCCGAGCTCTGCCAGCTTTTCATCGGTATTCATGCGTGCCCAGTCGTCATCCTGATCCATGTAACCGTGCTCGATGATGATAGCCGGAATCCTAAGCGCCTTGCTTTCCCGGATGATTCCATAGTAATCTGCCCCTTTGCTTCCAAGCCGTGTCTTCACCCCTTTGGATACGAAGCCGTCGCCGACCAGCCGGCTCAGCACCTGATCGCCGACACCCTTTCCCCAGGCGTAGTAGCTTCCGAAAGCTGAGGTGAATACTTCGGATCCGAAGAAATTGTGTTCCTCTGAGGCATTCAGATGCAGACTAATCAGATAGTCCGCGCCTACGGATTTTGCGTAGGCCGCCCGCTGTTTCAGGGTCATGGCTTTGTCTGTCTCTCTTGTATACAGGATTTCCACATTCCCGTAGGTGGACAACTCTTGCCCTGCCGCCCGGGCGATTTTCAGTGTCAGGTATTTTTCAAAGGTATCCCTGTATTTCGCGCCCAGCTCCTGCTCGTCGCTGGTTCCGGGGCCGCCGTGACCGGGATCGAGGACGATGCGGATACGGGGAACCCCGGGTTCCGCAGCCAGTTCTTCCGGACTCAAAAGCCCTGTCTCATTTGACTGCGCATCGTCGTCTTCCTTTTCTGTTCCCTCTGTCTCGGCACTTCCATTTTCTTCCAATTCTTTCTCATCACTTGCGGATGCCGCATCCTCTCCTGCTGCCACAAACACATTTCCCCCGGACGCCAAAAGAGCAGACCCGGCATCACTGCCAGGTCCGCTGATTTCATTGTCTTGCATGGAATATACCAGAAGCAGGGCGATGACTGCCACGCAGAGCACCGCCGCCCCGGTCAGAACATATTGCAGCCGGAGTAATACGCTCTTCCGTCTTCTTTTTCTGTTTTTTTTCATGTTCTCTTACCGTCTCTGATTGGATTGGTTACTCGTTTCGTATCGCTGCCAGCGGACTTAAGCGCATAGCCCGAAGCGCCGGGAACAATCCGGCCAGCATACCGATCACCACCGCAAAAACAAGCGCCAGCAGGGTCAGGTATGGAGGAATATAGGAGATGTTGGAATAATAGCTCTCCCTCACCACAAAATTAATGACCGCCGAAATGATATAGCTGAGCATGATTCCCACTACTCCGCCGATCAGGCCGATGAAGCCGGCCTCTGCCAGAAACATATTCCGGATAGCCGCCATATCGCAGCCCAGCACCTTCATAACGCCGATTTCCTTGGTACGCTCATAGATGGACATCATCATAGTGTTCGCGATACCGATCGCCGCCACGAACAGGGATACGGCGCCGATACCGCCCAGGGTCGCCTGAATGGAACGGGAGCTCTGCTGTACCTGCTCCATCCATTCCGCATTGCTGTTGGCCTGCAGTCCCAGATTCTTAATCTCCTGCTGCACGGCCTTAACATTCTTCATATCGTCTACGCGGATATAAGCAGAATCGTAATAAATCTCCTTATAAGGCTTGCCGGCTTTGGTGGTAGGCTGACCCGGAATGGCCTTTCCCTTATAAATCTTTTTCAGCTGCATTTTCAGCGCTTCCACATCGCAGAGCACGCTGTTGGAATTCTCCGTATAGTCATTTTCCGTACCCGCCATCACACCGCAGGCCGGAATCAGATACTTCTTCAGCGCTGCCACCGGAGCTCCGTTCTCGTCGGTACCCCCATTCTTGCTATTCCAGTAGGCGTCCGTATCGAAAATGATAAACAGCGGATCCTTCATATAATCAATGTCTGCCAGCTGGCCTGTATCCCAGTAATACTGGTTCGTCTTTGCGTCATAGAAGTCTGTGATTACCGTATTGCCGTATAAGAATTTCAGCTCCGAGTCTGACAGCGGCAGCTCACTTCCCTCCGTCAGCTCCAGGTTCATCTTCTGCAGAGCTTCCTTACTCATACCCTGAATATTCAGATATGCTTCCCATTTCCCATACTTGGCAATGGCTGAGGTGGAGAGAACCGGGGATGCTATCTCCACGTGTTCCAGCTGGGACAGGGTCGTAATCATCGCGTCGTTGATGCGAATGGGTTCATTACTGCCGGAGCCCGAAGCTCCCCCTTCCATCGACGACGCCGCCATGCCGCTGTCGCTGTAATACATTCCGCCGCCGTTTTCATTGGGGTATACCGTAATCGTGGTCAGGCCTCCGTACTGCTCGATCTGTTCCATATTGGACTTACTGAGTCCCAGTCCCAAAGAGATCATAACCATAATCGAAGCCGTTCCCACAACTACGCCCAGCACCGTCAGAACTGTTCTGAGCTTCCGCCTCCAGAGGCTGCTCAGACTCATTTTGAGCAAATCGCTAAAACTCATGGATTACTCCTTTTCTGTATCGTCTGCGTCGTCAGTGTCTTCTGCGTCTGCGTCCTCGCCCAGATCCACTTCCTCCAGGCCGTCCAGGTCCTCTGCGTCCAGAAGAGCTGCCGCTTTCTTTGCCTTTTTCTTACGAATGACGATAACTGCCACAATGACCGCAAGAATAAACACCAGCGGAACCAAGACATACCAGATCTTAAAACCGCCCTGGGACTGGCTGCCGTCGTCCATCATTCCGTCGTCCATCATTCCATCATCATAATTCATCATTTCCGTCACATAGAGCTCCATCTCTTTCTCGATGGTTGTTTTTTCTCCGGACTCGTCCTCAAAGGTAATGAGAATTTTCACCTTGCCATCGTCTGTGGTGGCTGCCGCGCCGCTCAGATACGCGTCCACGGAACCGGTTGCGCCCGGATCGATATTGCCCAGATAGGTATCGCCGCCGGTGACGGAATCTGCCTGGAATTTTACAGAAGCATTGTAAAGCTTAGTTTTGCCAATATTATAGAGGCTGAAGGATACGTTGGCCTCTCCGCCCACCTCGATGGACTGGGGCGTCACCTCAATGCTGCTGGTGTCAATCCGTGCCTCCTGGCGCACCGGAATGGATACGCTGGCAGTATTCTCATAAGCATTGACGCTCTCGTCCTCATAATTCATCTTTACATTGATGACGTAAGGCTTCTGAGCCAGGTCGGAACGGGCCTCCAGCTCAATGCTGATGTCCTTGTTTGCGCCTGCCGCAATCTTGTCCACGAACACGGTGCTGGATCCTGCGGTGGGCAGGAAAGAAGCCGCCACATAGGTGGTATCGGTGCTCTCGCTGGCTGCCTGGATATCAAATACCATATTCTTTACCGCGGTAGCCTTGGAGGTGTTCTGCATATGCAGGGTCAGCGTGAAGGTGTCGCCTGCGTGTACGGTCTCCGGGCTGGTGGAAAATCCGGTTACAATGACACGGGGCGTAGAGGACTTGCCGTCCGCTGAGATTCCTGTGGTTCCCACTACTTTCACATAAGATGTCAGAGTTACGTTACTCAGGCTCTTATCATCATTTTCAAAGGTTACGTTAAAGGAAATGGGCATATAGCCGCTGGGGGCGTCCTTTCTGGTCCGCAGGGTCCAGGTCAGCTCCCGGCGTCTGTCCATGTCGGAACCACCGTCATCGGTTCCCGGCAGACGGTCGATGGTCTGACTGTAATTGGAGGTCTCGATCTCAAAGGGCCATTTGGCTGCATCCTCACTGATGACCGGGGTCACTACCACATTTTTGACACGGGTACGTCCCATATTGACTACCGGAAGCACCACGTTTACCTGCTGGCCTGCATTGGCCACCGGAGTCACCCAGTTGCCACCTACCATGATATTGTTGTTGGTTGTGGTGGGGGTGGTGTCGGGGGTATCGTTACCTGCATTACTGCCCGCATCCTGCGAGGGCACAAAGGTGTCAAGCTTTGCAGTCGCCTTGGTCAGATATGCCGTCACCTGTTCACTGGTACGCATATTCTCGATGACTGTCCTAGCGTCATTTTTTGCTTTTTCGAAATCACTCTTTTTATCATCCGGAACAGATGTTTTCAGGGTGTCATAATAGTCTTCCAGCTGATCCAGGGCATTTTTCTTGGCATCTGCCAGATTTTCCGTGGCTGTTTTTCCATTTCCTGATTCTGCACCTGTTCCCGAGCCGGACTGTCCTCCCGCTGTCTGCACCGCCGGAGTCCCTTCTGTCGCCTGCGCTACCATGGGCTGCGCCATTCCCGCTGCCGGAACTGCCAGCGCGCCGCACATCATCAGCACCAGTACTTTTTTCATCCACTTATTCTTCATTTTCCTTATTCCCCCTCTATCTGCTCTGATTTATTTCGGTTGTCTTCTATCTTCACAATCTTACCATCAATAATATGAAAAATCCGATCCGCGAAGCTGGCCAGATGGTTGTCATGGGTTACCATGACCAGGGTCTGATTCCGCTCCCGAACTACCTTCTGCATCAACCGCATAACCTCTGCCGAAGTGTTCGAGTCCAGATTTCCCGTAGGCTCATCCGCAAAGATAATCTCCGGATCCAGTACCAGCGCCCTGGCCACGCCCACACGCTGCTGCTGACCGCCCGACATCTCGTTGGGACGATGATCCTTGTGCTTGGACAGTCCTACCAGATCCAGCATTTTATCTGCCTTCGCCATCCGTTCCTTCTTCGGAATCCCACGGAACATCAACGGCAGCGCCACATTTTCCACCGCGTCCATGGTTCCCAGCAGATTAAAGGACTGAAAAATAAAGCCCACATGCTCCCGCCGGAACTTTACCAGCTGGTTCTCATTCATTTTCTCCAGATGCTGTCCTGCTATGACAATCTCGCCCTTGGTGGGCTTCTCCAGTCCTGCCAGCATGTTCAGCATCGTCGATTTACCGGAACCGGAGGTTCCCACGATAGAACAGAACTCCCCGCGGTAAATCGTCAAATCCACACCGTTCAGCGCCCGTACCTTGTTCTCGCCGACCCGGTAGATCTTGTACAGATTCTTTACCTGAATCACAGGTTCTCTTTTCTGCGCCATGCTCTCTCTCCTGTGCGCGCAGCCCGGCTATTTTCCCGCCGGCTGCCATATCTAGTGTTATATATGTTCAGTATAGCACAGAGATATACGAAAAACTATTTAATTAATTCTTAATTTGCCTAAATCCGGGCCGTCAAAAACCCCCGGAAACCGCTGTCCGGTTCCGGGGGCACACACTATTTTCTATTCTTTTTACATATCCAGCGGATACTTGTCTGTCAGGCTCTTTACCAGCGCTTTCGCCTTCTCAGTGGCGCTCTCGCCCTCCTTGATCATCAGGGCTACCGCCTCCGCGATGGTCTCCATATCCTCTTCTTTCAGTCCTCTTGCCGTAACCGCCGGAGTTCCGATGCGGACGCCGCTGGTGACGAAGGCCGATTTCGGGTCGTTGGGAATGGTGTTTTTGTTTGCGGTGATATTGGCCGCGTCCAGCAGATGCTCCACCTCTTTACCGGTCAGGTCAAAGGGCGTCAGGTCTATCAGCATCAGGTGATTGTCGGTACCGCCGGACACGATCTTGATGCCGCGGTCCATCAGTCCCTTGCAGAGCGCCTGGGCGTTCTTTACAATCTGCTTCTGGTATTCCTTGTATTCCGGCTGCAGCGCCTCCTGGAAGCAGACTGCCTTGGCCGCAATCACATGCATCAGCGGACCGCCCTGGATGCCCGGGAAGACAGCCTTGTTGAAGTTGAACTGCTTCGCGGTCGCCGCGTCGGAGAGAATCATGCCGCCTCTGGGTCCTCTGAGGGTCTTGTGGGTGGTGGTCGTCGTCACATGGGCGTAAGGAATCGGGCTCGGATGCACGCCTGCCGCCACCAGTCCCGCGATGTGCGCCATGTCTACCATCAGGTAAGCACCCACCTCATCGGCAATCTCCCGGAACCGTTTGAAATCAATGGTTCTTGCGTAGGCGCTGGCTCCTGCGATAATCATTTTCGGTCTGCATTCCTTCGCAATCCGAAGAATCTCGTCATAGTCCAGCACGCCGTCATCGTTGACTCCGTAAGGTACTACATGAAAATAGGTACCGGAGAAATTGGCGGGGCTTCCGTGAGTCAGATGTCCGCCGTGTGCCAGATTCTGTCCCATGATGGTATCGCCCGGCTTCAGCATGGCGAACTGTACTGCCATATTGGCCTGCGCGCCGGAATGGGGTTGTACGTTCACATACTCGCAGCCGAAGAGCTTCTTCGCCCGCTCACGTGCCAGCTCCTCCACCTCGTCCACGCATTCGCAGCCGCCGTAATAACGTTTTCCCGGATATCCTTCTGCGTATTTATTGGTCAGGGGGCTTCCCATGGCGGCCATGACCGCTTTGGATACCCAGTTTTCCGATGCAATCAGCTCAATATGGCTGTTCTGACGGGCCATCTCTGCCTCGATGGCTGCCGCTACTTCCTTGTCCACTGCCTTCACTTCATCCAATGAATACATTGTAAGATCCTCCTCGTTTTACGGCGCTTCGACTATGAGTGTCTTTCTCTGGCGCACATTTGTCTTTTTTGTTTGCTTTATTATATGAAAGCAGACCGAAAAAAGCAAGTATTTTTTTGCAAAATATTATAGTTCGTATATTTGTAAACCCAGGTTCCGAAGTCAGATACCTTTATGTCTATCTTTGTCGTTTCTTGTCGGATTCCTGCTTTCTCATCGAACTTTCTGTCCTTATTCGTCATCATTTTCTGAAATAAATATCTCGCGTAAACTGTTTGTTCTATTTTTCTATGAGGGGAGTTTTATCAATGAAACAAACAATCCAGATTCTGCTGAACTCGGCCGGTGTGTTTAGCCACTACTGCGGATACCGTTATTTTATCCGCGCTGTGGAACTTGCTGTTCAGGATCCCACCCGTCTCCAGTATATTCAGAAGGCTATCTATGTCACCGTAGCCTTTGAATATGCCACCACTGTAACCAGTGTGGAGCGGGACATTCGAACCATCCGCGATGTGATGATGAGGAATGGCGGCCATCAGCTTCTCGTCCGAATGACCGGCAGTCCGGTCTGGTCCGACAGAACGCCCTATCCGAAGGATCTGATTGCCATCTTCTGCGAGTACCTGCTTCACAGGAAAGAAACACTCCCGATGGCACAGTAGCTATACCGGGAAGAGCAGAAAAAGCCCGGCAGCCTTTCAGGCCGCCGGGCTCTTTCTATGTTTTTACAAAATCACTGTGCCAAGGATTCTGACGTCTCTGTCTGCCGCCAGCGCACGCTCCTTTTTTATCATTTTACTGTAGGATACTCCCTGTTTCTCCACAAACAGGATTCCCTCGTATTCATTCAGTTCCTCCAGCGCAGCTGCCTGGAAAACGATGCGCTCATAGGATGAAAGGGTAAGATCGCCCAGCTCCCGGACAAGCTCTGCCCGAAAGGCTTCCGCTTCTTCCTTCGCAATGGTTCCCGCAAGCATGATTTTCTTCACACCCGTATCTCTGGCTGCCGCCTTCAGATTGGACGCCACAATCTTTACCTGCTCCTCGTAGGTAATATCCGCATACGCGCCTTCCTGTAAATGTACCAGCCAGCTGTCGATAAAGCTGAACAGACGCTTTTTGCCATTCTTTTTGGTAACCTGACCCAGAAGCGGCATATCAAATTCTTCCCGGAAGTCGTCAATTCCTTCCAGTTTTCCGCTCATCAGATACAGAACCACCAGGACAAAGGCTGCCAGGAACGCTCCCAGTACCAGACCCACAACAGCGTACTTGACTGCTCCGCTGACCGGATTGTCATAGACTACTTCTTCGCCTACCACAATGGTTTCGCCCTCGTCATTTTTCACATTTTTCAAATCGGTCTGCATAGACTTAAACTGCGAATACAGCGTGCTGTATGTATTCAGAATACCGGTCTGATAATCCTGTACGCTCTGATTTACACATTCCGTCCGGGAAGAAGAGAGCAGCTCCAGAGAATGGGCTCCCATCTTTCCCTGCACCTCCCGGGCATATGCGCGAAACGCCGCTTCCGCAGCTTCTGTATAGGTCTCACATCTTTCCGCTGTGTCTGCCCCAATCTGAACCCGGAAAATTGTCGACTCATTCTGCGTGTCGCCTGTCACATATACTACAGACGTCTTATCGGAAGCAGTCTGCATCGTATTGGACGACTCCACGTTAAAGCTGATCAGATACTGCAGCTCTGATTTTTCAATACTGTCGTCTGCCTGAAGCAGCGCGTCAGCCAGTCTTCCATCCTCTGTGAAGGTCTTATAGACCGCCAGCAGATTCACGCGCTCAGACTCGCTCATTCCATCGGTATTGATATAGTAGCTTAAAATTCCCGTATTCAGATGATAAGCGTCCAGCCCCATCACAACAGAGCTGTCAATGTATTCCTTCATGGTTTCCAGCGTCTGCTGCGTATTGTCTACAGCCAACTGGCCATATTCCACATTGGGATTGGTAATGACGCCTTTTTCCTGGTTTTCTTCCTTTTTATCATCTCCCAGCGCCTCTGCTTCTTTCTTCAGTGCGTTCCCCTTCACGGTAGCCTGGTACTTATAACCGCCGGCCAGCACTGCCAGAATCAGCATGGAAGCTACGATCCAACGCCATTTTTTCAGGCAGTAAAACATAAGGTCCATCAGGCTGATTTCTTTTTCGTAAGTCTCCTGATACTCGTTCATATCTGTTTCTTCCTCCTGTTTCTATTTTTACTTTCTGTCCTTTTTTTCACATAGATAATTTATTATATAACATCTCTCTCCAAATAGCAATTCCTGATTTTTTGTCTGTTTTTTCCTTTTCCAATCGTATTTTTTAATATTTACTCATAACTGTTCCGTACCAGAATCGTTACATTTACTCTTACAAAGGAGGAATTTTCGTGAGACAATCTGCATTATACTCTCTGCTTCAGCTGGCAGGCCTCCGCGCGCAGTATCTTGGATACGCTTATTTCGCTGACGCAGTTCTTCTGGCTTCAGAGGATCTGACGCGGCTTCAAAATCTCCGCCGTGATATTTATCTCCCTGTGGCTGCAAAATATCATGTCAGTTGCACCAGCGTCGAGCGGGATATCCGCACGGCCAGGGACGTGATTTTCCGTCATCAGAATTTTGAAGTGTTCCGGACCCTCGGCGTCTATCCGCTCTGGAAAAATGCACAGCCCTATCCCCGCGAATGCATTGCCGCCTTTGCCGACTATCTCGCCCGGCTTTCTTGACAGGCTGCGGGAGAAAAAGTTATACTATTACTTAACTACTATTGTAAGGAGACTTTTTCATGCCGCAGAACCGCTTCCGTTCCCTGAACACTGCCCTTCAGGAGCGCTTTGGAGAGAAAATCTATAAGCTGTCCCTGAACGGCGGCTGTACCTGTCCCAACCGGGACGGGACCCTGGGAACCAGAGGCTGCATCTTCTGCAGCGCCGGTGGTTCCGGGGATTTTGCTTCCAGCCCTGCCCTTTCGATAACGGAGCAGATCGAGGACGCGAAAAAGCGCCTGGCCGGGAAACGCCCGGTACAGCGCTACATTGCCTATTTTCAGGCTTACACCAACACCTACGCTCCCATAGAACATCTGCGGATGATTTTCACAGAGGCCATCACCCACCCGGATGTGGCTGTACTCTCTGTCGCCACCCGCCCGGACTGTCTGGGACCGGACGTGCTGGAACTGCTCTATGAGCTGAATCAGATAAAACCGGTCTGGGTGGAGCTTGGACTGCAGACTATTCACGAGGAGACCGCATCCCTTATCCGGCGCGGTTACCCGCTTCCTGTCTTTGACGAAGCCATGGAGCATCTGAAGGCCATCGGCGTCGAAACCGTCGTACACGCCATCCTGGGACTGCCCGGCGAGACGCCGGACATGATTCTGGATACGGTGCGTTATACCAATGCATCCGGCGCAGACGGAATTAAACTGCAGCTTCTTCACATTCTAAAGGACACGGATCTGGCCGCTTATTATAAGGATGCCGGCTTTCACGTACTGACCCTGGATGAATATGTGGATCTGGTCATCCGCTGCCTGGAGATCTCCCGCCCAGATCTGGTGATTCACCGTTTGACCGGCGACGGACCGAAGGATTTGCTTATCGCGCCCCTCTGGAGTCAGGCCAAGCGGCAGGTGCTGAATACGATTCACAGGGAGCTCAAAAACCGGGATACTTATCAGGGACGGCTTTATACACCCTGACATTTCAAAAGAAAGGACGGCGGACTGCCATGTCAGACACTTTGACCTTATACAAATTGATTCTTCTCCATATTCTGGACAAGGTAAGTTTCCCCATAAGCAACGGACAGCTTTCCGAATTTATGCTGGACAAGGAATATACTGATTATTTCACCGTGCAGACTGCCCTGTCCGAGCTGGTGGAAGCGCATTTTATCCATATGAAGACCGTCCGCAATACTTCTCTCTATTCCATCACCGATGAGGGACGTAAAACGTTGGAATTTTTTGGCAAAAAAATCTCTTCCCAGATACAGGAAGAGATTGCGGATTATCTGAAAGAACACAATTATGAGCTGCGCAATGAGCTCTCTGTTCCGGCTGATTATTACCCCACCGGAAATGGCGAATATGCCGCCCGCTGCCGGGTTCTGGAAAAAGGCTCTGCTATCATCGATCTGACCCTCACTGTGCCAACAAAGGAACAGGCCGAATCCATCTGCGCCCACTGGAGCACCAAAAGCCAGCAGATGTACGCGTATCTGATGCAAAATCTTCTGTAACTCCCTGAAAATAAGGAGAGCAGGCTTTCGCCTACTCTCCTTTTCTGTATTCGTTCAGGCCTTCGGCCAGTTCTTTCACATCTTTGATAATATCGTCAAAGGCTCCTGCCTCGTAGAGATTGACCACAATCAGTCCGATGGGAACTGCGATAATCATCGCGATAATTCCGCCGACTTTATAACCGATGTACATAAATACCATGGTGGACAGCGGATTCAGTCCAATGGTGTCGCCCACAATCTTCGGCTGAATCACCTGACGCACCAGCTGACTTACCAGATAAATGATGATAAGCCCCACCGCAAACTTATAACTGCCGCTTAAGACCTTTAAGACTGCCCATGGAATCAATACAGTTCCGGTTCCAAAAAATGGGAGGAAATCCAGTAGCGCAACCAGAATGGCCCAGAGAATCGCGTATTTGATATGCAGTACAAAGAATCCCACCAGCAGAATCACAGCCACCACGCCCATGATTTTAAACTGGGCTTTGAAATAACCGCCTACTGCGCTGCGGAATCTGCCTGCGATAAAGTGCCATTTGGAGCGCAGCTCCTCCGGCGTGTGCTCCCGCCCCCACTGGATGATTTTGTCCCGCTCTGCGATAAAAAAATAGGCGGACAGGATCGTAAAGATCACATTTACCAGAATATTGGGGATATTCTTTGCGATATTACCTGCAGCGGTCACTGTCGGCCCGCCGATGGTACTGATCACATTCCCCAGGGATTCGGTCAGGCTGTTGACCGTCGTGGCCAGCTTTTCCACCAGCTCCGGCGGTATCTTCTCAGACAATCCGGCCAGGTTGGCGCCGGTAATCTCCAGATCGCCCAGCAGTGATTCATAGAGATCCGGCAGGATTCCGATAAAACCGTAGATCTCACGGGCCAGCCAGGCAATCAGACCGTAGCCGCCCAGTACAATCAACGCAATGGTTCCGATGATAATCACCATGGAACTGTGTTTCCGCACGATTTTCAAACGTTTTTCCATGAACCGTACCAGAGGATTCGCGATCAACGCGATAACCCATCCCACCACAAAGGGCATGAAAAAGATCAGAAACCGTGGAACCAGAAGACAGACCAGCACCACCCCCATAAGAAACAGTACAATGTTTACCACATTTCTCAAGTACTTTCTGTCCATATGTTTAACCTCTTTTCAGGGAATCCGGAAAAACCGCCGGATTCTTTCCTTATTATGCTTCCGGTTGTTCCGGAGCTTCTTCAGGCTCTGTCTCCGGCGCAATCAACGTATCAATCAGCGCCCAGATCTCATCCCGCCCCTGCCTGGTCTCCGCAGAAAATGGAAGAATCTGGGTTCCAGGCTTCACGTTCAACCCGGTACGAATCAGCTTTAACTGCTTCTGAATCTGGCTTCTCTTGATCTTATCCAGCTTGGTGGCGATGATAATCGGATCGTACCCGTTCCAGACAATCCACTCATACATGCGCTTATCATTTTCCGACGGCTCATGACGGATATCAATCAGCAGAAATACCGCCTTCAGCTGCTTCGAACCATGCAGGTAGCGCTCAATGAGCTTTCCCCATTTTTCCCGGATTTCCTGGGTCACCTTAGCATAGCCGTAGCCCGGCAAATCCACCAGGTACATGGCCTGATTCACGTTATAAAAGTTGATAGTCTGGGTCTTCCCCGGCTGGGCCGAGGTTCTGGCCAGAGACTTCCGGTTCAGAAGTCCGTTGATCAGGGAAGATTTTCCCACATTGGACTTGCCTGCAAAGGCGATCTCCGGCAATTCATTTTCCGGGAGACGGCTAGTGATACCGCAGACCGTCTCCAGATTTACATTTTTAATAATCATTTCGTCTCTCCATGAAAGGCTATTTTCAGCACATCTTCCATCTGCTCCGCGTAGACAAGATCCAGTCCCTTCTTGATTTCCGCGGAAATCTCCTCCACATCCCGGCGGTTCTTCTCCGGCACGATGACCGTCCTGGTTCCTGCGTTTTTCGCTGCCAGAAGCTTTTCTTTTAAACCGCCGATGGGAAGTACCCGGCCCCGCAGGGTGATTTCGCCGGTCATGGCCACATGGGCATACACCGGGATACCTGTCATCGCCGACAGCATCGCCGTTGCCATGGTGATACCGGCGGACGGGCCGTCCTTCGGCACTGCTCCCTCCGGAATATGGATATGTATATCATGCTCTCCAAAGAAAGCTTTGTCAATCCCGTAGCGGTCGCTGACGGAACGGATGTAGCTTAAGCCCGTCCGCGCGGACTCCTTCATCACGTCGCCCAGCTGGCCGGTCAGGGAGATTTCACCCTTTCCGGGCATGATGTTGACTTCGATCTGCAGGGTATCGCCGCCCACACTGGTCCAGGCCAGACCACGGACGATGCCGATCTCATCGGTTTCATTGGCCATATCATAATGATAACGGGCCTTGCCCAGATATTTCTCCAGATTATTTTCGGTGAGCTTTACACTCTTTTTCTTCTTCTCCAGAATCTCCCGGGCCGCTTTGCGGCAAACCTCGCCGATTTTACGTTCCAGCTGGCGCACGCCGGCCTCCCGGGTATAGCTGTGAATCAGATCCTCCAACGCCTTCGGACTGATAGTAAGCTGTCCTTCCTTCAGTCCGTTCTTCTCCATCTGCTTGCTGATCAAATGCTCGCGGGCAATATGTACCTTTTCATTTTCCGTATAACTGCTGACCTCAATAAGCTCCATACGGTCAAGCAGAGGTCTTGGAATGGTCTGTACGTCGTTGGCGGTAGCGATAAAGAGCACCTCCGACAGATCCATGGGAATCTCCACATAATGATCCTGGAACCGGTTGTTCTGCTCGGAATCCAGTACCTCCAAAAGAGCCGATGAGGTATCTCCCTTGTAATCACTGCTGACCTTGTCAATCTCATCCAGCAGCATCAGCGGATTTTTCACGCCTGCCTGCTTCATGCCCGTGGCAATGCGGCCCGGCATGGCGCCCACATAGGTTCTCCGATGACCGCGTATCTCTGCCTCATCCCGGACGCCGCCCAGGGAAATGCGGACATATTTCTTATTCAATGCCCGCGCAATGGAACGGGCTATAGAGGTCTTACCGGTTCCGGGCGGGCCCACCAGACAGAGAATCGGACTGCTTCCCTTCTTCGTCAGGATCCGCACGGCCAGATACTCCAGCACACGCTCCTTGACCTTCTCCATGCCATAGTGATCCTCGTTCAGGATCGCTTCAGCACGTTTCAGATCACTGCTGTCCCGGGATGCCTTGTCCCAGGGGAGCTCCAGCATAGTCTCAATATAACCACGAAGGACTGCGCTCTCAGAAGAATTCATTCCCATATTGCGAAATCTGGAGATCTCTTTATTCAGCTTTTCCTTCACTTCCTTGGAGGCCTTCAGTTTCTGCACTTCTTCTGTGAAATGATCCGCGTCGGAAAAGGTGTTATCCTCTCCTAACTCCTCCCGGATAACCTTCATTTCTTCCCGAAGCAGATATTCCCGTTGACCTTTATCCACATGGGCCTTTACCTTCTGCTGCAGTTCTCTCTTGAAACGCATAATTTCAATCTCTTTATTCATCAAAAGGCAAAGCTGTTCATAACGTTCCGACAGATTCACAGCTTCCAGGAGTCTCTGCTTATCGTCATAGAACAACGGCAGGTTGATCAGCACCTGGCTCATCAGCTTCTCCAAATCGGTCTCCTCCAGAATCTGACGTTCCATATCCTTGTTCATCTTGCCATTTTCCTGGCAGTAAAAGCTGAAGATTTCCGCCAGATTCCGAACCATGGCTTCCCTGGCGCTTTCCGGCAGCGCCTCCAGCTCTCTGTCCTTCTCAAACCGGATAATTTCCGCCTCCAGATAGTCCCCTTCTTCCGAAAAATGGGACAGTTCCCCGCGTTCCAGGCCCTCGGCCAGCACACGGATAATTTTCTGGGGCATCTTGATGACCTGTTTTACCGATGCGATGGTTCCGATACGGTAGAGATCATCCGGTCCCGGATTTTCCACCTGTACGTCCTTCTGGGTTACCAGAAAGACTCTCTGATCACGCAGCATGGCTTCTTCGATGGCTTTCACCGAGCGCTCCCTGCTCACGTCAAAATGTATTACCATGTCGGGAAGGATGGTCATTCCGCGTAATGCTACCACGGGTAGGGTTTCGGTTAATTCTGACATAAATCCTTTTCACTCCTTCTCATTTGTATTTCGTTTCTTCTTATCTTATGCACGAAAGAGTCCCGCAAACGGAACTCTTTCTGACTCCGGACTTACGCCCGCGCTTTTATCTCGTTGCTGGCGGTCACAGGCGTACCTGTTCCCTCTACAACTTCTTTTGTAATCATACAGTTGGTGATACTGTCATCGGACGGAATCTCGTACATGGTGTCCATCATAATGCCTTCCATGATGGAACGTAAGCCCCGGGCTCCTGTCTTCCGTTTCACCGTCTGCTCCGCGATGGCCTCAATGGCCTCATGCTCAAAGGACAGCTTCACGCCGTCCAGTTCAAACAGCTTCTTATACTGCTTTACGATAGAATTCTTCGGTTCCACCAGAATCCGGACCATGTCATCCTTGGTCAGAGCGTCCAACGCTACTGTCACCGGCAGACGTCCCACAAACTCCGGAATCATACCGAATTTTACCAGATCCTCCGGAAGCATCTCATGAAGCAGATGTCCGATCTCCTCGTTCTCACCCGGGCGGCCAAGGTATGCGCCGAAGCCCATGCTTCTGCGATCCATACGGTGCTCAATGATTTTCTCCAGCCCCTCGAAGGCTCCGCCGCAGATGAACAGAATATTGGTCGTATCTATCTGTATCAGTTCCTGATGGGGATGCTTTCTTCCGCCCTGAGGCGGAACGGAAGCAATGGTTCCCTCCAGAATTTTCAGCAGCGCCTGCTGCACGCCCTCACCGGATACATCGCGGGTAATGGACGGATTCTCAGATTTTCTGGTTATCTTGTCGATCTCGTCGATATAGATAATGCCGTGCTCCGCACGCTCAATATCGTAATCCGCTGCCTGAATGATTTTCAGCAGAATGTTCTCTACATCCTCGCCTACATAGCCAGCCTCTGTCAGAGATGTGGCATCCGCAATGGCAAACGGAACATTCAGAAGGCGGGCCATGGTCTGAGCCAGCAGCGTCTTACCGGAACCGGTGGGTCCCAGCAGCAGAACGTTACTCTTCTGCAACTCCACGTCCGAAGTATCCTTCTTATCTTCCATCGCCAGAATTCGCTTGTAATGATTGTAGACTGCCACGGAAAGTACTTTCTTGGCTTCTTCCTGACCGATGACATAATCATCAAGGACTGCTTTGATCTCCTTGGGCTTCAGCAGATTGATCTGCTCCCGTACTTCTTCCTCCTGTGCTTCATCGTGCTCGAATTCTTCTTCAATCAGTTCGGCGCAGAGTTCCACACACTCGTCGCAGATATAGGTTCCGCTGGGGCCGGATATCATCTTTCGTACCTGGTCGCCCGTCTTTCCGCAGAAAGAACATCTCACCTTATCATCACTAATTCTAGCCATTCAACAATTTCCTCTATATTACTGTCTCTTTGTTACAATGCTGTCGATCAGGCCGTACGCAACTGCTTCCTCGGCGCTCATATAGTTGTCGCGCTCGGTGTCCGCGGCGATAACCTCCAGCGGCTGTCCTGTGTTGGCCGCCAGAATCTCGTTCAGCTTCTTCTTTGTCTTCAGAATATGATCCGCTACAATCTTGATGTCTGTAGCCTGGCCCTGTGCTCCGCCTGAGGGCTGGTGAATCATAATCTCAGCGTTAGGAAGCGCCATACGCTTGCCCTTGGCGCCGCCTGCCAGAAGGAATGCTCCCATGCTGGCTGCCATGCCCATACAGATGGTGGAAACGTCGCACTTGATATACTGCATGGTATCGTAGATAGCCATACCTGCGGTTACGGAACCACCCGGGCTGTTGATATACAGGCTGATGTCCTTACCCGGATCCTCAGACTCCAGAAACAGGAGCTGGGATACGATCAGGCTTGCGGATACGTCTGTAACTTCCTCCCCCAGAAAGATAATTCTGTCTTTCAGCAGACGGGAATAGATGTCGTAAGATCGCTCTCCCCTGCTGGTCTGCTCAATGACATAAGGTACCAAACTCATATTTGCCATATTCAATCAATCCTTTATTATCTTGCTTATTTCTCTACTGCTGCATCAGTTACCAGTTCTACGGCTTTCTGAATAGCCAGATCCTCACGGACAGACTTCAGATCCTCCTCGGTGAACATCTCCTTCAGCTTCTCAACTTCCATCTTGTACTGCTCAGCCATTCTTCCAAGCTCTGCGTCCAGCTCCTCATCGGATGCAGTCAGGTTCTCTGCTGCTACAACTGCCTCAAGTACCAGACGGCTCTGGATACGCTTCAGCGCCTGCGGCTTGGACTGCTCAACCAGTGCCTGTACATTACCGCCTGTGAACTGCAGGTACTGCTCCATGGTCAGACCCTGCATCTGCAGTCTCTGTGCGAACTCGTCTACCATACGCTCTGCCTGAGTCTCAACCATAGCGTCCGGAATCTCCATGGTAGCGCCCTCGATGATCTTCTCAATGACAGCATCTTCCTTCTTTGCCTTAGCGTCTGCTGCCTTCTTCTCCTCTACCTTCTTGCGGACGTCTGCCTTGTACTCCTCCAGAGTATCGAAATCAGATACGTCCTGAGCGAAATCGTCATCCAGCTCCGGAAGCTCTTTTACCTTAATCTCCTTAACCGTACACTTGAAGACTGCCGGCTTTCCTGCCAGCTCTTTTGCGTGATACTCCTCCGGGAAGGTCACGTCTACTTCTACTTTCTTGCCGATCTCAGCGCCTACCAGCTTCTCCTCAAAGCCCGGGATAAATGCGCCGGAACCGATGGTCAGCGGGTAATCGGTTCCCTTGCCGCCCTCGAATGCCTCTCCGTCAACAAAGCCCTCGAAGTCGATGACGGTCATATCGCCGTCCTGAACTGCTCTGTCCTCTACAGTGATGGTTCTGGAGTTCGCCTCGCGCTCCTTGTCGAGCTCTGCTGCTACTTCCTCATCAGTCGCTGTGGTGTCAGCCTTCTCTACCTCGATGCCCTTGTACTGGCCCAGGGTTACTTCCGGCTTTACTGCTACTTCTGCGGTGAAAATGAAGGGCTTGCCCTTCTCCAGCTGTACGATGTCTACGGCCGGGCGGGATACGATCTCAAGCTCGCACTCGTCTGCTGCCTGCGGATATGCCTTCTGAATCAGCGCGTTTGCCGCGTCATCATAGAATACTTCCGGTCCGTACATCTTCTCGATCATCTGACGCGGAACCTTTCCCTTACGGAAGCCCGGAACGGAAATCTGCTTTCTATTCTTCAGATAAGCGTTCTGAAGCGCTGCCTCTACTTCCTCTGCGGGAACTTCAACGGTCAGCTTCGCCATGTTCTTCTCTAATTTTTCAACCTGTAAACTCATATTCTATTTTCCTCCTTAAGTGTGGGGCGCTTTGTGCCTTCCACGAATTCTCTGTGTATATTTTTACATACTTACAGTCATTTTAGTAGTATAGCATGAGTGAGGCTTAAAAATCAAGTATTTATACCAAATTTACATAGGTCTGACGGGGGATTTTTCTCATTATCCACATAAAAAACCCCGGCGAAAGGCTCCTGTGTCTTACAGGCGACTTTCGCCGGGGTCTGTTTTCTTTCTTTTTATTTACCGCTCATCTGCTGTTCCTGCTTCATGATCATTTTTTTGACCATTTCGCCGCCGATGGATCCGGCCTGGGCGCTGGTCAGATCGCCGTTATAGCCCTCTTTTAAGGGGACGCCCAGCTCGCTGGCTACTTCTTCTTTGAAGCGGCTCATGGCTGCTTTGGATTCGGGGACTGCCATCTGGTTCTGGGTGGAACCGGAATTCTGCTGTGTCATGATTATCACCTCCATGATGGTAGTGTGCGCGGAGGTGTAGGATGCTATACTGGAAGTTTTTTGAAGGGCGAACGGTTCCGGCAGGTGGCTGTGCCGGAACCTGGTTTTCGTCGTTTCGTCTTATACTCCGTACACAATACTCTTCGCGATCTCGTCCGCCTTCTCCTGGCTGTAGAGCTGGGCGATCAGGCTCAGGGCGAAGGGAATCGCGGTGCCGACGCCGCGGCTGGTGGTGATGATGCCATCGGTGACTACCGGGGCGGTCTGGCAGATGGCTCCGGTGAGGCCGTCTTCGCAGCCCGGGTAGCAGGTGGCGTTTTTGCCGTTCAGGAGACCTGCATGACCCAGGACAGTGGGCGCGGCGCAGATGGCCGCCAGCTTTTTCCCTTTGGCGTTATGCTCTTTCAAGAGAGCCAGCAAAGGCTCGCATGCCTTCAGGTTCAGGGTACCTGGCATGCCGCCGGGAAGTACCAGAAGATCTGCGTCTTCATAATCCGTCTCCTCAAACAGACGGTCTGCAGTGATAGAAATGCCATGGCTCCCAGTCACTGTCTTCTCCGCTTTGATGGATACCAGCGTCACTTCCGCTCCGACCCGGCGCAGCAGATCTGCGGGCGTCAACGCCTCTACTTCCTCAAATCCTTCTGCCAAAAATATACTTACTTTTTTCATTTTTTCCGACTCCTTCCGTTTTATGTCACAGTCTTTTGTTTTCTTCGCCCATTATAGCAAATTCCCGTTGAATTTTCTATATCTATGTGCTACTGTCCTTTTATAATATGAATGATTACGACCTTTCCTTTTTTCACACAGGATTTTATGGAACGGTCTAAGGGGGTCTTTTTATGGAAATAGAACGCAAATTTTTAATCCCGAAGCTGCCGGATAACCTGGATTCTTTTCCCTGCAGATTGCTGGAGCAGGCCTATCTGTGTACGGAGCCTGTGGTGCGGGTGCGCCGCAGCGATGATTCTTTTATTCTCACTTACAAATCCAAAGGACTCATGAGCCGCGAGGAGTATAATCTGCCCCTGACAGCTGAAAGCTATGAGCATCTGAAGGCCAAGGCCGACGGTAATATTATTTCCAAGAAGCGGTATCTGATTCCGCTTCCTGACGGCCTGACAATTGAATTGGATGTGTTTGCCGCTCCCTTTGAGGGGCTTTGGATCGCAGAAGTGGAGTTTTCATCCGAGGAGCAGGCCAATGCCTTTACGCCGCCGGAGTGGTTCGGAGAAGAGGTTACCTGGTCGTCCGAGTATCATAACAGTACGCTCAGCCGCAAAAAATTCTGATTCGGATTCTCTGACGCAGTTTATGAAATCGCGATATTTTGTCATCGTTCGCCGACATATTATTTTACTTGAGCTGCGTTTTGTGACATTGCGCATATGAAAATCCGCAAACTGGTATAATAATGCCATCTTTTCGGAACACAAGGAGAAACGCAATGTCGGAATCTTATCTGGCTGATAATCTTCGCAGCCTGCGCGAAGCTAAAAAGTATTCCCAGAAATATATCAGTGAACAGCTTCATATTGCACGGCAGACCTACACTGTTTATGAAAGCGGCAACCGTGTCCCGGATATCAGCCTTATCTGTAAGCTGGCCGATATTTACGACGTTTCTCTGGATCAACTGGTACTGACGGATCTGTCGGCCCACTCGGATATTATCGCCGACGGAACCGAGCCCCGCCACTACGCGGCCGTCCCCAACAAGAGTCTGATTCCCTTAAGCGGCGCCAACGCCAAGTCCATCATGGATTTCTTAAGCTTTCCGGAGGAGACGCAGTTGGAGATACGGGAGTATATCCGGTTTAAGAAGTATTTGTTGGCGAAGGAGCAGAAATGAACTTGAAGCCGCATTTTGCAGCTTCATAAACTCTGCTTTCTGTTACCAAAAAACGCTGCTTGTGTGGATGATGAAGTTCATCTGCACAGGCAGCGTTTTTCTTTTCGCATATAGTTATTCTTATAGACTGTATACTATCTTTCCATCGCAGATGGTGTAATGCACCCGGCCGGTCAGATTCCAGCCCTTGAAGGGGGTGTTGACTGCTTTGGAGCAGAAGCTTTCGGGCTTCCATTCTTCGTCTGCAGCGAAGATGACCAGGTCTGCGGGGGCGCCTTCGGCGATGCCCTGATAGGGCAGGTGGTAGAGGGCGGCGGGGTTCTGGCTCATTTTGCGCATCAGTTCCATAAGGGTCAGGCAGCCCGGTTTGACCAGTTCTGTGATGCCAAGGGCCAGAGAGGTCTCCAGGCCGACGATGCCGCTGGGGGCTTCGGTCAGGGGCTTTCCCTTTTCGTCGATGCTGTGGGGCGCGTGGTCGGTGGCAATCATGTCGATGGTTCCGTCCTTCAGGCCCTCGATAACAGCCTGCCGGTCTGCTTCCGTCCGAAGGGGCGGATTCATTTTCGCCAGGGTGCCATAGGTCAGGACAGCTTCATCCGTCAGGGTAAAATGATGGGGCGCCGCCTCGGCGGTCACATGGGAGCCCCGTCTCTTAGAGGCGCGCACTGCTTCTACGGCTCCTGCCGTACTGATGTGCTGGATGTTTACGTATGAGCCGGTCTCCTCGGCCAGACGGCAGTCCCGCTCTACCATGGTGATCTCGGCCTCCGCCGGGGAACCGCCGATACCGAGCTTCTCTGATACCGGGCCTCGGTTTATACCGTTGTTTGTAATAAGCTTCGGATCTTCTTCATGAAGGCTGACAGGCACCTGCAGTTCTTCTGCTTTGATGAGTGCTGCCTTCAGAACCTCTTCGTCCAGAATTGGGATGCCGTCATCGGTAAAGCCTGCTGCTCCCGCCGCACGTAAAGCATCCATATCTACCAGTTCTTTTCCCTGCATGCCTTTGGTGACACAGGCACAGGAAAGTACGTGGATGCCGGTTTCTTTTCCCTTATTCAATACATATTGAAGGGTCTCGGCGTTATCAATTACCGGCTTCGTATTGGCCATGCAGACGACGGTGGTAAAACCGCCTGCTGCCGCCGCATGCGCACCGGTCAGGATATCCTCTTTATACGTAAGTCCCGGATCGCGGAAATGCACATGCACATCCACCAGGCCCGGCGCAACCGCCATGCCTGCCGCTTCTATGATATCTTCGCAGCCGTCCAGGTTCAGCTGCTCTCCTACAGCTTTGATTGTCCCATTTTCCAGAATCAGATCTCCGATAAAATCTTTGCCGCTTACCGGATCGATGATTCTGCCTCCGCGAATTCCTGTCATGTTAATCTTCCTCTTTCTCTGTCAGCGTTTTGGTCGCATACTCATTAAAGCTGTTGGCGGCTTCTTTTACACTGTACTGTCCGTCCAGAATCTCGCTTTCCATCTGGTACCAGTATACACGCATCTTCTCAAAGCCGTTTACAGACTGGTAGTATGTGCCGCTATAGGGCATCAACGCCTCGAAAAGCTGCGCCTCCTCGTTGCCGTCGTACACGTCGCCCATGGACGCGCGTACCGGGAACGCGCCGCTGCGTACCACGTTTTCCTTCGCAACAGCTTCATCGTTGCACAGGAAATCGATCAGATAACGGGAAGCCTGCTCTTTGGCTTCATCCTCGGTCTTGAATACGCAGAAACCGTTCAGCATATATTCCAGAGACGGGCTACCATCCTCGGACGGGTAGGGCATAACAACCACGTCCACACCATTTTCCTGAAGGGCCGCCGCGTTGTTGATAGCCTGTGGCAGGCTCCACAGCAGGCAATAGGACTGATTGCCCGCCACGAATTCTTCCACCGCATCCGCGCCGGTGGAATCGGCGCCGTTCAGCATCCAGCCTTTGTCCACCCACTCTTTTATCTTGGTAAATGCCTTCTGATTGGCGTCACTGTTCATGGTATAGGCGGTCTTCTCATCGTTCATCAGGCTGCCGTCATACAGATTTGTGATGAAGGAGCGGGTCGCGTAGTCGCCTGCGATTCCGGAGCAGTAGAGCATGCCCGATCCGAAGCCGGATGCGTTTAGCTTCTCCAGTACCTGCTCGAAGGCGTCGGTGGTCCAGGTGCAGGCTCCTTCCCGGTTCATCAGATCGATGGCTCCGGAGCCCTCCAGCATTTCCCGGTTGAAGGCCATCACGTAGTTGGATCCACTTAAGGGGTACATAACGTACGCGTCGCCATTTTTGCAGGCGCTTAACAGGTTTTCGCTTATCATGTCATTCTTGACTTCGTCGGTGAACAGGTCGCTGATGTCGCTGAGCATGTCTGCTTTTGCGTAGGTGCTGATTCTGCCCGGCTCGTCCAGAAGGACGTTCGGGAGTTCGCCGCCTTCGGCTTTGATCTGCTCGTCGATCATGCCGGGGCCGTCGGTGTAATCCAGGAGTTTCAGTTCTACTTTGATGTTCGGGTATTTTTCGTTGAATTTTCGGATCAGTGTCTGCTCGTAGGTGCCGTCGGCCTGGTCCTCGTCCTGTACGAATACGGGGTAGGTCCACCAGGTGATGCTGGCTTCCAGATCGGACACTACCTCGGCCGGTGTCTCTGCTTCGGCTGTGTCTTCGGTGTCTTCTACGACGTCTGCGATATCTATATCTTCGCTGCCTGCGTCTTTTTTGCTCTGGCATCCCATGGCGGATACGGCCAGAAGACTGGCGGCGGTAAGGGCTGTAAGTTTTTTCCAGTTTGTCATGCTTGTGAATCCTCCTAATCTGTTTTACTATAGCACAGATGTGGGGGTGGGACAAGGGGGAAATCGTGGAAATGGATGGATTGAATAAACGGACGAAGAGAGGAAAAAGTGCCATTTTTCCCTCTCTTCTGATATCGGATGTATTTGCTTTACCCTGACATGGAAACGATGGGATCAGGGGACGGGTGGGTGGGTTTGCTTCTGGCTTTCTGTCGCTATCGTCCGCCTTATAAAGCCTTGATTCTCTCCAACGCCTTCACGGTATTTTCATAAGATCCAAAGGCCGTCAGCCGGAAATATCCCTCTCCGCTGGGTCCGAATCCCGATCCCGGCGTACCAACCACGCCCGCGTTCTCCAGCAGATAATCAAAGAACTCCCAGGAATTCATCTTATCCGGCGTCTTCAGCCAGATGTACGGTGCATTTACACCGCCGGATACGGTGTAGCCCGCATCCTGAAGACCCTTAAGGATGGTCTTCGCATTGTTCATGTAGTAGCCCACCTGCTCCTTCAGCTGCGCCTTACCGGCCTCAGAGTAAACCGCCTCACCGGCCCGCTGTACGATATACGGCGCTCCGTTGTACTTGGTACCGTGGCGTCTCGCCCACAGTGCGTGCAGGGATACATCGCCGCATTTCAGCTCCTTCGGGATAACCGTGTAACCAAGACGCACACCGGTGAAGCCTGCGTTCTTGGAAAAGCTGTGAAGCTCGATGGCACAGGTCTTCGCGCCCTCGCACTCATAGATGCTGTGCGGCACGTCGTCCTCAGAAATATAAGCCTCATAAGCCGCGTCATAGATGATGACCGCGCCTACCTTATTGGCATAATCCACCCACACCTGCAGCTGATCCTTCGTAATTGTGGAACCGGTCGGATTGTTCGGGAAGCACAGATAAATGATATCCGGCGTCTCCTTCGGAAGCTCCGGCGCGAAACCATTGTCCGCAGTACAGGGCATATAAATCACATTGCTCCACATCTCCGTCTTTGGATCATAGGTACCGGTACGTCCTGCCATGACATTGGTATCCACATACACCGGATATACCGGGTCGCACACTGCAATCTTATTATCCAGGCCGAAGATCTCCTGAATATTACCGGAATCGCACTTTGCGCCGTCACTGACGAAGATCTCGTCCGGCTGAATATCAGCGCCTCGATCCTGATAATCATTTTTCGCAATGGCATTTCTCAGAAATTCATAGCCCAGATCCGGCGCGTAGCCATGGAAGGTTTCCGCGTGGCCCATCTCGTCCACCGCCTTGTGCAGCGCCTCAATGATGGCCGGAGCCAGAGGCTGGGTCACGTCGCCGATCCCCAGACGGATGATGGTCTTCTCCGGATGCTCCGCAGAATAAGCGGCTACTTTCTTACCAATGGTGGAAAAAAGATAGCTTCCCGGCAGTTTCAGGTAATTTTCATTTACTTTATACATAATATTCACTCCTCTTTGTGCCTCCGGCACTTGAATTTCTTAACAATTCTAACGATCCTCGACGCTGGCTCTCAGCTCCTCCGGATCAAATTCTCCGGTAAATGCGGTCGCCGCCGCGCCTGTCATATAGACACAGTTATCTGTCTCATCCCACTGAATTTCCAGGTCGCCGCCCAACAGATGCACGGTCACTTCCCGCTCTGCGCAGCCGTTCAGAATCGCGGCTACCGCCGTGGCACAGGCGCCGGTTCCGCAGGCCATGGTTTCGCCGGATCCACGCTCCCAGACGCGCATTTTCAGATTTTTGCGATCCATTCGTTCCACAAATTCGGTATTCACACGATCCGGAAAACGCTCATGCTGCTCAAATTTTGGGCCGATTTCCTCTATCTTTAAATCATCCACACCGTCCATAAACACAACTGCATGGGGATTGCCCATGGAGACACAGGTCATCTCATACACCTGATTGTCCACCACGATGGGAGCTGCTACCAGCTTATCCCCTTCGCCCACCACCGGAATCTCGGACGGCTTCAGGATAGGTTCCCCCATGTTTACACGGACTTTTTTTACCTTGCCGTTCTCGACGGTCAGCTTCAGATATTTCACTGCCCCTCCGGAAATAACACTGATCTCGGTCTTGTCGGTCAGACCGTTGTCGTAGACGTATTTCGCCACACAGCGGATACCGTTGCCGCACATTTTTCCGTAGGAGCCGTCCGCATTGTACATGGCCATCTCAAAATCCGCTTCATCGGAAGACTGAATCAAAATCAGGCCGTCGGACCCGATCCCCTTGTGCCGGTCGCTGACCAGCCGCGCGATCTCGCCCGGATTTTCCAAGCGCTCCCTGGTGCAGTCCATGTATACATAGTCGTTGCCGATTCCATGCATCTTTGTAAATTTCATTTTCAAAATTATTTCCTCCCTAGAATTTCATCATGCTTAATACCATCTCCGCCGTCTCCACCAGGTTCGTTCCGCTGTCCATGCTGCATTTCTGGATATAGCGGTGGGCTTCCTCCTCGGTCATGCCGTTTCGTTCCATCAGAAGGACCTTGGCCTCGTCCAGTACTTTCCGGTCTTCGTCAGAGCGTACCTTCGGCATGGCCTTCCGCTTCTTCCGTTTACGCTCAACGCCCGCTGCCATCATTTCCAGCGTATTCAGCAGATCCTGAACCTTCAATGGCATCGCCACAGACATAATACCAGATCCGACACATTCGCTCAAGACCCTCTGGGACGCCATCAAAAGCATTTCGAAATGGGTCGGCAGGCAGTCTGCCAACTCCGTGTACATCATATCCGGATACTTGTACCCACAGACCAGAATCCCATCGCCAAGACCGTTGGCACTGGCCAGAGCCTGCGCTCCTGTGGTACAGACCGCCGAAACCCGGAATCCGTGACGAACCAGCAGATTGCGGATGTTCTTTGCATCTTCTATTTTCGGAAATAATACAATTACATTCGTCACACTTACACCTCCCGGAATTACGAATTACGTTATCCTGAGGTGAAAGCTAGAAACGATACAGATACTGTTCGGTCTCCCACTGGGACACCTGGGCAGAGTAGCTCTCCCACTCCTGCTTTTTGGCCGCGATATAGCATTTACAGAGTTCCTCGCCCAGAACCTGCTTTACCAGCTCATCCTGCTCCAGACCGTTCAGCGCTTCATAGAGATTCCGCGGCAGCGGCTCGATATTCAGAGCCATGCGCTCCTCATCTGTCATTTTCCGCACATCCTCATTGACCGCCTTCGGCGGCTCAATGTGATTTTTGATACCATCCAGGCCTGCTGCCAGGCAGACTGCCAGAGTCAGGTACGGGTTGCAGGACGGGTCGGGACTTCGAAGCTCAATCCTGGTATTCTCCTCCCGCTGAGCCGGAATCCGGATCATCTGACTGCGGTTAATGGGCGACCAGGAGATGTAGGCCGGAGCTGTAAAGCCCGCGCCGGTCTGAGCCGGAAACAGACGTTTGTAAGAATTCACCAGTGGATTGGTGATAGCAGACAAGCCTCTAGCGTGCTTCATCAGGCCGCCGATAAACCAGTAGGCTTCCTGACTCAGACCATACTCGTCATTCTCATCCGCAAAGACATTTTTTCCGTCCTTTTTCAGGGAAATATTGGTGTGCATACTAGATCCGTTAATACCGGCACGGGGCTTGGGCATAAAGGTGGCATGCATACCGAAGCGCTTGGCAATGGTCTTTACGGCCAGCTTGAAGGTCATAATATTATCGGCAGATAAAAGGGCCTCGTCATAGCGGAAATCGATCTCGTGCTGGGCGGAAGCCACCTCATGATAGGACGACTCCACCTCAAAGCCCATTTCCTCCAAAGTCAGGATAATGTCACGGCGGACATTTTCCCCCTGATCGATGGGGCTCATATCGAAATAGCCTGCTTTTTCATGGCTGAATACGGTGGGATTGCCGTCGTCGTCGGTGTGGAACAGGAAGAATTCGCACTCAAGTCCCACATCGAAGCGGTAACCGAGGCCTTCTGCCTCCTTCAGTACCTTCTGTAAGATATAACGTGAATCGCCCTCATAAGGCGATCCGTCCCGCTTCTGAATGTCGCAGATCAGACGGGCTACCTTGCCCTGCTGGGGCCGCCACGGGAAAATGGCCAGGGTGTCCAGATCCGGACACAGAAACATGTCCATGTCATTGTCATGGAGGAAGCCCTCCACGCAGGAGCCGTCAAAAACGTACCGGTTATCCAACACCTTCTCCAGCTGGCTGGCCGTCACAGCCGCGTTTTTCAGATTGCCGAACAGATCGGTGAACTGCAGGCGGATAAACTCCACATCCTCTTCCTCTACCAGACGCATGATATCTTTCTTTGTATAGTGACTCATATGCTCTCTCCTTTTTTATGAGTGTTTCTTTTTCCCTCATCGCTTGCGAAAATAAAACGAAAGGGAAGCCCCGCACGGGACTCCCCCTTCGCAGACTTCCCCCTTGGAGAACGTCATTGTTCTGTAAAAAATATAGCAGGTGGGATTTTTTTTGTCAATGATTATTTCTACACAAAAAGCCCTGCCGTAACCGGAAATTCCGCTTTTACGGCAGGGCTTTTCCATGGATTATTAAAATGGAATTAACGCTTTCTGCGACACAGCGTGATTCCACCCACGCCAGTTACGGCTGCCAGCAGGAGCAGGGTATAGCCGAGGGTACGGACTGCGTTTGTGTCTGCGGTCTTCGGACCCTGGACGATGGGCTGAGGGGCGGATGCTGTCGGGGTACTGCTGCCGGAACCGGATGATCCGGAGCCGCCGGAGCTGCTGCCTCCGCCGTTATTATCCGGCGTCTCCTGCTTCTTATCGTTCAGGCCAGACCAGTGGATGGTGATCTCCACGTCGTTGGCGGGCATGGTGAAGAAAATTCCTGCCTGACCGCCCGCAAAATGTTCCGGGGAAACCTGAAGCCCAAGCTGCTCTTTTGTGAGTCCCTTTACGATACTGATTCCCTCATAGGTGGCGCCTTCCGGCTGTTCAAACAGAAAACTTACATCGCTTCCTTCCCGTTCGTTTACGATCAGCGTATGATTCACTTTATCGTATTCCGGGTACTGCGAATAATGCCCGGATATGATTCCATTGATTTTTACGGTATAGCCCTTACTTACGCTGATGGGCTGGGCCGCGGTCTTTCCGTAAGCCGCTACCGTTACAGCCGTCTGTGCCAGCGGCAGATTTTCACCGTCTGGTATGGTGTATTCTTCGTCATCCAGTTGCCGGCTGTACGGATAGCTTTCTTCCGCTCCGGCTTCCGCAACCGCTTCCGCCTCTGCCTTATAATATGCCGTAACCTTCATTCCCGTTTCTTCAAAATTTTCACCCAAAAGGTATGCCGTTTTATACGGTGGGTTTGTGACCGCGAGTTTCTCCACCGGCAGAACCCAGACATAGATATATCCTTCCGCCTCCTCGTATCGGTTGTCGCCATGACGGACAGCCAGGAACTGGTGCCCTCCACTCTCCGTCATCCTCTGATCCGGATTTTTCCATTCGATATGCTGCTCACCAGCACCCCTGATTTCTACCGTTCCAAGCTTCGCTCCCTGAAGTCCCGATCCTGCTCCTGCATCCAGCACGTTCTCCGGATCTCCCGTAGGATCCAGTTCCGCTGCCCGCGCCGTCACCGGCAGTGCCAGCAGGCAGAACAACAGACTCAACACCAGCGTCAGTCCGCTCTTTTTCCACAGTTGTCTCATTTTTTTCATATTTCTTTTCCCCTTTCCTCATAAGGCCTGCGCTCGTTTCCCTTTTCTCTAGGACAGGCCTTTTTTTCGGTATAAAAATACACCCTACGTCCATTGTAAGGTGTATTTTATAAAATAAATACTAACTTAAGGTTAGGGTTTTAGCTGCATCAGTGTCTCCGGCTGCCGCCGGGCGCAGATATTCCTGCAGGCGCTCGCTAATATAGATGGTATTCAGATCGGATTTTCTTCTGGGCATAGACGTTCCTCTGTAGGGATTATTTCTTACTGTAATTATACTGAAAAATGACCGGAAAAGGAAGCGGGAGCGATAAAGCAAAAAACTTCTTGACAAATCGTTTCCTTTTCCTTATAATAATTTTTGCATGTGAATTTCATATTTATATTTTATCGGAGTATGGCGTAGTTTGGTAGCGCGCTCGGCTGGGGGCCGAGAGGTCGCAGGTTCAAATCCTGTTACTCCGATTTTCTATTGCAAAATCAAGGGTTTGCGGGATTTCGGAACTTTAAAAACTATGATTACTTTTGATTACTTGTTACTACTAATTGTTACTATTTAATCTAAAAGAAAGGACCTTGCAACTATCTTAGCCAGAATCTTTATGGTTCTGGCTTTTTCTTTATATAATAAAAGGACTGGGTATGTTTCCCAGCCCTTTTCTATACTCCTCTTATTTCTCTCCTCTGCATTTCCGCACAAAAAATGAGCGACTTTTTATTCCAATCCACCATTTCCCGTCTTACTGCCGCAGATAAATCCCCTGCTCTTCAATCCAGTCCTGCAGATCGTTCTGGGCGTCCTCTGCCCAGGTCTCCGTCTTTTCCGCACAGGCCAGGGGCCGTCCGGTCTCCCGGAAATAATCCTCGATAGCCGCCGTCAGCTTTTCAAATTCATCTTCAAAGATACAGTTTTTCAGCGTGGCGTTCCGAATGCCGTCCAGACAGGCCCGGTAATCCATCCACAGAACGCTCTCCACCTCTTCCTTCTGAAGCTTCAAATCCCCGGTACGTCCGGTATACTCCATCAGATACACCCTGCTGTACTCATAGTTGATGAACGGCTTTCCATAAAATACATCTTTTACGTAACCCTTATGGGTGAACACCTCATGCAATTCCCCGGGCTCAGCTTTTACGCCCAGCTCTTCCCGAAGCTCCCGCAGCGCCGATTCCCGAAAATCCTGTCCTGCCGGAATATGTCCCGCGGAAGAGATGTCATAACAGCCCGGAAAAGAATCCTTATGGGCGCTCCGCTTCTGAAGCAGCACGTCGGCAGATCCTCGGTCGGCCCGGTAACGCACCAGCCACACATGGGAGGTACCGTGTAAATCGCCGTCCCGGTGTACCAGCTCCCGCTCCTTTGTTTCTCCCTTCCGGCTTCCGTCTTCCTTTCGCAAATCCAGTAACTCACTCATCTGTCTTCCTCCTTCTCTCCGCCAGCAGCAGATCCACCATGCGGCCATAGCTTTTGACTCCACCCTTCTGGGAATTGGCTCTCAGATAGGTATCGTTCATTTTATCGGAAATATCTGCCACTTTTCCGGCAAAGCTCTTCCAGTAACGGTTATGCTCTGCCAGATCGGCTTCCGCCCGGGCGCAGAGCTTCTTCCGGATCGCGATCATCCGCTCCGGATTCTCCCGGTACAGGGTATTTCCACTGTAAATGTAGGCCAGCAGCGCTCCGCTATAACGAAAAGCCGCGCTGTCCGAAGCCCGGCAGGCCAGGTATGCGATAAAATTGGCCTCGTCCTCCCGCATAAAGCCCTTCAGATGAGACAGCTCATGGCAGACCGTGGAGGGCTTGTCCGGCTGCGGCATATCCCCGTTATAATTGGCTTCTATGGTAAATGGGCTGTATTCCCCCTGCAGCTGCTGATAGGACATGTACCACCAGCTGAAAATCTGCTTGGGAACCGGATAATACCCGGCCAGCTCCGGATAGCTTTCCCCCGCCCGCTGCATGGCCTTCACCGCCTCTGTCCCCAGATCTCGGCTGTCAGACAGTCCTTCGGGGGATTCTGTCTCCAGCTCCGCCGCAGCCTCATTGATTTCCTGCACCAGAGCTTCGCAAAGCTCAGCCAGTTCATCTTCCGTTGACTTCTGTAAGGTAAAGCCGGCCCGTTCCGCGAAGGTCCGCCGCTGATAATTGATTCCGCAATTCAAAGTAAACAGAACAAATAAAACAATCGCGAATTTTACCACAATTGCTGCCAGTCTGCGCAGCCGCAGCCGTCGCCGGATCACCAGAAGCAGCCCGGCCAGCGCCAGCAGTATCGCCGCGTAAATCAGAAGCTCAATCAGGGAAACTGGTACAAGGGCGCTTACACGTCCCAGGCTTCCGACCCAGATTGGGTAGATTTTTTCCGCGTACCACTCCGCAAAGGCCGGAAAAAGCCGGGCCGCAAGGTCCAGCGCCAGGGCAGCCAGAAGGCTGCCGCTCCAGCACACTGTACTCCTTCGTACCCGGCTTTTATGCTCCGCACGCCTCATGAAAGGGCGCTCTTCTTTTCATCGATTTCTCCCTGATATTCGTCAATCAGGATTTCCTTGCGCGCGATTTCCTCGCAAAGCTGTTGAAGCGGCACGTCGTCGATACTGCCCGCAGCCGCGAAGCGCTCGTATACGATTTTTCCGATGGCCTCGTAATCCCGCTTCATGTCCCGCTCCAGACTGTAGATCTGATTTTTCAGTTTCGCTACGCCCGCCACCTCAGTCGCTTTGCGGCTTACGGTGTCCGCCGCTCCTGTTACGGTTCTTCCAATGTTGTCCCAGATATTGCTGTTCATCATCTATACCTCCTTGTATTATAAAATACATTTATAACCTCCGCCAGTACTATCGAAGCCGCTCCCACCAGGAAGGGCATCAGCGTCTGACAGATCGTTGTCTCATAAAATCTCACCATCATAAAAGCCAGCGCCGCGAAATTTCGCAGCAGCATGTGCCAGAGATAAATCTGTGCTGAATCCCGCTCGCCGATGCGGGCCAGAGCCGAGCCTTTTCCAAAGGCCGGATGGGCCAGAGCCAATGCGAACATCCCGCCCGCCGTCAGAATACTGCCCACATACAGCTCGTCATATCCGCTCCACAGACATTCCACCGCCGATAACACGACACCTGCCGACAGCGCTACCAGGCAGAAGCCCGTACGCAGTGTCAGCCCTCCCTGCTTCTCCCGGCAGGCAAACCAGCTGCCCCACAGGAAAAACGGAAAGCCCGTCAGCCAGAAGTTTCGGATCCAGCGGACCGGCACCGCGATACCGGTCAATCCTCTTCCCTCTCCCAGCAACAGATTGGCTGCCAGCAGTACCGGAATCAGAAGATATGCCCTTTCCTCCAGGCGTTTACGCGCCAGCAGCCGGTAAAACAGGTAGCAATACACCAGCGCGCCCATAAACCACAGATGAGGCGCCATAGCTGTCCGGTTAAAGAACAGTAGATCGGATACCGTCCTGCCTCCGTCCGGAAAAAGCTCTGCTCCCATCTGCGCGAAGGTCCGCTGGGACAGAAAATACCGGATTGCGGCCCACAGGTAATAAACCGCCACCGCTCCCACATACAGCCGGAGAATATGGATTTCCCGCCGTCTTAAGACAGCGTCCTCCCGTCCATAGGCGAAATATCCGCTGATCAGGAAAAACAGCGGCACCGCGAACCGGGCTATTCCTTTTATGATTTCCCCGGGAACGCCGGGCAGGGTGCAGTGAATCAGCACCACTGCAAAGGCGGCAATTCCCTTCCATACATTCAGACAATCATTCTTCGTCTTCATGACTTAATCCTGCTGCTCCAGCTCCAGCACGCCCCGCATGGCGATAACCGGGCCGCCCCGATGCTCAATATATTCTCTGGTAATCGTGACGCGGCCGATATTGTCATCCTTCGGCACCTCATACATAATATCCAACATAAATTCCTCTATGATAGCCCGGAGCGCTCTGGCTCCCGTATCCCGCTTCAGCGCCTCTTCCGCGATGGCCTCCAGTGCGCCGTCGTTGAACTGCAGATCCACCTCATCCAGATCCAGCAGCTTCTGGTACTGCTTGAGAATGGCATTCTTCGGCTCCTTCAGGATCCGAACCAGCATATCCTTGTCAAGCCTGCCCAGGGTACAGATTATCGGCAGACGTCCCAGAAACTCAGGAATCATACCGAAGGCCCGCAGATCCTCCACGGTCACCTTTGAAAGCAGATTCGGCTCTTTGTCGTATTTATCCTTTAAATCCGCCTGGAAGCCCATGGAGGACTTCTGGTTCAAACGCTCCTTAATGACATTCTCCAGATCCGGGAACGCGCCGCCGCAGATAAAGAGGATATTGCGGGTATTCACCGTGGTCAGCGGTACCATGGCGTTCTTGCTGCTTGCGCCCACAGGTACCTCAACCTCCGCGCCCTCCAGAAGCTTTAAAAGTCCCTGCTGCACCGACTCTCCGCTGACGTCCCGATGATGGGTATCCTTCTTCTTCGCAATCTTGTCAATCTCATCGATAAAGACGATTCCCCGCTCGGCCTTCTCCACATCATTGTCCGCCGCTGCCAGCAGCTTGGAAATAACGCTCTCGATGTCGTCGCCGATGTAGCCTGCCTCGGTCAGGGACGTGGCGTCCGCAATAGCCAGGGGCACATCCAGAAGCTTCGCCAGCGTCTTCACCAGATAAGTCTTGCCGCTTCCGGTGGGACCTATCAGCAGAATGTTGGACTTCTCAATCTCGATATCGTCCTGGGTTCCGGTGGCCACACGCTTGTAGTGATTGTATACAGCCACAGAAATAACCTTTTTGGCATGATCCTGTCCGATAACGAATTCGTCCAGGCTGGCCTTCAGCTTATGGGGTGCCGGGATGCTCCGGATATCAAACGCGGGCTTCGGTCCTTCCTTCTTTGGCTTTTTCTTCTTCACCTGCTGCTGATTGGACATCATGTTCTGTAAATCTGATAAATTCATAAAGTTGACGCCCTGAAGCCTGGAGAAGTCAATATTTCCATTCTGAATCGTATCCATCGTCTTCTGCATACAGTCCGGGCAGACACTGATGCCATCTGTCAGGGTGATCAGCTTCCCGGTCTGGCTCTCCGGACGGCGGCAGAGGAAGCAGAACCGCTCGTAGTCATGTTCCTCCTGCTCTGTACTTTCTGTATGGATTACCCCTTCCGGAGTGTCTTTTTCCTTATCGTTCTCTAAGTAATCTTTATCCTGCATATATTCCTGTTCTCCTTTTCACACAGTATATCATAATTTACCCCATTGTGAGCGAAGAATTAAAATTTCATATTCTTTATAAATCCTTTCGATTATTTTATCAAATATACATATCTGATGATTTTATCCGTTTTTGTAAAATTATCCCAGTTTAAATATGTAAAAGAGACCGGCTGCACGTTTTACGCATAACCGATCTCTTCGATTCATCTGTCTACTTATTGGCCGCTTCTACCTCTGCCTTGGTGCTCAGAGTCAGTGATACTGTTTTCTCCACATAGCTTCCATTTTCCGGGGACTGTACTGTCACTTCCACCGTCTCACCGGCTTCATAGTATTGCAGGCGATCCCGCAGCGTATCATAGGTTGTCACGCCCATTCCGTCGAAGCGGGTCAGGATATCTCCCTTTTTCAGTCCTGCCTTATCCGCCGCGCAGCCTGATACCACAGACTTCAGATAGACGCCCTCAGGCATATCATACTGCTGGGCAATGTCGCTGGTCACATCCTGACAGGTAACGCCCAGATACCCCATTTTCTCACTGTCTACTTCAGAACGGGTCTGCAGATTCTGCAGATCTCCGATGATGCCCTCCACATCGGAAATGGGGATTGCGTAGCCCATACCCTCTACATAGTTGGATGAAAGCTTGGCCTCGTTGATACCGATGACCTCACCCTTCATATTCAGCAGTGCGCCGCCGCTGTTGCCCGGGTTGATGGCCGCGTCCGTCTGAATCAGCTTATTGCTGATGGTACTGCCATCGTCATTTTGCAGGGTTACCTCCCTGTCCAGCGCGCTGACAATTCCCTTGGTCACCGACTGTCCATATCCCAGCGCATTGCCGATGGCAATCACCTGATCGCCCACCTGCATCTGTGAGGAATCGCCAATCGTGGCTGTCTTAATTGCAGACATGGTCTCCGCCGGAATATCTGAAAGCTTCACGGCAATGACGCCCACATCCTTTGTGGCGTCGCTTCCCTTAATCTGAGCCTCCACCGGAGTAGTTCCATCCTTGCCCTCGTCCACGCTGAATACCACAGACAGGTTGGTTGCCCCTGTGATGACATGGTTGTTGGTGACAATCAGAAGTTCGCTGTCATTCTGACCGATGATAATGCCGGTTCCTGTGGATGTGGACTCCTGCTGCTGTGGCTGACTGTACCAGCCGAAGCCCCAGTAATTCTGTACCTCTTTTACGCTGACATTGGTTATAGCCACCAGGGACGGCATGCACTGCTTCACAATCGCTGATACGGACGCAGCGCTGTCTTCCGAACCGCTGTTTCCGGTCTGGGGCTGTACGGTTCCCACCTCCGGTGCCGCCGTATCCGCTGACGCATCCTGGCTTACAGGAGCCGTCACCTTATCGCCGAACAGCTTCTGTCCCACAAAATTCGTGCCCTGGAATGCCGCTCCGGCCACCACGCCAAATACCAGCGCAATGCACACGGTCTTCGCAATGGTGCGGCCAAAATTCTTCTTTTTCTTCTGCTTCTTCGACACGCTGCCCCGGAAACTGCTCTCCGTATTCCGGCTCTCCGTGCGCTGATAATCTGTATCCTGATAGAACGGACCGCTGTAACGATACTGGCTGCCTGTGGTTCCGCTTTCAGGCTGCGCTGCCGTACTGTCTTTTCCTTCCGCTCCGGCGTTCTCTGTATCTCTTACATCTGCTCCTGTTTCATTTTCCATATCCGGATTTTCAGACAGGTTTTTATTTTCCTCATCGTACATAAAGATGCACTCCTTCCTCCACTCACTTGTATCATTATCCTGTAGTGTAACAGGCAATTGTGTTCAAAGTGTGAGCAAAGGATTAAAAAAAGTTTATAAATGCCCGCGCCCGTATAATTCAAAAAAATCGTGCAGTTTCTGCAAAACTGCACGATTCCAGGCTGCGGATAACAGGACTTGAACCTGCACGGGGTTACCACCAGAACCTAAATCTGGCGCGTCTGCCAATTCCGCCATATCCGCGAATGTCGTCCACTTCCGTGGACTTGTTTAAACAAAAAGACCGAAAACCCTGTATTCACAAAATCTTCGATCCTCTCATGAAGCATCCGGGATTCGAACCCGGGACAACTTGATTAAAAGTCAAGTGCTCTACCGACTGAGCTAATGCTCCTTATTCATAATAACTGCGGAAGGTTTTCATCCGCCCAACTGGGCTAACTGGATTCGAACCAGCGAATGCAGGAGTCAAAGTCCTGTGCCTTACCGCTTGGCGATAGCCCAAAATTTTGCTCTCGCAAAGGGTGGATAAAGGGATTCGAACCCTTGGCCTCCAGAGCCACAATCTGGCGCGCTAACCAGCTGCGCTATACCCACCATATCTTGCCAAGTAACGGCATATGCAAATCTTACAATCTGCAAATGTGCTCGAAGGGATTCGAACCCCCGACCCACGGCTTAGAAGGCCGTTGCTCTATCCAACTGAGCTACGAACACAAACCCTTCGATAGAAGTGTTATCTGTGAGTCAAGTACTCACAGTACACACTGATCACTAAGCTCATTTGCTCGCTGCGCTCCCAATTCGCTAAGTGTTCAGGTGGACGTTCGTACTAGGTTCGAAAATACCTCACCAAGTACTCACAGTCAGCGGGTGATGGGAATCGAACCCACGTATCCAGCTTGGAAGGCTGGTGTTCTACCATTGAACTACACCCGCAGAGTATCATCGGGGTGACAGGATTCGAACCTGCGCCCTCCTGGTCCCAAACCAGGCGCTCTAGCCAAGCTGAGCCACACCCCGAAGCTGTTCACCGCCGCGTCACTCGTGACGCAAAATATATTCTACTGGATAAAAGTAAAATTGTCAACAACTTTTTTTAATTTTTTTCAACTTCTTCAAAAATCTTTTTAAATGTATTTGATAGTGTAAGCGGCATCCCCATTTCCATCAATTTCCATTACCATATAGCTGGGCTTCCTGCCCTCCTGGCGGGGATAGGACATACTGCCCGGATTCAGCACCGTTACATCCCGCTCCTGCTCCAGATAAGGCCGGTGGGTATGGCCGAACATGGCGATATCAAAATTCCGCGCCCGGGCTTCCTCCTTCAGCATCTCGGTTCCCATGGAGATATAGTAATAATGGCCGTGGGTCAGAAGCACCCGGTATTTTCCAATCTCAAATTCATCTTCCCGGGGCAGATCGCAGAAAAAATCATTATTTCCCGCCACCATGTGGACCGGACAGCCTGCCATTTCCCGGATCTTTTCCTCACTGCCCTCCACATCGCCGCAGTGAACCAGCATATCAAAGGGCTTTTCCCGTTCCATAGCTTCTTTCAGGTTGCCTTCTTTTCCATGTGTATCGCTGACAATCAGTACCTTCATGCATTTACCTCTTTTAAAACTTCTTTCATAGCCCTTAAAGCCTTTCCTCTGTGGCTGATTTTATTTTTCTGTTCCATGGTAAGCTCTGCGGTGGAACAGCCGAATTCCGGAACAAAGAAAATCGGGTCGTAACCAAAACCGCCTTCCCCTCTGGATTCGTAGCCGATGATACCCTCGATGGTCCCCTTTGTGGTAAATTCCCGTCCATCCGGAAGCACTGCCGCAATGACGCACACAAAACGCGCGGTCCGCTTTTTCTCAGGCACGCCTGCCAGCAGATCGAGGATCTTCTGATTTTTAATCTCATAGGAAGTGTCCTCGCCCATATAACGCGCGGAATAGACGCCCGGCTCACCGTTCAGGTAATCAATTTCCAGGCCGGAATCGTCCGCCAGCACCAGGGCATCCGTCTGGGCCGCCACCGCCCGGGCCTTAATCAGGGCGTTAGCCTCAAACGTGGTTCCGTTTTCCTCGGCGTCACTTGTGATGCCCGCTTCTTTCTGGGACAGAATCGTGAGGCCGGGCCGTCCCAGAATCTCACGGATTTCTTTCATTTTTCCTGCATTTCCGGTAGCAAATATCAGTTTATCCATTTTCTTCTCCTCTGTTTCCTAGTTCCGGTCCGAAGCATATACCTTCAGACACAGATTGCTCTGCTGCTCTGTCTCCACACGTTCCCAGTAGAGATAGCCGTCGGCACTGATATACCCCTCGCCATCGCTTAAATCTACTGCGTCCTGAAGCTCGTCAGACGCGTATTCCACAGCAATCGGATACTGGCTGCCCGGCGTGGTTATCTGCACAATCACGGCAAACCGGTCACCCGCACACACGGATACCGCTTCCGTCAGATCTACGGTATAATAGCCCGCGTACTGCAAATATCCCGACTGCAGAATCTGCGCCTCCCCAAGAGACGTTGCGTCGGTAAATTCCGGTTGGATGCTGATGCGATATTCCGTATCCGGTCCGGTAGCATAAAAGCCTACGGCTTTCAGCTCCTGATTTCCGACCGCCTCGTATACATTGGCAAAGCTGGCCTTTTCTGTATTGTAGCCAATCTGTCCGCACCAGCCGCACAGATCAGACTGATAAAGCGTATCATAATTGTCCGGGGCGTCGATACGGGTATACGCCACATTATCGCTTCCAATATTCGTGTCATAATAGGAGACATAAAATACACCGTCTTCCCCGAACTCGTTTCCCCAGCTGTTCTGACAGATAAAAGCACCGTCTCCCTGCATAGTCCGATTGAAATTATCTGCCGGATACCCATCGTCCCAGCCGATGATCACCACGTCGTGATTGGACGCCTCCTGCCCGGTATAGCCATAACTTTTATGCTCCTCGCTATAGTAGTCGGATTGCCCGGTATATTCGGTAAAATCCATATAAAGGGAGCTTTCCACACCGCCGTAGAGATACACGGTCTGCTTGATGGCCTGATAATCCTTGGCGTCCGGCATCCGCACCTCCTGCACATGACAGACTGCCTGCAGATCGTCGGGGGACTGCCCGTCGCCGTACGGATCGTCCTGCTCCAGCACCGGTCCGGCCCAGGACGTCAGATAAGCCATCGACATGATATAGGAACCGCCTTCTTCTGTTCCCATTTTAAAATGATTGTGATAGTTCAGGTGATCCGGAGAAAAATCATATTGCTTTTCCGGCATCAGTGCCGTCTCCAACGCGGTCAGGCCCGCAAAGGCCCAGCAGGTACCGTGCTGTCCTTGATCCCGGGCCGGAACACTCCTGCCTTCCTCCCGGTAATCATACCGTTCCGGAAGTTCGATTTCTTCCTTTGTCCGGTCAATAGCCAGACTCTCCGCGGTTTTGCCGGCCTTTTCCTCCAGCATGGATTCCACCAGGGCCGCGCCGCTCACCGGCACCTCCGTCGGCTGAATATCCATATCTCGTATCACAAGAAAACAGCAGACCAGAAATGCCAGCACTGTCAGGGTTCGAAGTTTTTTTCTCATATATCCTGCCGCGGTCTCCGGGGCGGTTTGGGTCCCGGAAACTGATAGAAATAGGTTTTCAACATGCCATTATAGATTTTACGGTTCTTCGCCGCCTTGCGGCCCAGATACCGCTCCGCGTCCTCGTAGCCGGTGATCAGGTACATGGACCAGTCATCCAGGCGATCATAGGCCTCGCCAATCTCCCGGTACAGGGTCGGCAGGGCTTCTTTTTCCTCCAGGCGCTCGCCATAGGGCGGATTTGTGATGACAAAGCCGTATTTTTTCGGATGGCGGAGCTCAGAGACCGGCCGCGCCTGAAAATGGATCAGGTGGTCGACGCCTGCTTCCTTTGCATTTTCCCGGGCCGCCTTTACCATGTCCGGGTCGATGTCGTAGCCCTGGATGTCAGTTTCGATGTCGTCTTTAATGAGGTCGTTCGCCTCTTCCACCGCGTTGTACCAGAGTTTTCTCGGGATCATGTTTTTCCAGTCCTCGGCCACGAATTCCCGGTTCATGCCCGGGGCGATGTTGGCCGCCATCATGGCCGCCTCGATGGGAAATGTACCACAGCCGCAGAACGGATCTACCAGGATGCGGTCGCCTTTCCAGGGTGTCAGCATAATCAGGGCTGCCGCCAGAGTCTCGGTGATGGGCGCTTTGCTGGTTAGTCTTCTATAACCGCGCTTATGCAAGGAGACGCCGGAGGTGTCCAGACCTACCACTGCCTCATCCTTTAAAAATGTGATACGGATAGGGTAGGAGGCTCCGTCCTCGCTGAACCATTCCATCTTATATCTGGTCTTCAGTCGCTCTACCATGGCTTTTTTGACGATGGACTGGATGTCTGACGGGCTGAACAGCTTGCTTTTTACGGACGTGGCTTTTGTGACCCAGAATTTTCCGTCTGCCGGGATGTAGTTTTCCCAGGGGATGGCTTTGATGCCCTCGAAGAGCTCGTCGAAGGTCTCTGCCTTGAAGCGGCCCACCTGAAGCATGACGCGCTCCGCGGTCCGAAGGAAGATGTTGGCGCGACACAGGGCGTCCATGTCGCCGATGAAGGTGACGCGGCCGTCCTCGACCAGGCTTACGTCGTATCCCAGGTCCTGTATTTCCCGTTTCAATACCGCCTCCAGGCCGAAGTGGCAGGGGGCGAGGAATTCGTATGTTTCCATTTATCTCTCCGTCTTCTGTAACGGTTCCGCCTGAACTGTTACCATTTTCTTACTTTTTTGTATTCAGTTTGACGGCAGACGCTTCTGATTGTTTGCTCCTGCGCCTGCCGTCATCCACTTATAGTTTATCTTAATATGCCCTTTCCCCGCTGTCAATGATTTTTCTGCGCCATGCCGGGGCTGAATCTCTAATACTGTTCCAGATTCCGCCCTTTGTAGGACTGGATGCCGCCCACTAAGGTCAAGACCCGGTAGCCTGCTTCGGCCAGCTCCCGGGCGGCTTTCATGCTGGTGCTGCCGCGCTCGCAGTAGAGGATCAGGGTTTTGCGGCGGAGCAGGTACACGCGGTCCTGCAGGTTCTCGTAAGGGATGCAGACGGCACCTTTGATGTGCCGGCGGCGGAAGTCCCGGGGAGAGCGGATGTCAATGAGGATGTAGTCGGGTTTAAAGAGATAGCTGTCTATTTCCCTGGGGGAGATGGTGCCAAAGTTCATGGGATCACCTTTTGGATAGAAGGGTATACTTTATAGATATGCGGGAGGCGAAGGGAATGTGAAGAACGGATGCGTGAAAAGCGCCCGGCTCTGCAAAGCAGAGCGGGCGATTCAGATGACACGTTAATTTGTGGACAGATAGGTCAGGCAGGCAGCTACGTCTGCAAATGTGCGGGATACCGGGATTTCCTGGCGGATAGCCGGGTTGGCAGCCTGCAGAGTGCAGCCCTGATAGCGACGGAGCATTCCCAGATCGTTATGGGCGTCGCCAATGGCGGCGATCTGACCCCGGAAGCTGATGGCTTTGGTCAGGATAGCGATGCCCTCGGCTTTGCCCAGGCCCCGGCTTACGATGTCGGCGTTGTTTTCGTTGACAAAAGCCTCTGCGCCTGGATAGCGGGCGTTGATGGCCTCGGCTGCTTTGCAGGTTTCCTCGTTATTAGAAAAACGCACATGGACTTGCAGGACTTCCCGACAGGCTTTCTGGAAGTCTTCCTGTGTGATGGTTTCGTGGATACCGTTGTACATGATGAGATCTTTCTCCGGGTCGGTTCCTGTGATGACCTGTTTTCGGAAGCTTTTGCAGGTGACGTCTACCGGCATTCCATATTGTTCCAGCAGATAATCGGTTATCTGCAGTACCTCGACCGTATCCATTATTTTCTCATACAGGACTCTACCGTCCCAGCTTACGATACGCGCGCCATTATTACAGATCAGATAGTCAGCCTCGGCTTCCCATTCTTCCAGTTTTTCCCTGAGAATGCTTTCTTCCCGTCCTGTAGCTATGACGAACAGGTTGCCCTGCTGCCGCCAGTTTTCCACTGCACGGATGTTGGCCTCTGTGATTTCGCAGTTTACATAGAAGGTCCGATCGAAGTCGGACGCCAGCATTTTACCCGATTTTGACAATGCCATTTTCTCCATTCTGAACTGCGCCTGTTTTCTGCAGCTCTACTTTTTCTCCGCTTGTGAAGATGACCGGAGAGACTACGGATTTTCCCTGCGCTTTCAAATACTCTACGTCTACTTTTACCAGCAGGTCACCCTGTTTTACGGTATCTCCCTGCTTTACTTTTACGTCAAAGCCCTGTCCGTTCAGCGCTACTGTGTCCATGCCAATGTGTATCAGGATTTCTTTTCCGTCATCGGTGTTGATGCCATATGCATGTCCGGTAGGAAATGCGGTGGCAATGGTTCCGCTCACAGGCGCGGTTACCTCGGCTCCGGTCAGTTCGATCGCAAAGCCGTCTCCCATGATTTTTCCGGCGAATACCGGATCCGGACACTGCTCGATGGGGAGCAGGGTTCCGGTCATCGGTGATACGAATTCTTCTTTTTTCTTACGGCTGAATAATCCCATTTTTCTGGTTCTCCTTTGCCTTTTTGGCGCGTTCTTTTGCTTCTTTTGCCATGCGGCGGGCCAGAAAGGCGGACAGTCCCGTGTAGTTCTCGGGTTTTATCATTTCTTCCAGTTCCTGATCGGTGAAGTTGTCGGACAATACCGGATCTTCTTTCAGTACGGTCAGGTAATCTTTGCCGTCCAGCTCTGCCAGCATCGCTTTATCATATAATAACTCATGGGAGCGATCCTTGCCAAGCTTTTCCGCTATTTTCATCATGACGCATTCACTGTTATCGAGACCCTTATTTAAAAGAGCATTCTGATACATGCGCTCTTTCTTCACATGCAGGGTGGCAGTCAGCTCCTCCGCGCGCATCAGGACTTCTGTCGTCAGTTCCAATGCTTCCTCCAGCATACCGTCGTACAGCATGTAAGCGCTGGAATCTCCCTCAAACATCCGGACGCCGGTAAAAAGTCCGGTGGATACCAGGGAATACAGTTTCTGGGAGTTGGCTATGATGCCCTTCGCCAGCTTCGGATTGATTTTCTGGGGCATGGTGGAGCTTCCCACTGTACCCTTCTGAAAAGCCTCGCTGACCTCTCCGAATTCTTCCAGTCCCGTGTAGTAAACTTCCTCCGCTATTTTGTGAAGGGCGTTACATAAAAGCGCCAGGTTCATGATGTATTCTTCTTTGTGACTGAAGATATTGCGGGAGGGAACCGGCATGCTGTACATACCAAGCTTCTTGGCAAAGCGCTGCTGCACCCGCCAGCCGGTCTCGCCGGTGGCGTTGAAGGCGCCTACCGCGCCTCCTGCCATGGCCTGGAATACCCGTTTTTCACATTCCTGCAGGCGCTCCTGCGCGTTCAGGAGCTCGCTGATCCAGACAGATACTTTATAACCGTAGGTAATCGGAATGGCGTGACGGCCATGGGTACGCCCCGGCATCACCGTCTCCGCATGAGCCTCAGCCAGATCGCCCAGGTGATCCAGGATATCCGCCACATAGGACTGGAATATCCGATGGATTTTATAGGTGACATAGAGCTGGCCGGTCTGCTGGATATTCTGGGTGGTCACGCCGTAATGGACGTATTTTCCACCTTCCTCGCTGCAGGCCTTTACCAGCACCTTTACAAATGGTACAAAGCCATGGCCCACCTTTGCCTGAATGCGATCCATTTCTTCCAGATCGATTCGCTCCAGTTTCGCATTTTCTATGATATTGTCTGCTGCGCTGCGGGGAATAAAGCCTTCCTCTGCCTGCGCGTCAGCCAGCGCAGCCTCCGCAAGGAGCCAGGATTCTATCTTTGCTTCCTTTGTAAGTAGCTTCTTGATTCCTCTGTCATTTCCTTTGCTCTTTGAATCATATAATGCTCTCATTTTTTCTTATCCCTTCAGCAATTTATCAACGGCATTTCTTACAAATTCCACGTGCGGTCCGAATACCACGTGAATATGATTCTTGGACGGGAAAAAGATACCTGCGCAGCCGGAATCACGAAGACCTGTCTGATTGACCTGCTCCGGATCCTGCAAATCAATACGAAGTCGGGATACACAATTCTCCACATGTACGATATTCTCCGGGCCGCCCAGATTCTCCACTACGATGCGGGCGATTTCCGGCCAGTTTTTCTCCTTCAGTAAGGTGCTTGCGGACTCCTCAATTTCGAAGGACTCCCGTCCCGGCGTCTCCAGGTTCCATTTCTTAATGAAGAATTTAAATACAAAATAGAATATTACAAAGTTTACGATACCCAGCAGAATCAGGTTCAGCCAATGGGTGTTCTCATACATCAGACCGAAGATTCCAAAATCGAAGATTGTTCCGCGGATGTATCCGATGCTGATATGCAGGAACTGATAAGGAATGGTCATCAGGCCGCACAGTACGCAATATACCGCAAAAAGCTGCGGAGAAATGAACAGGAATGAGAACTCCAGCGGCTCAGTGATATTTCCAAGGAAAGCAGTCAGTACACAGGTCATGATGACGCCCTTGCACATCTTGCGGTTCTTCAGGTATGAAGTATGGTACATCGCCAGACCAATGGCCGGGATACGGAACAGTGTAGTCAGCATCTGAGAACCTCCCAGGTAGCTGGTCAGCTTCGGCATCAGCTCTGCCCAGTAGGGACTGTCCGGACCCAGGTTAAATAAAATCTCATTGACTGCCGGAAGGATACCTACATACTCTGTGCCATTGATAAGATAAGTTCCGCCTGCCTCTGTAAAGCGGACAACCGCTGCCAGTACATGGTGCAGTCCAAAGGGAATCAGCGCCCTGTGCAGCATATAGTAAATACCGCTTCCGATGTAGTTGGTGGTAAAGATAAAGGAAATGCTGATCAGGAAGCTGATTAACAGGCTCCATATAATCGGCAGCACCAGGCCAATCGGGATCATACATACAAACGTAATAATCGGAATGGATTTCTTTCCTCCAAAGAACGCAAAGGCCAGCGGCAGCTCCAGATTGTAAAACTTATCTGCTACCTTGGCAGCCACCAGACCGGAAATCAATCCGCCCAGAGCCTCAGTCTTCAGTGTCTGTACGCCCAGCACCATACCCTGACCTACCTGCGCCATGGTGTCGGCGTCTGCCAGCGTACCCGTGTTTTTCAGGAATACATTCATGACCGTATTCAGCGTCAGATATCCGACGACAGATGCGAATACAGCGATTCCCTTTTCCTTCTTTGCCATTCCCTGCGCTACGCCCATGGCAAACAGAATCGGAATATTGTTGAAAATAATACTGGTAATATCCTTCGCTCCACTGATAATCAATTTCAATACGGCTGCGTCCAGAATCGGAAATTTTTCAATCATGTAGCTCTGCCCCAAAGCGCTGCAGATACCCATAACCATACCAATCGGTGCTAAAAGTGCAATCGGAAGCAGCAGTGAACGTCCAAAGGTCTGGATTCCGTCTTTAAAGCTTCCCGCTTTTTTCTTGCTCATCATAACCCTCCTGAATTCTTAACAATTACTCATCCTCTTATTTTTCTGCATCCTTTGGCCAAAGATTAATTATACTATAGCCCTTGTGCGTTTTCTCTTCAAGGTCACCTTTCGACCTGAAAAAATTACAAAATATGACCCTTAAGCCGAAAGATCTGCTATAATACGGCTATATGGGGGAAATGAACTATGAGTATTCATTCTTACGATTTACAGACCTGCGCTTTTATCCAGGAAAAGCAGACGCTGTCTCTGGAAAAATGCAGCCGGCTTTCAGGCAAAAGTATTGCGTCCGTGAAGCGGAGCATCGCCGCGGTCAATGAATATCTGGCGCCTGCACAACAGATTCTCATCAGCAACAACCAGGCTGTTTTTCAGATGACCTATCCGGAATATCTGACATTTATTCAATCTCTGACCCTGGAGGATTATGTACCCTCCCAGAATGAGCGTCTGGATATTATGGTTATCTATGCCTTTTTTAATCTGGCCTTAAATATGTCCCATTTATATGAGACGCTTCATTTCAGCCCTTCGACTAAGAAAAAAGATAGCCGCGCCCTGTCGGAATGGTTGAAAACGCAGAATCTCGGCACGGAAGTGGTTCCGAAAACCGGTGTTCGGATTGTGGGAGATGAACTGACCTTTCGTATCTGCGTCACCAGTATTCTGTCCCGCTATCTGGAGGTTGGTCAGGATTTTCATCTCACCCGGCGTCTGGCCAATCATCCGCTGCAGACCATGATTGCCGAGTATTTTCTGATTCGATCTGACGCAGAGATCCAGACGGTACGAACTCAGTTAATGCAGCTTATCGAGACCTGCCATTTTCGGATTTCCTATGCGTCTGTAAAGTTTCTGTATATTTATCTGTCCTGCGCGTATTTCCGTCAGCATTCCGGGCATCCGCTGGAGACTTCCCGGGATCTGCCCGTTCCGGTACAGGATTATCATCTGATGAAACGCACTGCGGAAAATACCTTTGTCAATCATCTGATTTCCTCCCTGGATTTCAGCACACGGGTCATGCCTCCGGTAAATGAGCACCTTTTTGCCATCACCAGGGAACTGGTACGGAAAGTCCAGAATAATATCATTACCCGGATTTGTGACGACCGTTTTATTTATGAAGAGGTATATGCGTATCTCCATAAATCGCTGATACGAAATACCTATCATTTTTCTTTTTATGATAATAAGCTGGAGGCAACAAAAGAGCAGTATCACCGGCTCTATGATATTCTAAGCAGCGCTATCTCTGACTATGAGGAAACTTATCAGACCCGGCTGAATCATTTTCAGATTGCTTCTCTGACCCTGATTTTCCGAAAATTTACCAATCGCAACAAGCTGGCCGGACGCAATCGGAAGAAGCTGGTGATCGTGACCAATTCTTCGATTGAGAAGATTGATTTTTTCATGGAACGCATGAAGTTCCGGGTGGATGTGGAGCTTCTGGATGTGATCAATATCAATGAGTTGTATCTGCTGGAAAAGCTGGATTACGATTTTTTGATTGTGTTTTCGAACCGTATCTCCACAATGCTGGATTCGCTGGGATACTCCTGTGTAAAGCTGCATTTTTATCTGACGGAGCAGGATTTTGAATTGCTGAATCATATGGGGTTTTCTACCTCCAGACGGAAGCTGAAGATCGGGGCGTTTCTTGCGGAGATCCGGGGAATGGAGGAGAGGGAGGCTACGGATTATCTGTTGGAGAGGTATTCGGATTTCTTTTTGGAGTAGGGATAAGACGGACGAAACTCCCGGGGGAAAATTTTCTTCCCCGGGAGTTTCTGACTTTGGCTCCGCATAAAATCGCCCGGATCTACGGAGCAGAGCCGGGCGATCCGATTGTTTCGTAGTCGGACTTAGTAGTTGCAGTCCTCGGACCCGCTCTTTGCGTTCTTGCTGCTCTTGGCGGAGCTTTTGGACTTTGCGCTGTTTTTACTGGTGGTGCTTTTTGCGGAGCTCTTGGCATTGTTCATGTCGGTATAGCTTTTGCTCTCGCTGTTGTTCATATTGTCGGTGTAGTTTGCCATGGTTTCTGCCTCCTTGTGAAATGCTTTTGATTTACACTTCTAGTATGGCAGGTATGACGTAAATTATTTTTCCAGATTTTGGTTTTTTACCAGTCACCGAAAATCATCATAATCAGCCGCACCAAAAGCAGCACTATCACCACCGGTATCAGGAACGGCAGTACCAGGGACAGAATGCCGCCGATGATGGCGCCGATCAGGACAATCACTGCGATGATGACTACGGCCACCAGGAGTTTGCCGTACCAGGTGTTAAAGTTGAACTTCTTATATTTGATGTCTATGCCGCCTTCGTCGTTGATTTCGGCGTGGAAGCCCTTCTGTTCTTCCGGCTCGTCGTCATAGTAGGTATAGGTCTGACTGCTTTCATAGCTGCCATCCCCCTGTGTATCTATGATGGTTCTGGCGATCAGTCTGGGATCGCCAAGACCATCCAGTATCTCTTTTTCGCTTTTCCCGGACGCGATTTCCTGGGATATATAGTTCTGATAATAGCGCACGTTATCTTCCACAATGGCCGGGGAGACTGCCCCGGTCAGGGCGGCGCGCAGTGTGCTTACAAATTCATTTCTGTCCATGCTCTACCTCTGCCTTTCTCTGGCAACTCTGTTGTCTGTTCAGTGCCTATATCATAGCCTATCCCTGTATTTTCTGTCAACTTATTCTTCCGTCTCTGTCGCAGTGTCCACATTTTCCGTCGATTTTTCCGGCTCCGCGCTTTCGTCCGGCGCTTCCCCTTCCACGCCTTCGGAATTCTCCTCTGGCTGCTCTTTCGCTGCCTTCCGCGCTTTTCTCTTTTTCTTCAGCCTCTTGATTACAATCAGCAGAATTAACAGAATTATCACGGCCGCGCCAAGTAGAATATACATCAGCGCTCCGCCCGGCTCCTCGGTCACGCAGAAGGTGTTCTCGGTGCTGTCCGCATCAAATACCAGATAGCTGCCGTCCTTCTGATAGGAAATCTTCTTCCAGCTGCCATCTGCATTCAGTCTGTACAATCCCGGTTTGCCTTTCATCTCAGGCGCAATGAAACGAAGCTTGCAGGAGGTGCCGTCAGTCAGAACCGGATCCCGCAGGGTGGAAGTCCACTGCTCCAGTACGCGACCTCTGGTCGGCACCCTGGAAATATCTTCATCTGCCTCTACCAGCACCAGCTTGGCATCCAGACTGAAGGTTCCCTCTGCCAGTAAGGTGGAGTGGACCAGATCGCGCATCTGATCGCTGGCTACCGCTGTGGATTCTGTGGTATACAGGACGTTCAGGTCCTTCGAAAAGGTCATATCAGACAGATCTGCCTCTTCCCATTTTCCATTATATCCTTCCTTCTGCGGGATATCCGGATACTCCACGTCGGACAGATCCGCTCTATACTCGAAGGGCACCGTTTTCAGCACTTTGCCGTCCGCCACAAAACGCAGTTCAAATTTCAGAAAATCCGTTGGTACGTCCGCTTTTTCTGTCAGCGACAAAAATTCTACCGGCTCTGCTTTTCCACTGTAGCTGATATCATCCACAGCGCCGTACTCGTCGCCCACAAAGCTATTGCCGGACAGTTCTCCGTTTTCATCCACATCACCGGCCACGCTTCCGATGTACTCATCTGCCTTGGTGACCTCCAGCATGCTGACGCTGTCCTTGATGTCGTAGCCCCAGCCTGCGATGCCGCCCACATAGCTGCCACCCTCCAGAGTGCATTTCGCATAGGAACGGCGGATGCTGGAATCGGAATAGCCCGCGATACCGCCCACATAGCTGCCGTTGGTGCTTAAGATACTGCCGTATCCCTCGCTGTCTGTCACCAGACCCAGGGCCATGTTGCCGACGACGCCGCCCGCATTGTCCTTCTTGGACGTCACTTCACCCTTATTGACGCAGCTCTGGATGATGGCTTTGGTCTCCAGCGTAAAGCTCAGGCTGTTATTGCCCAGCTTGGTAATATCGTCCTCCGGGTCTGTATCGTATTCGATGGCCATGGAACCGGCGATGCCGCCCACGTTTACATCGCCCTCAATCTCACCAAAGTTCTGACAGCCGTAGGCCTTGCCCCGGGTGGTTTTCTCTATCTGTTCATCTGATACGTCTACAATTTTATCCTCGATGGAATCGCCGGTGTCTGTGACGTCTGTCACCAGATCCACCATGGTGTTCATCACCTTATTGAACTGGGCGTTAATGCCCTGGAAGTCGTCGATCATGTCTCCCGTCATATCGGAAATCTGATCACCCAGCTTTCCAAGCTGCTCGGAAATACCGCCTACCGCCGCGTAGAGACGATCGCCGTCCGCCCGGAAATCGTCGCCCAGCTGATTAAAGGACAGGTCCATACCTGACACATCCGCGCCCAGCTTATCCAGAGCCGCCTTCATGGCGTTCAGTGCTTCCTCAATTTCAGAGCTCATGGTTTTCAGACCGTCCAGCGCTTCCTGCGTCTTGTCCTGAATATCCGGATCCTGCAGCAGGTCATTCAGCTTATTCTGCGCGTCGTTCAGCGCATCCATGCCTTCTTTCAGGTCATTTGCCGCATCGGTCAGCCCGTTGATCAGATTGGACAGATTATGATCTGTCTGGTACTGGTTCAGGGCGTCGGAAGCTTTCTTTGAGGCGCTGGCCAGCTTATCGGAAGCCGTGCTCATGGACTCCTTGATGCTGTTTACCTCGTCCGCATGCTCCGGGCTGTTGAGGGCATCCAGAATCGCGTTGATTCTCTGAATCTCTTCATTGACACTTTCGGCCACATTGGAAAGCTGGGTCAGGGCCTCCTTTGCGTCCTGTACGCCGGCCTTAATGGCTGCCTCCGACTTATTGACCTTTTCCAGGTTGCTGTCGGCCCAGTCTGTAGTCTTATTGGTCAGAGATTTGGCGCTGCTCTTAGCGTCATCCGTATAATCAGAAATCTTATTCATCCGATCGGAAATACCAGACCGGGAATCATCCACATGATCAAGGGCCGCGTCCACCAGGTCTCCCAGCTTATTGATTTCTCCGCGCAATTCCTCAATCTTATCTGTGTCAAAGCGCAGGGTCAGGTCCGGCGCCATCTGTCCGGTGATGCCGCCCACGTCCTTACGGCCTTCTACGTAACCGTAGTTCCGGTTACCGCTTAAATATCCCGCGGAACGTCCAGCCACGCCGCCCACATTGTAACCAATATGGGGATAGCCGATGTGTCCTTCGTTGGTGCTGTTCTGCACCACACCGGAAGAGTAACCGCAGATACCGCCGGTATCCGTGGTGGTATTTACAATGTCGCTCTTTCCATCACTGTCGGAGAGCTGTTTCAGGTTCGTATCCAGGTTCAGATCCTCCAGCGTCGCGCCTTCCTCATGCTCGCCGGTATTGACGTCCGCCTCGTTGGAGCAGTTGATGATCTGCCCCAGGTTCCGGCCCACGACGCCACCGGTGCTGTGGGTTCCGGTGATGCTGCCGGAAGCAGAGGAGTTATAGATGGATCCGCTCTCCTCATTGATACCCGCGATACCGCCCACATTGGTCTGGGCGTCAATGGTTCCGTTGAAGGTACAGGACAGAATCTGTCCGCTGTTGCTGCCTGCCACGCCGCCGATATTTTTCTTGGTACCGGTGGGCGTCAGGGTTCCCTCTATATGTAAATTTTTTACTGTTGCACTTTCCTGCACATATCGGAAAAAGCCCTCGTTGGAACCGTCCCCGTCAAAGGTCAGGCCGGAAATGGTGTGTCCGCCGCCGTCGAAGGTTCCGCCAAAGGTGGGAATGGACTTAAAATCCGAATCCGCCAGATCCAGATCCCCGGCCAGAACCACTGTCTTTCCCTGGGACCAGGTATCCAATTTACAGTTTTTCGCAAGCCTCTCCAGATCCTCCACACCGGAAATCGTGATGGTATCCCCATCCGCATAAACGATACTTCCACCAGAAAAGGTAACTGACAGCGTCATGGCAGCCGCCAGAAGAATGCCCCCCGCATGTCTCATTTTACCAGTCATCTTCTTCGTCCTCCTCTTGATCCAGCTTCTTTATCTGCTTCACATCCACCACTGCATTGATGTCTCCGTCTACCACGCCGTGAATCTCCGCGTCAACCTGTCCGGAGATATAACCGCGCACACGGCCGTCCACATGGACCTTGCCGCTGACACTGTGGGTCCGCTCCGGGTACTTGATATTGAAGCTGGTGCGCTCCAGAATCTTATCGCCCAGAATCAGGATGGCCGGCAGGATGGCCATAACGAGAATCATGGAAATGATAGTACCACGGCCCAGACACACACCGATGCCGTAGATGGCCGGATTCGTCGTAATCAGCGCAATCAACACGCCCGCGGTCGCCAGGATGGCTCCGGAGGTAATGATAGTCGGGAACGCCTGATTCAGAGTCGTGATAATGGCCTCTTTCACCGGCATTTCCTTCTTCAGCTCCGTATAACGGTTCGCGATAACAATCGCGTAGTCGATGTTCGCGCCCATCTGAATGGAGCTTACTACCAGGTATCCTAAGAAGAACAGCGGGGTACCGGTCAGATAAGGCACTGAGAAGTTGATCCAGATACTTCCCTGGATGACGATAATCAACAGAATCGGCATACCTACCGACTTAAAGGTAAATAGCAATACGATAATAACGAACAGTGCCGACAGGATACTGATCATCAGGTTATCCTGGCTGAAGCTGCTGGACAGGTCGTAGTCGCTGGTGGAGTTACCGACCAGATAGATCTCCGCGTCCTCGCCGTAATGCTTCTGCGCCACCTTTCGGATGGTGCTTAAGAACTCAAAGGTCTCGTCATTTTCCTCCGGCAAGTTCAGGCTAATCAGCATTCTGGTATATTTATCGCTCTGGAGCTGATCCTGACCCTTAATCAGCTGATCATGAAGATCGTCCAGCTTATCCACCTGATCCTGATCCAGGTTTACATAATCCAGATGTTCGTAGGCAAACAGGAACATGTCGATCAGCGGCACACCGTAGCCGTCCAGATTGTTGATGATGTGGCCGTACTCCTCATTGTCCACCGCATAGGCCGAATAGATAATACGCGCCTGTTCGATATCCATATCCGCCAGCTCGGCGAACTGCCGGGGCGTCAGAGAATCCGTCAGCATATAGGAATCTGATTTTTCAGAGCTGCTGTCGTCATCCATGGACACTTCGATATTGGACAGGCCTGTGGTGTAATCTACCTCGTCATATGTCTCCAATTCCTCCAGCACAACCTTTTCCTTATCATAATGTCCGGACGGAACAATCAGCGCCATGATATTCGTATCGCCGAAGGTCGCTTTGATCTTCTTCTCCTCCAGCTGGGTCTCACTCTGATTCAGCGTATCGATGTTGTTCTGGCTGAATACATAAGGGCATTTATTGGAAAAATAGCAGCCGAAAACGATGGCCACCACGAAAATCGGCATCAGCAGCGGATAGATTTTCGTAATAATCTTACCCCAGCCATAGATATCCGGGATAAACTTCCTGTGGTGGGTCCGGTCAATCCATTTGCTGAAAAGCATCAGAAGACCGGGCATCAGGGTAAATACCACGATCATACTGAAGATAACCGCCTTAATCAGCACGCGGCCCAGGTCGAAGCCGATCTGGAAATGCATAAACATCATGGCTAAAAGACCTGACATGGTGGTCAGGGAACTGGATGAAATCTCAATGATGGCCTTACTCAGAGCCGTAATACAGGCCTCTCTGGGTTCCAGGTTCTCCCGCTCCTCACTGAACCGATGGCACATGATAATCGCATAGTCAATAGACAAGCCTAACTGCAGGATCGAACAAACGGAATTACTGACGAAGGAAATCTCGCCAAACACGAAGTTCGTTCCCTGATTCAGCAGGATAGCCGCGCCGAAGGTCATAAGAAGCACCGGAATCTCCGCGTAGGTCTGTGATGTGATCAACAGTACGATAATAATGATCACGATAACGATGGCCATGATCACGTTAATCTCCTGGGCCAGGGTCACAGACATGTCATTACCCACCTCGCCGGCCACGGACACATCATAATCCGATAGCAGGGTCCTGATATCATTCAGAGCCTGCACACTCACATCACTCTCAGCCTCGTCCGTGTAGGTAATGGAATACAGGGCGCTGGTTCCCTTGAAATGATCCTCGGAATCATCAAATTCCACCTGATCTACGCCCTTGATGGCCTCAATCTGGTCCACCAGGGCCTCCGCCTGGGGATATGTAATATTGGAAATCATGATACGCGAGGTTCCATAGGTAATGAAATTCTTATCCATAATATCCAGGCCCTGCCGGGTTTCGGTGGTCTCCGGCAGATAATCGGTCAGCTCATTGTCGACCTTTACCCAGGATTTCGCAAAAATACTGAAGATAAGCGCCGCGATGTAAATCAGGAAAAACAGGTTGCGCTTATCCACAATAAAGGTCGCGATCTTCTCCATGGGATTTTTTTTCTGTTTCTTTTCTTCCATAATAGAATGCTCCTCTGTCTATAGCTCGTTAAACCGTTTTACGAGAACTTCTGTCATTTCTTCCGTGGACTGTCTGCTGCTGTCCAGATAGATATCGTAGCTCTCCGGAGCACTCCAGTCCTTTCCTGTATGGAATTCGTAATATTTTCTGCGATCCTTGTTGACCTTTTTAATCAGGGCTTCCGCCTCTTTTTCCGTGATATTCTTCTGCTCCATCTTCCGCCGGATACATTCCTCCATGGGCGCGGTCACAAAGACGCTTAAGACCCTGGCATCCGTCCGCTCTCTGAGGATATAATCCGCGCAGCGTCCGATGATCACTGCGTCAGTCTTTTTGGAAATATGGCGGATGACGTCGCCCTGAAGCTTAAACAGAGCTTCCTGCAGGGACGCTCCCTTGGGCACATGCTTATTGCCCCCGGTAACCATTTCGTACATCCAGGGATTGTGCTTTTTCTCATCAAACCGTGCCAGATAGGACTCCGCCAGATCGCCGCGCTCTGCAGCCATGGAAATCAGGTTCTGATCAAAAAACGGGATTCCCAGGCTTTCTGCCACACGTTCCCCCAGCTCGCGGCCACCGCTGCCCAGCTTTCTGCCGATTGTCAGTATCTTATGCGCCATAATGCCTTCCTCCCGATCGCAAAAATTCAGTATTTTATACCCTCATAACACTCTGCCTATATTATATAGCAAATTCCTGTGAAAATAGCAATACACACTTTCCGTTGTTTTGTTACCTTAATTCTGATTATAACTCCACAAAATAAAAAAAGAAACTCTGATTTCTCAGAATTCCTTTTTCTTCAGCGTGGGCGAGAGGATTCGAACCCCCGACCTTTTGGTCCGTAGCCAAACGCTCTATCCAGCTGAGCTACGCCCACATCTCAGTCATTCGCAAGTACTGTTTCCTGACTGCCTGATTATAATAGCACACATCACTGGGTAATGCAAGCGCTTTTTTAAATTCAGAATTTTCTGTCTATTTATTAAAACCTTTATTCACCTCATATGTTTTTCGTCCGCTTCCCTGCACAGTTGATTCTACAAAATTTTTTCCATCCACACATTCCGCATCCAAATCCAGCACATATCCATTTTACTTTGTAAAGGTATACAAAAAGCTCCGAATTCTTATCTTCTGTAAGAATTCGGAGCTTCTTTCATGCCGGCAACCGGAATCGAACCGGTACGGGAGGTTAGTCCCGCAGGATTTTAAGTCCTGTGCGTCTGCCAGTTCCGCCATGCCGGCATATGCACTTAAGTGCAAGCGACCCGAATGGGACTCGAACCCACGACCTCCGCCGTGACAGGGCGGCGCTCTAACCAACTGAGCCATCGGGCCATATGAAATTGTCATGTATAGTTTTTTTAAGTGGACCCACGGGGACTCGAACCCAGGACCGACCGGTTATGAGCCGGTTGCTCTAACCAACTGAGCTATGGGTCCGTAATGACTCCTACGGGAATCGAACCCGTGTTACCGCCGTGAAAGGGCGATGTCTTAACCGCTTGACCAAGGAGCCGCATCTTGTTTCTTACGTTGCCCCTGGGGGCCATCGTGTGGCAGAACAGAAATGTCCTGAACATTAGATATGCTACCACACTTTGGCCCGTTTGGCAAGTGTTTTTTTTACTCTTCCAGACCGAATGCGTCATGTACTGCATTCACTGCTCTCTCCGCATCCTTCTCGTTGATCAGCACCGTGATCCGAATCTCGGATGTGGAAATCATATTGATATTGATATTCTCGTTGAACAGCGCCTCGAACATCTTCGCAGCCACGCCCGGGTTGGACATCATGCCTGCGCCTACGATGGAGACTTTGACCACTTCCTTATTGCAGGAAATGCCGGTGCAGCCAATGCGGGCCTTATTAGCCTCAATGATCTTCACTGCCTCATCCGCCTCGTCACGGGATATCGTGAAGGAGATATCCTTGCTGTTCTCACGTCCGATAGACTGCAGGATTACGTCTACGTTGATACCCTCTTTTGCCAGCATATTGAAGAGTCGGAAGGCCATACCCGGCTCATCCTTCAGACCGATAACTGAAATTCTGGCTGTATTTTTGTCCAGCGCCACGCCGCTGATTAACATTCTTTCCACGCTCGTTTCCTCCTTCACAATGGTTCCTTCATGATCATTTAAGCTGGAGCGTACCACAAGCTGTACGCCGTATTTCTTCGCCATCTCCACGGAACGGTTGTGCAGAACGCCTGCGCCAAGCGTCGCCAGATCCAGCATTTCATCATAAGTAATCTCCTCCAGCTTCCGCGCCTTCGGTACGATACGCGGGTCGGCTGTGTATACACCATCCACGTCCGTGTAGATCTCACAGGCGTCCGCGTGCAGGGCGGCTGCCAGCGCTACAGCTGTGGTATCGGAACCGCCGCGGCCCAGTGTGGTGTAGTTGTCGTATTTATTCACGCCCTGGAAGCCGGTCACGATGACGATACGGCGATGCTCCAGCTCGTGCATGATGCGGTCTGTATCAATGCGTTTCAGACGCGCATTGCCATGTACCCGGGTGGTGTGCATCCGGACCTGGAACGCATTCAGGGATACCGCCGGGATATCCATGGTATCGAAAGCCATCGCCATCATCGCTACAGAAACCTGCTCACCTGTGGTCAAAAGCATATCCAGCTCGCGCTTGGGCGGATCCGGATTAATCTCCTTCGCCTTGGCAATCAGCTCGTCCGTAGTCTTACCCATTGCGGAAAGGACGAGCACAATGTCGTTGCCCTTTTTGAAATCCTCTGCGCATCTTCTTGCCACATTCATGATGCGGTCCTTATCCCCTACAGAGGTTCCGCCAAATTTTTTCACTATCAGCATTACTTTTTCTCCTCAAACAGTTTGTCGATCAGCTCGTAGCCATGCATCACTTCGATGCCGCCCGCCTTTGCCGCCTTCTCATTGTAGACGCCCGCGCCGTCCTCGAAGGCCTTTCTGCTGTCATAAAGCAGATAGGGAATCGGATCGCTGGTGTGGGTCCGCACGCAGATCGGGGTCGGGTGATCCGGCAGAATCATCATCCTATAATCCTCGCCGGAGGCGTCCAGAGCCTCTTTTAAGCGGGCAATCAGACGCTGATCCAGATATTCGATAGCCTGAACCTTCCTCTCTACACTGCCCTGGTGGCCCATTTCATCGGGAGCCTCCACATGGACATAGACAAAATCATAGCCATCCTTTAAAAGCGCGTCCGCGGCTGCCTGAGCCTTGCCCTCATAGTTGGTGTGAAGCTGACCGTTGGCCCCCTCTACCTCAATATTCTTCATGCCTGCTCCCACCGCAATGCCCTTTAAGAGATCAACCGCGGAAATCATGGCGCTTGTTTTGTGATTTTTCTCCTCAAAGGAGCTTAAGGCCGGTCTGGTACCCGCGCCCCAGAACCAGCAGGAGTTGGCCGGATTCAGGCCCTGCTCCTTACGCTTGACATTTAGCGGATGCCTGGAGAGAATCTCATAGCTCTTCTTCTGCATTTCCCGGAGAACCGGATCAGACGGCAGGTAATCGCCCACCTTCCGTCCCAGCACGTCGTGGGGCGGTGTCAGCTCTACCACACTTCCCTTATCCCAGATGAGCAGATGGCGGTAGCTGGTTCCCACATAAAAATGATACCTGTCATTTTCCAGCTCTTTGCGGACTGCGTCCAGTAAAATCGCCGCGTCCTCGGTGCTGATTTCGCTGGAGCTGTGGTCGATAATCGTTTTTTCTTCATAAGGCTCGTCACCGTCGGATACGGTAATCAGGTTGGTCCGAAGGGCGATATCGTCAGGCTTCATATCCACGCCGATGCTCAAAGCCTCCAGCGGGGAACGTCCGGTATAATATTTCTTTGGGTCATATCCCAGTACCGACAGGTTCGCCGTATCGCTGCCCGGCTTCATACCTTCCGGAATGGTGTGTGCCAGTCCAATCTCGGACTTCTTCGCCAATACATCCATGGTCGGCGTCTCGGCGTATTCCAGCGGCGTCCTGTCTCCCAGAGCCTCAATGGGCTCGTCAGCCATACCGTCGCCAAGTACAATCACATACTTCATGGCCTTCTATCCCTCCACGCGGATGCGGTTCAGAATTTTGTCGCTCTTCGCGGCGCGCTCCGCGTACTCTGCTTCACTTAAGCTGACCGTCACAAAACCGAACTCGCCTGCCAGGTCTGCGTCTACAACCTCAACCGGTCCAAACAGGGCTTCCATAGCCGCTTTGTCCGCCTGGGCGTCGCCCTTCACGCGAACCAGGAAGCGTCTCTTGTCGTCTCTGGTGTCGCCCAGAACCAGCTTCTCATCGCTCCAGTAGAAGCCCAGATTCTCGTTCAGGTTCTTGCATGCGTCTACCACATCGGCTGCCACAGCGCTGGCGGTGGGGAGCTTGCCTGCTCCGCTTCCATAGAACATGGAATCGCCCAGCATATTGCCCTCTACGAAAATAGCGTTGAACACGCCGTTTACACTGTAAAGCGGGTTGGCTGCGTCGATGAGGAACGGCGCTACCATAGCATAATATTTGCCGTCTGCTTCTTTCTTGCTCATGGCCAGAAGCTTGATCACGCGTCCAAGCTTATCGGCATACTTGATATCCTCAGCGGTTACCTTCGTGATGCCCTCGGTATAGATATCTTCGAAATCCACTCTCTGACCACTTACCAGAGAAGTCAGGATCGCAATTTTCCGGCAGGCGTCGTGGCCTTCCACATCCGCTTCCGGATTGCGCTCCGCATAGCCCTTGTCCTGGGCATCCTTCAGCGCGTCATCAAAGCTTGCTCCGCCGTAGGTCATATTGGTCAGGATATAGTTGGTGGTTCCGTTCAGGATACCGCTGATTTCCACGATCTCATCTGCAGTCAGGCAGGTCTGAAGAGGACGGATAATCGGAATGCCGCCGCCTACGCTGGCCTCGAAGAGATAGTTCAGGTTCTTGTCTTTCGCAATCTGAAGAAGCTCCGCACCGTGGGCTGCCACCAGGGCCTTGTTGGATGTGCATACGCTTTTTCCAGCCAGCAGACACCGCTTGGTAAAGGTATACGCAGGCTCCACGCCTCCCATAACCTCGACCACTACTTTTACTTCGGGATCATTTACAATGGTCTCGAAATCGTGAACCAGAACGGATTCTACCGGGTCGCCCGGGAAATCACGCAGGTCCAGTACATATTTGACGCGAACCTCTTCGCCTACTCGCTTATCAATAGATGCCTGATTGGTGCTCAGGACCTCTACCACGCCTGAACCTACGGTGCCGTAGCCCATAACTGCTATCTGAATCATTTGTCTTTTGCTCCTTTTGTTAATCTTATTTGTGAACCTCTATTCACTTGCTAAGATCTTCAGATAATGGATGCCGGGCTGGCTCTCTATCTGATCGATCATGGACGATACATCCCCCGTGGTCGGCAGAATATCCACCGTCAGGGTCAGGGAAGCCACGCCGTTGATCGGAATGGTCTGATGGATCGTCAGGACATTGCCCTTATAATCCGCGATGGTCTTCAGTACCAGGGACAACAGTCCCGGCTCGTCGTCCATCTGCAATACAAAGGTGATGCTTTTTCCCTTGGAATTGTCATGGAAGGGAAAAATATCATCCTTATATTTATAGAAGGAGCTCCGGCTGATACCCACCCGGTCTGTGGCCTCCTGCACGGTAATGGCCTTGGAAGAGTCCAGAAGACGCTTGGCCTCTACCACCTTCAGAAGTACCTCGGGGACTGCCTTCTGTGTGACTACAAAATACTTGCTTTTTTCTGACATCTTTTCCCTCCATGTTCGTTATCCAGAAACACTTGTGTGTCTGTCGTGGATTAAACTGTTAGAATCGTATCACACTACAGCTAAGATTGCAAGTAAAAGGATGTAGAAAATTCTTACGAATTTCCTACATCTGAAAATGCGCATATTCTATTCTTCTTCCGGTTTCACCGTAATCCATTTCAGATACGCATTGATAAACGGATCAATATTGCCGTCCATGACCGCGTTCACATTGCTGATTTCCTGACCGGTGCGGTGATCCTTCACCAGCGTATAGGGCTGCATTACATAGGATCGAATCTGGTTGCCCCAGCCGATGTCCTTAACCTCGCCGCGGATACCGGACAGCATTTCCTGATTCTTCTGCTGCTCCAGGAGATACAGCTTGGCCTTCAGCATCTGCATGGCCTTGTCCTTATTCTGGAACTGGGAACGCTCATTCTGGCACTGTACCACGATACCTGTAGGCAGATGGGTGATACGGATGGCCGATGATGTCTTATTGATATGCTGGCCGCCCGCGCCGCTGGAACGATACGTATCGATACGCAGATCCTCGTCACGAATTTCCACATTGATATCACCCTCGATATCCGGCATGACGTCCAGGGATACGAAGGATGTCTGACGCTTACCCTGTGCATTGAACGGGGAGATACGTACCAGACGGTGGACGCCCTTCTCGGACTTCAGATAACCGTAAGCATTCTCACCGTTGACCTGAAAGGTCACAGACTTGATACCGGCCTCGTCTCCGTCCAGATAGTCCAACACTTCCACTGTGAAGCCGTGGCGCTCCGCCCAGCGTGTATACATGCGGTACAGCATGCCCGCCCAGTCGCAGCTCTCGGTGCCGCCCGCGCCTGCGTTCAGCTTCAGAATTGCGTTGTTTCGGTCATATTCTCCGGACAGCAGGGTCTTGATGGTCATGGAATCCAGCTTGGCTGCAAAGGCCTCCAGCTCCGCCTGGACCTCCGGCACCAGATCCGGGTCATTTTCCTCATTTCCCATCTCAATCAGTGTCTCAATATCCTCGTACTGCTGCTCCAAGGCGTGATAATCCTCTGCCTCGTCCTTTAAGTTTTTCAGCTCCTTCATGCCTTCCTGGGACTTCTCCGGGTCATCCCAGTAGCCGGGAGCCTCCATCTCTCTCTCTAATTCCTCGATTCGCTTTGCCTTGTTAGCCAGGTCAAAGTGAATCCCTCAATTCTACTAATGGTCCCTGATAGCCGTTCAGTGTGTATTTAAACTGATCTAATTCTACCATTTTCCCACCTCTTTCTTTATACAATTCGCGTCTGTGCGCTATTTTTAAGTATAGCAAAGGGCGTACTCGGACGCAAGGGAAATGTGCGAAACAGCCCAAAAAAGGAGCCTCGCCTGACGGCGAAGCTCCCTTTCTTTCCTATATTATGTACTACTTATACCTCAAACATCAGATCGCCATAGGACGGCATCGGCCACATTTCTTTGTCGACGATCATCTCCAGGGCGTCAACCGGGGCGCGGAGCTCGGCCATAGCCGGTACGATTTCCTCGTGGAAATAGTGTGCCAGTTCGGTTCCCTCCGGAACCTCCTCGGACTTCTTGTCAAGGTCAATCAGCTTCTGCAGGGCTACCTTGGTATCAGAAAGCAGGCCGCTGGTCTCTGCAAGAAGCTCGCTCTGTACGCTTGCCTCTGCGCCTGCTGCAGTTACAGAGTTCACGGTGTCTGCCAGAGACTTGGTGTACTTGATCACTGCCGGGATGATCTGCTTGCTTGCGATATCGATCATAGCCTTTGCCTCGATGTTGATGGCCTTTGCGTAGGTCTCATACTGGATTTCCGCACGGGATTCCAGCTCGGCCTTGGTGAATACGTGGAACTTCTCGAACAGACCGATGGCCTTGTCGGTGGTCAGGGCCGGGATGGCATCTACCATGGACTTGATGTTCGGAAGTCCGCGGCGCTCTGCCTCCTCCACCCAGGCGTCGGAGTAACCGTTTCCATTGAAAACGATTCTCTGATGCTCGGTCAGATACTTCTTAATCAGGTCATGTACAGCCATCTCAAAGTCGTCTGCCTTCTCCAGTACGTTACTGGCCTCCGCGAACGCCTCTGCCACGATGGTGTTCAGCACGATGTTCGGAGCCGCGATGGAGTCCTTGGAGCCTACCATACGGAACTCAAACTTGTTGCCGGTAAACGCAAACGGTGAAGTACGGTTACGGTCGGTGGCGTCCTTGGTCAGATCCGGCAGGGTCTTAACGCCGGTCTCCAGCTTTCCGCCCTTCAGGCTGTGTGTCGCCTCGCCGGTGCTGATCAGCTGCTCTACCACATCCTCCAGCTGCTCGCCCAGGAATACGGAGATGATAGCGGGCGGCGCCTCATTCGCGCCCAGACGGTGGTCGTTTCCGACATCTGCCGCGGACTCACGGAGCAGGTCTGCATGGGTATCAACCGCCTTCAGGATGCAGGCCAGTACCAGCAGGAACTGAATGTTCTCATGGGGTGTGGTGCCCGGATCCAGCAGGTTGATGCCGTCGTCTGTGGTGATGGACCAGTTGTTGTGCTTACCGGAACCATTGACGCCTGCGAAGGGCTTCTCATGAAGCAGGCACTGCAGTCCGTGACGGCAGGCTACCATCTTCAGGGTCTTCATCACGATCTGGTTGTGGTCTACAGCCACGTTGCACTCTGCGTAAATCGGAGCCAGCTCATGCTGTGCCGGAGCTACCTCGTTGTGCTGGGTCTTGGCTGTGACGCCCAGCTTCCACAGCTCCTCGTTGACCTCTTTCATGAAGGCCGCGATACGCTGACGGATATTGCCGAAGTAATGGTCATCCAGCTCCTGTCCCTTGGGCGGCATGGCTCCGAACAGGGTACGGCCGGTGTAAATCAGGTCTTTTCTCTGCAGATATTTCGCCTTGTCTACCAGGAAGTACTCCTGCTCCGGTCCTACGGACGGGGTTACTCTCTTAGATGTGGTATTTCCAAAGAGACGAAGCAGTCTCAGCGCTTCTGCATTGATGGCTTCCATGGAACGTAAGAGCGGCGTCTTCTGGTCAAGCGCTTCGCCTGTATAGGAACAGAACGCAGTCGGAATGCAAAGGGTCGCGCCTGCCGCATCCTGTCTTACAAATGCGGGAGAGGTGCAGTCCCATGCGGTATAGCCTCTGGCCTCGAAGGTAGCGCGAAGTCCGCCTGACGGGAAGGAAGACGCGTCCGGCTCGCCCTTGATCAGCTCTTTGCCGGAGAAGCTCATCAGCACCTTGCCGTTCTTATCCGGTGCGCTGATAAAGGAATCATGCTTCTCAGCGGTCACGCCGGTCAGCGGCTGGAACCAGTGGGTGTAATGGGTGGCACCCTTCTCGATGGCCCATTCCTTCATTTCATGGGCAATGACGTCGGCCGTGGCCAGATCAAGCTCCTTGCCCTCCTCGATGGTCTTTTTCAGTTCCTTGTACACCTTCTTCGGCAGACGCTCCTGCATCACCGCGTCGTTGAATACATTGGAACCAAAGATTTCCGCTACATTCGTAAATTCACTCATAATAGACTCCACCTTTCTGCGTAATAGAATCCGATCAAAAGAGGGCGCTCCGGCTATAACCGGAACGCCCTCGTTCACATCGCTTTCAAATATGCTAATACCTTACACCGCTTTTTTTCAAAAATCAAGTGCAAAATCATAAAACTTTCATTTTTTTGCAATGTTACAGGTTCTTTTCGATTTATTTTATTATTTTCTGTAAAATTGCATAAACCTATACCTCAAACAGCAGATCCCCATAGGACGGCATCGGCCACATATCCTTGGCCACCAGCATCTCCAGCTTGTCTACAGGCTGGCGGAGTGCTGCCATGGCGGGAACTACATTTTCCAGAATATAGACAGCCCTCTCCCGGCCTTCTGTCGTGGCTGCTGCCTTCTCGGTTACTTCGGTCAGGGCTTTCAGCGCAGCCTTTGTAGCAGCCAGCAGGGACGAGCAATCCTTCAGAAGCTCGATCTGCACACTGATGTTTGCCTCGACGCAGGCCGAACGAATCTGATTGATAGAGGTTGCCAATGCGGTGGTATACTGCAACACAGACGGGATGATGTGCTTGCTGGCAATATCAATCATGGAACGCGCCTCAATGTTAATTGCCTTGGAATAGGCCTCATACTGTATCTCCGCACGGGATTCCAGTTCGGCACGGGTGAAAACGCCAAACTTCTCAAAGAGCTGTACGGTTTTCTCCTCACTCAGCACCGGAATGGAGTCTACCATGGTCTTGATATTCGGCAGGCCTCTGCGCTCTGCCTCCTCTACCCACTCATCGGAATAACCATTTCCGTTGAATACGATGCGCTGATGCTCAGAAGCGTACTGCTTGATCAGGTCATGGACGGCCATATCGAAGTCGTCCGCCTTCTCCAGCACGTCACAGGCGTCGGAAAATGCCTCTGCGGCAATGGTATTCAGCACCACATTGGGCTCTGCCACGGAATCACGGGAGCCAACCATACGGAACTCAAATTTATTACCGGTAAACGCAAACGGGGAAGTGCGGTTCCGGTCTGTAGCATCCTTGGCAAAATCCGGCAGGGTCCGCACACCGGTGTGCAGATGGCCGCCCTTGATGCTGTGGGTCGCCTCACCCGTACTGATAAGCTGAGACAGCACATCCTCCAGCTGGTCGCCCAGATAAACAGAGATAATCGCAGGCGGAGCCTCGTTGGCGCCCAGACGGTGATCATTTCCCACATCGGAAGCAGACTCCCGAAGCAGGGCCGCATGCTCATCCACGGCCTTCAGGATACAGGTCAGCACCAGCAGGAACTGGATATTCTCATGGGGCGTTTTACCCGGATCCAGAAGATTGATGCCGTCATCGGTAGTCAGCGACCAGTTATTGTGCTTACCGGAACCATTGACCCCGGCAAAAGGCTTCTCATGAAGCAGACACTGCAGGCCATGAAGATAAGCCACCTTCTTCAACGTCTCCATGATCAGCTGATTGTGATCCACAGCCACATTACACTCCGCATAAATGGGAGCCAGTTCATGCTGACCCGGAGCCACCTCATTGTGCTGGGTCTTGGCAGACACGCCCAGCTTCCACAGCTCCTTATTTACATCCTCCATGAAATCCGCAATCCGCTCGCGGATAACACCGAAATAATGATCATCCAGCTCCTGTCCTTTCGGCGGCATGGCGCCAAACAGAGTCCGACCGGTAAAAATCAGATCCTTTCGCTTCAGATACTTCTCCCGATCCACCAGGAAATACTCCTGCTCCACACCCACAGACGGTGTCACACGGTTGGAAGTCGTATTGCCAAATAGTCTGAGCAGGCGTAAAGACTGCTTATTAATGGCCTCCATGGAACGAAGCAGCGGCGTCTTCTGATCGAGAGCCTCACCCTTATAAGAGCAGAACGCCGTCGGAATATACAGAATTGCCCGGGAACCGTCCTCATCCTTCTTCACAAAAGCCGGAGAAGTGCAGTCCCAAGCCGTATAACCTCTCGCCTCAAAAGTGGCGCGCAGGCCTCCGGACGGGAAAGAAGACGCGTCCGGCTCACCCTTTACCAATTCTTTACCGGAGAACTCCATCAGTACCTTCCCATCCGCCTTGGGCGCGGACAAAAACGCGTCATGCTTCTCCGCCGTCGCACCGGTCAGAGGCTGGAACCAATGGGAATAATGGGTTGCGCCCTGCTCCAGCGCCCATTCCTTCATCTCATGGGCCACCACATCAGCCACCGCCAGGTCAAGCTCCTTACCCTCCCGGATAGTCTGCTTCAGCTCCTTATAAATCTTCTTCGGCAGCCGTTCCTGCATCACCGTATCATTAAACACATTTTCGCCGAAAATCTCGGAAATATTCGTCTTCCCTTCCATAATCCTCTCCCCGTATTCTCTTTGTTGTCAGTTACCGTATTTCACAAAAAATTTCTTTACCTAGTACTTTAACACGATTTTTTTCTGCTGTCGATATAAAATGCCCCTGTTTTTTATTATTTCTTCTACTATCCGTTTATCACTATATGAAGTAAATCCCTATACCTGCATACCGCCCTATTTACGAATCACCATCATCCTTTTACCAATCCACAACGTATATCTCTGCCAAGAATAGCCTGGGTCCCCCTTGGGAACGTTAGCGAATTTTGCGTAGGGACGAGCAGGCTGGCAGCATCTGAAGGAGGCACTGTCTGAGGGCCTTTAGGCCCGAGTTTGCCGCTCAGATGCGTATAAGCCGCCTGCGAGGAGTAGCAAAATCCGCGTTGTTCCCAAGGGGGACCCAGGCTATTCTTGCAGTTCACTATTTAAATTCTAATATCCTTCTTCCTCTTCCACCACCAGCGCGTCACGTACTTCCTCTGGCATGCGGATCTCCACCGCTCTCTGGTTGTTCGTGATCTCCACACGAGTGTGCTCGCCGCCGAACTCACCATCCAGCGTCCAGGGCACCGACTCCTCGGATTCAATCACCACCCGGGAGCTCCGGAAAGAATACATATACTTGGTATCAATCTGTTCGATCAGCAGCGCCGCCAGAATCTCCTGCAGCTCCATGGGATTCTTTGGCCGCATAATAAAGGTCATCTCAAAGACCCCGTCATCGAAAATCACATTTTTTCCGATAATACTCTTAAAGCCGCCCACCGACTTGGAATTGGTAATCATCCCAAAGAGGAAATCCCCTTCGAAGGTGGCCTCGTCGCTGGTAACTTTCAGCTTATAGGACTTCACATTCATGAGCTGCTTCATGCCCTCCAGCACGTAAGCCATATGGCCCAGCACATTCTTCATTTCCTGCTTCGTCGTGTAAGACACATCCGTGAAGATGCCAAAGGCCGCCACATAGATGAAATTGCGGTCATTTAAGGAGCCCACGTCGATGGAATAATTGACGCCCCGCACGGCGATTTCCGCCGCCTGATCCATATTATTGGGAATCTGTAAGGATCTGGCAAAATCATTGCAGGAGCCCGCCGGAATATAGCCCACCGGAATCTTATGCTTTCTCTGCATCATACCGGTCATGACCTCATCCAGAGTGCCGTCGCCGCCGCTGCAGACCACCAGATCGTAATCGTCCGGCAAATCCCGAACCTGCTCTATAGCGTCCTGGGGCGCGCGGGTCGGGTAAATGGTAATCGCGTAACCGGCATCGGACATGGCCTGAATGATGCCGTACAGCTTTCCTCTGATATTCTCTTTTCCCGCATGGGGATTATAGATAAAAAACAGTTTCTTCTCTAAATGCAGCATTTTCAAATCACCTCGTCAAAAGCAATCACACCACAATTGTTAAGCAAAGATACCGCCGATGACGGTATAGGACAACACCGTCATAATGAAGGACGCCAGCAGAATGCCGAGTATAACTGCCGGGAACGCCTTCTTAAACTTGATGCCGAGCAGGGCCGCAATCAGGGAGCCAGTCCATGCGCCGGTACCCGGAAGTGGGATGCCTACAAATAATAAAAGTCCCCAGAACTCATATCTTTCGATCTGCTCCTTCTTGTTCATGGCCCGGTTTTCCATCTTTTCCACAAAGGGCTTCAGATGCTTCGTGCCCTTCAGCCAGGTAAAAATCTTCGTAATAAAAAGCAGAATAAACGGCACCGGAATCAGATTGCCGATGATGCAGATGGGAATCGCGCGCCACATGGGCACATTTAAAAATGCCGGTCCGGCTGCCAGAAGGCCGCCGCGGAGCTCCAGGATCGGAATCATGGAAATGATAAAAATAATCAGCTCTTTCGCCGCAGATCCGCCCAGATTCTGCACAAACCATTGTACCAGTGTTTCTGTCATAATAAATTAATTTCCTTTCTTTCGCAGGAATGCAAGCAATGCATCCATTTCTTCATCTGTGCCTACGGTGATCCGCAGATAATTGTCGATTCGCGGGGACGCGAAATAACGCACATAGATGTCTTCTTTCTTTAGTTCCTCAAAGAGCTCCTTTGCAGGCCAGCTCTTATGTGTGGCAAAAATAAAGTTAGACTGAGAGTCCGGGAAGGTAAAGCCAAGATCCGTAAGCTCCTTCTTCACGCGTTCTCTTGTGGCCACAATTTTGCCCACAGTTTCTCTAAAATAAGCCTCATCCTTCACGGCAGCCGCGCCAAGCTTGATGCTCGGCAGATTCATCGTGTAGGAATTAAAGGAATATTTTACATCGTTCAGGTATTTGATAAGCCTGGGCTGTCCCACAGCGAAGCCAATCCGCATACCGGCCAGGGAACGGGACTTGGAAAAGGTCTGTACCACCAGCAGGTTATCATACTTGTCTACCAGCTCCATGGCGGAAGGGCCGGCGAAATCCACATAAGCCTCGTCCACAATCACGATGCTGTCCGGATTCCCGGAAATGATTTCCTCCACCTGGTCGAGTTCCATATAGATACCGGTGGGCGCATTGGGGTTCGGAAAAATAATGCCGCCGTTTTCCTTAAAATAATCCGCCTTCACAATCCGGAAATCTGCATCCAGAGCGGGGCGCTCATACTTGATTCCGAACAGATCCGCCCAGACACTGTAGAAGGAATAGCTGATGTCCGGGAACAGAATCGGCTTTTCCGAATTAAAAAATGTCTGGAACGCCATGGCAATCACATCGTCGGAACCCACGCCAACGAAGATGCAGGACGGATCCTTATGATAATATTCTGCCAGCGCATTCACCAGTTCGGACACTGCCGGATCCGGATAGAGCCGCAGGCGGCCGGTATCCAGCTCCTCCAGGGCCTTCAGCACGCCCGGCGCGGGCGGATACGGGTTTTCATTGGTATTCAGTTTGATCATGCCCGGCCGGTTCGGCTGTTCGCCCGGTGTATAGGGAACGACTTTGCGGACATTTGCTTCCCATGCTTTCATAATCTGACTCCTCTTTTGCAATCTAAGAATATTCCTATCTTACAATAGACCTTTCTCTCTTACAACCCCTTTTTCAATTAAAAATACCGGTTTGTAAGACATTTTTGCCTGCCTGAGACCATCTTCGCCCAGATCCTCCTCCCGGTTCAGATACCGGTAAGCCGCTCCCTCATGAAGGGCGAACTGCTGGTTGATGACTGTGTAGGCTCCCTGCACCTCGGTCAGGGCCTTCTCAATATGGACAATCATGGTATCCTTCTTGTTACCCGGCTCACCGATGGTGCAGGCTGCGATTTTGCCATTCACACGCAGCGCGCCGCCCCGGAATCCCAGCTCGTCGTATAACCGCAACGCATTCTGCGCCACACAGATCTCTGCATTCTTCTCCTCATCCCCGTCGCAGCCGTTTTCATGCCGCCACTCCAGGATCATCTGGAAGCACTCCTCCACGTTGTCTTTGGTAATCGGTTCATAGGCCCAGTCCTCGTAGAGGCTCATGAATTTATTCACATGATTCTTCTTGCTGTGATACTTCTTGCCGGAGAGCTTCGCCAGCTTCTCGGTCTCGTAGACATAGTCGGCGTAATTCCGGTCATACTTGATCTCAAAGCGGCCCGGATACAGATCTTCCAGCCTGGTGAAATCCTCTCTGGTAATATTGTGGAGCTGGAAAATTTCTCCATTTTCTTTACAATGCTCCATCAGCGCATCGATAGTCTTTTTCTTATCTCCCGGTCCCACCGGAAAGGTATAAGAATAGACGCCGTCTACCTCGCCGAATATCAGATTGTCCTCCACAATGGCGAATCCCGTGTTATAAAACCGGGACCAGAGATAGATATTACCGAAGGTCATCTCACAGCTTCTGGTATCCGCGTGAGCCAGATACCGTTCCAGCAGTTCCCGGTCCTCCAGCTCTGGACGTTTCATTTTTAATTCCATAAATCTTTCCCTTTTATATCCTGTTTTTTTTCTCTTAGTATTCCACTCATTTTTCCCGAATATCTATTCTATCGCAAAAAAGCGCGAAGTTCAAGTAACCCCGCGCTTTTTCTTTTGCTCAGATTTTACATGTTGTAGAGCTTCTCATAGACCCCGTGCATGGCCATCAGCTCCTCGTGGGTTCCTTCTTCCGCGATGCCGTCCTCGGTCAGAACCAGGATGCGCTCCGCGTTGCGAATCGTGGACAGGCGGTGGGCGATGACAAAGGTGGTCCGATCCTTCGCCAGGGTTTCCAGGGATTCCTGCACGATGCGCTCGCTCTCATTGTCCAGAGCGCTGGTGGCCTCATCGAAAATAAGAATGCGCGGATTCTTCAGGAATACTCTCGCGATGGAGAGACGCTGCTTCTGACCACCGGAGAGCTTCACGCCCCGCTGGCCGATATCTGTGTCATAGCCATCCGGCAGTTCCATAATGAAATCATGGGCATTGGCGTTTCTGGCCGCCTCAATCACTTCTTCCCGGGTGGCATCCGGCCTGCCGTAGAGAATGTTATCCATGACTGTTCCGGCAAAGAGATAGACGTCCTGCTGCACGATACCGATATTTTCACGCAGACTCTGAAGGGTTACGTCGCGGACATCATTTCCGTCAATGCAAACACTTCCGCCGGTCACATCATAAAACCTGGGAATCAGGCTGCAAAGGGTCGTCTTTCCGCCGCCGGAAGAACCCACAAGAGCCACATAGCTGCCTGCCGGTACGTTAAGGCTCACATGATCCAGCACCTTCTCCGTGGCGTCCTCATACCGGAAGGATACATCCCGAAACTCCACCGTTCCACACACATCTGTAAGCGTCTTCGCGCCTTCTTTGTCCGCAATATCCGGCTCGATGTCCATGATTTCCCGAAATCTGGTGTAGCCGGAATAACCATTCTGGAACTGTTCGGTAAAGTTAATGAGTTTCTTTACCGGCTCCGTAAAGTTTGCAATATATAAAAGGAATGTGATCAGATCCGGAATGGCCATATTGCCATCTACAATCAGTCTGGAGCCGGCCAGTACTACCACAATCGTCACAGCTGTCAACATAGCGTTCAGTACCGACTGATAGGTCCCCATATAGAGATAGCTGCGGCGCTTGGTAGCCAGAAAACGCTCATTGCCTTTCTTGAATTTTCGCATCTCTATGTCTTCATTGGCAAAGGATTTCACCACCCGGATACCGGACAGGTTGTCCTCAATCTGTCCGTTGATATCTGCCATCTTTACGCGGTTCTCCTTAAAGACCCGCTTCATCCGCTTGTTCAGATACAGGGCAAAGGCCAGGATAAAGGGCAGGAAGCATGCGGTGAGAATCGTCAGGCGCATATTGATATGCCCCAGAATCACCAGCGCTCCCACAATTTTAATCAGAGAGATAATGATATCTTCCGGTCCATGGTGCAGAAGCTCTGTAATGTCAAACAGATCATTGGTGACCCGGGACATGAGCTGACCCACCTTCTGGTTGTCATAGAAGGTGAAGGCCAGCTTCTGATAATGCCCGAAAATGTCATTGCGCATCCCGTATTCCATACGTGCGCCCATCAGATGCCCCCAGTACGTGATATAAAAATTGCAGCCCAGCTCTACCAGAAGAAGTACCAGCATCAGCACGCTCAGCCGTACGATGGTCTGCCAGGCTGCGCCACTCTCCTCATAAATGACGGTACCGGTAATATACCGGACGATCAACGGCATAACCAGCGTTACACTGGCACCCAGAGTGGCGAAAAACAGGTCTAACGCCAAAAGACCCTTATAGGGTCCATAATAAGAAAAAATGCTTACCTTTTTGTTGTTTGTTTTACTCATATTCTACCTAATTTAAGGGCGCCACGCGGACGCCCTTAGCCTTGCTTATGAAAATAATTTCTCATTGTATACGCCGTCCGCAATCAGCTTCTTGAAGGAATCCACTACAGACTGCTTATCCTCTTTGTATGTAACTCCGAACCATTTGTCCTTGGTCTCCAGCACGCGGACGGTTGCCTTGCCGCTCTTCAGCAGCTCATCAATGATACCCGGCAGCAGATACTCCGCTTTGATATCGCCCGGCTTCACATTCTTCAGAAATTCAACAAATCCGGTCTCTACCACGTCCAGGAACTCCGGGGTCAGACCCCACATGTTCATGGATACATAGCTGTCCGCATCTACCGGAACCAGCTTGTCGCCCTCGCCCGGTACGGCTGCGCCGCCCTCGTACTTCACGATGCCGCCTGTCTCTACCACGTCAGTCAGGAAGCCGTCCTTAACCTGGCAGATGCCACGGGTAACCGCTCCATTATCACTCAGGGTATTGCCCAGGATGAAACCTGCCATACAGAAATCAAATTTTCCGGTATCCTCATGATCGGCCACCAGATAATCATGTACCTTTACGAACGCTTCTTTTCCGTAGTAATCGTCCGCGTTGATAACAACAAACGGCTCCTCCAGAAGTCCTTTGCAGCTTAAGACTGCCTGGCCGGTTCCCCAGGGCTTGGTACGTCCTTCCGGTACAGAAAAGCCTTCCGGCAGATTGTCAATAGCCTGGAACGCGTACTCGACCTCGGTGATCTTCTCGATACGGTTACCGATGATCTCTTTGAAATCCTTCTCCAGATCCTTACGGATGATGAATACGACTTTATTGAATCCTGCCTCCAGAGCGTCATGGATGGAATAATCCATGATGATCTCTCCGCTGGGTCCTACCGGCTCCAGCTGCTTGATACCGCCGCCAAAACGGCTTCCGATTCCGGCTGCCATAACAACCAGTGCTGTTTTCTTCATTGTGATATCCTCCCTATGATTTTCTCCCTATTTATACGCTTTTCATCGCATTGATGATATGCAGTACACTCTCCTCGCAGAGCTCGTCACTCAAAGCTTCTACCATGACGCGAAGCAGTGGCTCGGTTCCGCTCTTTCTGACCAGAACGCGTCCCTCGGTTCCCAGACGGTCCTCCACCTCTTTGATGGCCTTCTGCACATCCGGATGGTTCAAAGTCGCGTCCATATCCTGTACCCGCAGGTTCTGCAGCAGCTGCGGATAAATCTTCACTTCGCCTGCCAGAGTACCCAGAGAAGCCTTCTTCTCCAGCATGACCTCCATGATCTTCAGGGAAGTCAGGATGCCGTCGCCGGTGGTCGCGTGTTTGCTGAAAATGATGTGTCCGGACTGCTCGCCGCCCAGCTGATAGCCGTTTTGGGACATATTCTCATAGACATATTTGTCACCGACTGCTGTCTTCTCATAACGCAGTCCCACCTGATCGCAGGCCTTGTAAAGTCCCAGATTGGACATAACGGTGGTAACGATGGTATTGTCCTTCAGCGCGCCCTGCTCCATCATGTACTTTCCGCACACATAAAGAATCCGGTCGCCGTCCACCACTTCGCCGTTCTCGTCTACCGCGATGCAGCGATCCGCGTCACCGTCGTAAGCGAAGCCCACGTCCAGTCCCTGCTCCTTCACGAATTTCTGCAGGACCTCGATGTGCGTGGAACCACAGTTCGTATTGATGTTGGTACCGTCCGGCTCGTTGTTGATCACATAGGTCTTGGCTCCCAGGGCGTCAAATACGCTCTTGGCGATGGCGGAAGAGCTGCCGTTGGAGCAGTCCAGGCCCACCCGGATGTTCTTAAAGGAACGGGTCGGCAGAGAAATCAGATAACCGATATAGCGGTTTCTTCCTGCCGCAAAATCGATGGTTCTTCCAATGTCCTCTCTGGTGGCCAGCGGGCGTTCCTCGGTCTTGCCATCAATATACGCCTCAATCTTCTCCTCTACCTCGGCCTCCAGCTTGTGACCCTGGCCGTTGATAACCTTGATTCCATTATCATAGAACGGGTTGTGGCTGGCAGAAATCATGATACCGCAGTCAAAGCCCTCGGTCCGTACCACATAGGATACGCTGGGGGTCGTGGTCACGTGTAACAGATACGCGTCCGCGCCGGAGGCTGTGATGCCTGCTGCCAGGGCGTACTCAAACATATAGCTGCTTCTTCTTGTATCTTTACCGATCACAATCTTCGCCTTGTGCTCTCTTCCATAATACCATCCCAGGTATCTTCCTACCTTAAATGCGTGTTCTACGGTCAGTTTTACATTGGCCTCTCCGCGAAAGCCGTCGGTTCCAAAATACTTTCCCATATTCTACTCCTTTTTCACTGTCAGTTGTGCAGACGAAGGATCCATTTGCCTGAAAATGAGCGCACTGCGCCTGCTGAGTGATACTTTGCCCTTATTATATCAAAATCTGGCAAATACACAAGGTTTATTTTATTTCAGCCTTTTCCCAAGCTCCCCGGCGGTGCGATCCGGCAGCAGTCGGTCAGCTCCCGGACACATTCCAGATAGGTTTCCAGATTCTGAGCCTTTTTGATTTTCTTGCTGTACTTCTCCGCATGCTCGAAGAGGTGGCTCTGATAAAACCAGAGCTCTTTTACCTTATATAAGACATTCCGGTCGCCGATATCCAGCGCCCGGTAGCCGTCCACCAGACGCTGCTGAAATTCCCGGAATTTTTTCCGACGGGTTTTCTCATCCCATCTTGAATCCCCGCCCCGCAAGGTAACCGGAAGTCCCGGATTCAGGATGATGCCGCGCCCCAGCATTACGCATTCCTCCTGCGGGAATTCTTTCTCGAACTCCGCGATCTGTTTTTCCGTAAATAAGTCTCCATTATAGCAGAGAGGCGCTTTACTCTTCTCCAGAGCGCAGCGGAAGACTTCTTTCCGCGGCGTATTTTTATAATAATCAGCCTGTAATCTCGGATGGATAATCAGCTCATAGAGCGGATAGCGGTTATAGACAGCTAACAGCTTTTCAAACTCTTCGTCCGCTTCCATGCCGATGCGGGTCTTCACCGACAGTTTCATTTCCCCGGGAAGACCCTTGAAAACCATGTCCAGAAATCGTTCCAATTCCTCCGGGGATGCCAGAAAGCCTGCGCCCTTGCCCCGGGTGACTACGGTTTTGGACGGGCAGCCCAGGTTCAGGTTGATTTCCTGATACCCCATTTCCTGCAGGGTCTCAGTTAGCTCCAGAAAGCCTTCTGCATGGTTCGTCAGAATCTGCGGCACCACGTGCAGTCCCTCATTGTGCTGTGACAGCACCTCGTTTCGCTCCTTGGTTTTCATGCTGCGCTTCTCATGCGGCTCCAGAAACGGGGTGAAATATTTGTCCAGCGGACCGTAGACGGCTGCGTGGGCATTGCGATAGATGAAGGTGGTGACGCCCTCCATAGGGGCCAGATAGATGCGTGATATCGGCATGGCTGTGTGCTCCTGTTCCCTTTTATTCTTTCTGAAAACAGAAGTATGTTGTCAGCTTCTGTCCAGTTTCGCTCTCTATCTTATCACATGTATCGCACAGATGCATTCTTTTTTCGCTCTGGTTTGGGGTGCTCTTATCCACACGCGCAAACTGGTTGACCCCTCACCGCTTTTGCGCTATTCTATTTGAATAAGATACATGTTTTCTTTTCTATTGCATAAAATGATTTCAGACCGGAGGTTTTTATGTATACACTTTCTCTGTTTCTGCTGACCCTGTTCAGTCTCTATATCGGTGTCTTCGCTTTCTTCCGCTGGGACGCTTCTTTTCTGCGGAATCTCAGTCACGCGCCCGTCCAGGTCCTGTTTATCCTGGCCTTTGGCGCGCTGCTTCTGACGGCGCTGGTGCTTTTATACCGCCTGGTAAATAGCATGTCTGAGAAAAATCAGAAGCGTCTGGAGCTGGCCTTTTTTCTGATACTGGCTGTCGGGCAGCTCGGTTTTCTGGCTGTGATTCGTCCCCAGCTTCGCTATGATCCCTTAAAAATCTTCGATATGGCCATCGAAATGCTGCGGACGCACACCATCTCCGGCACTTATGAAACCGGATACTTTGCCCGGTATACCAATAACTATCCGCTGACCATTCTGACTTACTGGCTTCTGAAGCTTTTACAGGGCGTCGGCGTGCCGGAAAGCGGCTTTATGCTGGCGGTACAGCTGGTAAATGTCGTGTGCATTCTGGTTTCCGTGGTACTGGGGTATCTGATTTTAAAAGAACTGAAAGGCCGGACGGAAGCCGTCTTCTTTCTCGGCGTCTGCGTCCTGTGTCCGCTGTCCTATGTGTGGGCAGGGTATTTCTATACGGCCAACTGTTCCATGCCGTTTTTAATGGGAATTGTGTATCTGGGCATCCGGATTCAGAAGGCCCTGGATGCTTTTCACCGCAGGACGGTGGCGCATCCGGCCCTTTCTGCGGATCAGGATTACCGGAAAGGCCGCCTCACTTTTCTCTTTGCTTTACTTGGCGTCGTGACCGTCTTCGGGTTCAAGCTGCGGGCTACGGCAGCCATTGCGCTGATTGCCCTTTGCATCGACGGGGCGCTTAAGCTCTGGCGCAGACGAGCGGAAGGGCTGGCCGGGCTGTTCAGTGAAACACTTCGGACGCTGGCCGTTCCATGTATCGCTTTCCTTGTAACCGCTGGTCTGTCCCTGGGATTTTTCTCCTCGGCCGTGAATACTTATGTAAACTTCGATTACAAAAATACCGGATTTCCGGCGATTCACTGGGTCATGATGAGTGCGCGCTGGGACGGCTCCTTCGACCAGAATGATGAGAATTATACCGTAAGCTTCGAGACCAAAGAAGAAAAAACTGCAGCTGACCTGGCGATTCTGAAAGAGCGCATCAAAGAGGCGGGGCCTTTAGGGCTTGTAACCCTCTCAGGCCGCAAGCTTCTGAACACCTGGGTGGACGGCACCGACAGCTACCAGGCCGAGGACAGCTATGCTTCCTATGGAAAGGTCTACGATTATCTCATTGGAAATAAGAGCGGACTGCTGCTCATCTATACCCAGGCCTTCCGGGCGCTGGCGATGCTGGTCATCGGACTTGGGGCAGTGAACGCGCTGGTAAGGCTCAGGCGCAAAAAGAAAAGGCCGCAGCTCTTTCTGGTACAGCTGACTCTGCTCGGCGCCATGGCCTTCCATCTTCTTTGGGAGACGAATCCGCTGTACAGTATCGGATTCACATACCTGTGTCTGATGCTGCTGGCAGACGGCGTGGCAGAATTTACCGAAGCGCTTCCCGACTATACTGTATCAGATCGTTTCTGGATCACTCCGGCTGCCGGTACGGTGCTGCTGGCGCTGCTTCTGGTTTTCGCCAAAAAAGAGCTGGTGGATACACCCATCGAGGCTTATGATTATGCCATTGACCAGTATCAATACGCAGGCGGATACGACGGCTATGTGACCTCTTACGATCAGAATTATGTGCAGACCTTTACTACCGACAAGCCTTTTAACCGCATCTCCATCCGGGTTATCAATCCGTTGGATGATTATAATCAGTCGGCCTTCTGCGTGCGGCTTACAGACGGCAGCGGTCATGTGGTCTATGAAAATGACCGATTTCTGGCAGGGCTGGTAACAAAAACGGCTCTGTACGAATTTCAGTTGGAAGATATCGTGCCGAACGGCGAGACAGCCTATACACTGGAGATTTGGCCGGGGTATATCGAGGATGAGAACAGTCTGGAATTTCTGTCCTACACCACCGGAAACTGGGATCTGTATCCGGATGGACAGCTGAGCGTGGGCGGCGAGACCGTCAAGAATGGGGATCTGGCCTTTGCGGTATATCAGTATCGGGTGACGACATACTTTAGCCTGAAGCAGTATCTGGTGCTGTGCGCTGGAATGATCATGCTGGCTGTCGGGGTTACGGTACTCAGTCGGAAGATGTTCGTATAAACCAACAGGCAGGGAGCAGAAAAACTTTCCTAAGGAGAGGCCAAGTCGCCTCGAACGTGGAAATTTTTTCTGCCCCCTGCCGTCCGTCTATCATAATCCGCGATAATACGAATCCATCCACTGCAGCCTTCGCTCCACAAACGCCTTCACAAATTCCGTCTGCTCCCGCCCGATGGCTTTATCCCATGTGACATTCTCCCGTTCCAGTACCCTGTTATATTCCAGCGTTCCGTATAATTGCTCTATCAGCTCCTGCAGATATTCCTCCGTCAGCACCGTACTGCGAAGTTTCATATACATTTCTTTTCTTCCCGGCGCTGTTCGCAGATTTTTGCCGTCTCCTGTTCATTCAGCATCGGCACATCCATGACACAGCGCTGCTCCTGATACAGCATAAATCCGCCCAAGACGCATGTCAGCGCCAGACTTACCCCCAAAAATACCTTCTTCAGGAACATGCTGTTCCCCCCCTCATTTATCTCCTGTCTTTTCTGTCAGTGACCTAACAGTATATACTCTGCGTTTTCACAGAGCACTTCCACCCCCTGGAGTTTTTCTATATTCTGCTCATAATCCAGCCGGTCCACATAGAGGACCGCATCGCCTTTTTCGCTGAGAAAGGCCTCGATGCCGCCGTCCCGACAGTGAAAATCGCCGCTGATCTCGGCTACGAACAGCATATTCTGCTCCCAGTCGCCGATGGCAGCCGGATCCTCGCCGGGGACGTAGACGTAGGCTTTCTCTCCGGCGTATGACGCGTCCCGGCTGACGCTCTCCCGGATAAAGAACTGGAAGGGGTCGCCGTGAGCCTCACGGATGACGTGGAAGTACGCGTTTTTCATGTATATTGCGACAAGCACGAGACTGGCAACTGTGGCTGTTATCCCCACCAGGGTACGAATTCCGGAGAATTGTCCACATTTTTGCTCCGTTTTTCTACCGTCATTTTCAGATGATTTTTCACCTTCAGATTCTGTGACGTCTTTCTCTTCCCCGGCTAACGGCAGCCGGATCAGACCCCCCAGTATCGCCGCCGCTCCCAGTGCCAGCGGCACAGTACAGGGGTAGCAGTACCAGATGAGCTTCGTTCCGATGGCGGAAAAGCCCAGGAACGGCAGTAGAAACCACAGCAGGATACCGCCGCCCTGCTCCAGCAGGATCCGATTCCAGGCTTTTTTTCGCCACATATATAACAGGCCGCACAGGATTCCGGCTACACAGATCAGCAGCTGCCAGCGGTAGATGAAGCCCTCGGCTCCGAATACCATATCGTAGTAGAAGCTGAACGGAAACTGATGTCCCTCGAAGTTGGTGCTTCCGGTACGGGCCAGCAGATCCACTTTTATCATGTTTTTCAGGAAGAACAGGCCGTCTTTCGTGAAGCGCCAGCCAAACCATAAAAGCAACGGCACAAAAACAGACAGCAGGAAACCGCCCCATTCTTTCTTTTTGAACCGCAGCATTTCCCCATTTGCCAGCAGGCAGATGCCGCCAATGGCCATAATCATACCGGCATGCCAGCTTTTGGTCAGAAAGGCCAGGGAGAACATCAGCCCGCAGAGGTATACGTTTTTATGGTTTTTCTTTACGGACAGCATGGCCAGCATAGCCAGCGTGAAGAACAGAAGATAGATGGAATCCGCGTCACCTGCCCGGGCCAGATGGGCCGACAGTGGTCGTTCATTGGCGCAGAAAAAGCCCAGTACCAGAAGCGAGGCCTCTTTGCTGTAACGCCTGGCGAACAGGGCGCAGGCGATTCCGGCCAGCAGATAGGAAAGCGCGGATGTAAATCGCAGGCCAAAGACACTGTAGCCAAAGAGCTTAAACCCCAGCACAATGCCCCAGTAACTGATAGAGGGCTTCAGATTCCAGTCATCCACCCGGTAGTTGTAGGTATGCTGAATATAGTCGCCGTTCTGGATCATTTCATAGGCATTAACGCCGTGGCGGGCCTCATCCCAGGAGTCTACATACTGCACGTCCAGACAGCGAAAGCAGTAAAAGGCAAGCACCAAAGCGCCTGCCGCAAAAAAGATCCAGTAATATTTTTCAAACAGTCCGAGCAAGAGTCTGTAAAATTCTGTAAATCTATTTATCATTTTTTTCCAAGCAACCATATACTTCCCCCAAATCATAAAGCAAAGCTCTCATTTATGATTTTAAATATGATTTATTTCAGCATTTCTTTCAGTGTTCCGCAATATACGCTGTACATCACCGCCGCAAACTGGTCATACCCCGCCGCGCCCGGATGCAGGGCGTCGCCCTCTTCAAAATTGGCGTCACTGTTGTGCATGAATCCAAGGGGAATCAGCACGATATTTTTCTTGTCTTTGAATTTCTTTGCCATGGCCTTCGCCAGATCCATGACACGCTTGTCGGATCGGTTTTTAAATTCACCCGGCAGGAAAGCGGTGCCATCCTGCTTCACCATGGTTCCTATTTTCTCCTGGTCGCCCCAGTACAGGGTATTCACCAGATAAATGGGGATATCCGGGTCGTGACGACGGATATTGTCCACCATCCGGGCGATGGCGTTCACGGTATCAGCAGGGTCATCTTTCAGGCCGTTGGTTCCCAGGAAAATCTGAATAGCGTCCGGATCAATGCCCGTGGACAGCTTGTAATATTTCCAGTCGAACATCTTCTGAACCGGATCGTAAAAGGGCTGGACTCCTTCGTCATTGCCATCGGAATAGAACTTGGTGGGCTCCAGGTAATCCTGGGCCGAAAAGCCGCTCCGTCCCTCATGGCTGTACCGCGTCCAGCCTCTTGTGCCCGCAAAAGTGAGCTGGTCCCCTGACAGATGGTAGATGGTCCGATACCATTCCCGTCCGTCCGAAAGACTGTCGCCGATATTTACGAGCGAATATTCCCCCTCAAGCTTCTCCACCACGTGGAGAGTGCTTTTCAGGGTTATCACTTCATTTACATTATAATCAAATACAGTCAGAGTCAGGTCGTATTCACCCACCTGCTCCTCTTTGCCAGTCACGGAGAACCGATCTTCCAGATTCTCGCCGATCTCGCAGTCCCAGTTGCAGACATAACCATCCCGCAGACCAGACCAGACGACCTCATCGTCATAGAGTTCCACAGTGCTTCCCACTGCCACATAGACGTCCTCCGGCAGATAGGCCTCCACCTGAGGCTTATATTTCTTAAGCTCCATCTGTAACATGACATTCCAGACCAGCAGAGCGACGATAACTGCTGCCGGAATTATGAGAAGAAGCTTCTTTTTACTTCTGATTCCGCTCAATGTTTGTCTCCTTACAGATAAATATGGGCCGGTGCTTGGTCTCCATATAGGTCTTCGCCAGATACTCGCCCAGGATTCCGATACAGAACAGCTGGATACCGCCCAGGAAAATGATGATACAGGTCATAGACGGCCAGCCGGACACCGGATCTCCGTAGAGCACTGTTCGAATGATAATAAAACACAGCGCCAGAAACGCCACAATGCAGAAGAAGACTCCCAGAAACGCAGCCATTACCAGGGGCGCTGTCGTAAAGCCCACGATGCCCTCAATACTGTATATCAGCAGCTTCCAGAACGACCATTTGGTCTCCCCGGCGCTTCGCTCCACATTTTCATACTCCAGCCACTTGGTGTTGAAGCCGACCCAGCCAAACAGTCCCTTGGAAAATCGGTTATATTCTCCTAACCGAAGTAACTCATCCACAAACTGCCGGGTCATCAGCCGGTAATCCCGGGCTCCGTCCACGATATCCGTCTTGGACAGCCGGTGCATCAGCGTGTAAAAGCGTCTTGCAAAGAAGGAACGGATCGGCGGTTCCCCCTTTCTGGTCACGCGGCGGGTCGCCACGCTGTCATAGTCTTCCGTCGTAATAATCCGGTACATCTCCGGCAGAAGGCTCGGCGGATCCTGCAGATCCACATCCATAATGGCCACATAATCGCCGTCCGCATAGGACAGACCGGCGTACATGGCTGCTTCTTTTCCGAAATTCCGTGAAAAGCTCACATATTTCACACGGTCATCCCGCTCTGCCAGCTTCTTCATTTCCATGAGGCTTGCATCCCGGGAACCGTCATTTACAAATAATACTTCCAACCGCACCTGAGGCATCTCCCCTGCGGTCTTCGCAATCGCGTCATAAAAGATAGGAATCGCTTCCTGCTCATTATAACAGGGAACAATAATTGAAATCTTGTCCATAGCTATTTTTCTTTTTCTTTCTCCTCGTCGTCAAAACCGCGAATCTGGTCAATCAGGAAGGGCGGACGGTTTCTCGCCGCGTCGAAGGCTCTCCAGATATACTCGCCCAGAATTCCCAGCATTACCATGGTCACACCAAAGGAAAACAGCATCAATACCATCATGGACGTCCAGCCCGGTACGTCCTCCACGCCGGTCAGCCGCTGTACCATCAGTACAATCGCCCAGATAACAGCTCCTGCCGCATATACACCACCCAGTCCGGTCATAAAGCGCACCGGGAAATAGGAGAAGCTCATCATGGAATCCACAACCAGCTTGATTTTCTTCGACAGGGTCCACCGGGACTCCCCGATCTCTCTGGCTTTCCGGTGGAAATAAACCTTCTCGGTCTTGAAGCCTACCCAAAGCACCTGCAGAGTTAATGCGGAATTCTTCTCATCCAGCATCAGCAGCACCTCAATGACCTGACGATCCAGAAGATAACAGTCAAAGCCGCCTTTGGGCATATTTTTCATAATCAGCTTCCGGGTAATGGTGTAGTAGAGGTTGGCGAAAAACTTCTGAATGGCACCCTCGTCGCGGTCGGCTCGTACCGCCAGAACCACCTTATTGCCCTCTTTCCATTTCTCGTAAAGCTGCAGGATCAGCTCGGAATCCTCCTGCAGATCTGCCTGCTTGGTCACAGCACAGTCGCCGGTGCAGACAGAAAGACCCGCCAGAATGGCGGAATGCTCGCCAAAGTTTCTGGAAAGCTTCACCAGTCTGACCTTGTCATCCATATCGCGGATCTGATTCATGATTTCCCAGGAATTATCGCCGGATCCGTCGTCCACGAAGACAATCTCGTAATCCTCCAGCTTATGCAGAATCTTCTCTTTCATGTCCTCATAGAGGAGCATCAGGGTATCGGAGTTCCAGTATACCGGAACGATAATTGAAAGCTTGCTCATCGTCTGCGGGTTCCTCCCACTTCTTTGATAAATTCATCGTAATCGCGGATGTATTCGTGACCGTCGTAATGGGTGTTAGCCAATACTAACAATACGGAATCCGCGCTGAAATCGTACATATCCTTCCAGAGCATGGTGGGCAGATAGAGTCCCATACGGGGACGGTTCAGCTCGATGATCTCCTCCTCGAAGCCATTGTCCACGCGCACCTTGCTGGACCCGCTCACGTTGATAAGGACGAATTCAGAATTGCGGTTGGCGTGCTGGCCCCGGACTACTTCACTGTCAGAACCATAGATGTAGAAAACACGCTGAATGTCAAAAGGAATATCCTGCGCTCCCTCTACAACCACCAGCTTTCCACGCTCATCGCCCAGATCACCGAATTCCAGAATCTTGTACTGATCTTTAATACTCATATTTTCTCTCCCAGATTTATTAAAATGCGTCATTCTTAAAACGCATTGATTGCGTCAATGACGTAAGACTGTTCTTCCTCTGTCATGCCGTTGTACATAGGCAGAGAAAGTACCTGTGACGCGTACTGCTCGGTAATGGGGAAATCGCCCTTCTTATAACCCAGATACTGATAAGCCTCTGACAGATGGGGCGGAATCGGATAGTGAATAATCGTTCCGATCTCCTTTTCCTCCAGATATTTTTTCAGCTCGTCGCGCTGCTCGCTTCTGACTACAAACTGATGCCATACGGCGGTGGCTCCCTCCTGTACTCCCGGAAGAATCAGTTTGTCGTTCTGAATCTCCGCAAGATATCTGGCCGCAATCTGGCGGCGCTCCTCCTCGCACTCCTCCACATGGCGCAGACGCACGCGAAGAAGTCCTGCCTGTAATTCATCCAGACGCGAGTTAGCTCCGACTACCTTATTGTAATAGCGTTTCTCGCTTCCATAATTGCGATACACACGGAAATCCTCAGCCAGTCCCGCGTCCTTCACAACCACTCCGCCGCCGTCACCAAAAGCGCCGATGTTCTTGGAAGGATAGAAGGAAAAGCAGCCCACATCTCCGAAGGTTCCGGTCATCTGACCATCAAAGCAGGCTCCATGGGACTGGGCACAGTCCTCCACCAGCTTCAGATTGTATTTTTCTGTCAGCTTCTTGACTTCGGCCATGTTGGAAGCCTGGCCATAGAGGTGTACCACCAGAATCGCCTTGGTGCGCTCAGTGATTTTCTCCTCGATCTTGGATACATCGATATTGTAATACGGATTCGGCTCCACGAAAATCGGGGTCGCGCCGTTCATGGTGATACCCATAACGCTGGCAATGTAGGTATTGCCCTGGACAATGACCTCGTCGCCCTTACCGATACCCAGCAGACGAAACGCGATCCACAGTGCATCCAGGCCGCTGGCCAGACCCACGCAATGATTGCCGCCTGTATAAGCCGCAAATTCCTCCTCGAAGCTCTTTACCTCATTGCCCAGCACATACCAGCCGGAGCGAAGCACCTCAAGGGCCTTTGACTCAAATTCCTCCTGATACCGGAAGAAGCCTCTATCCATACGGTTTGCCATAACTTTCATTTTACAGCCGCCTCACTTTCTATCCTTTGCGACAGACCTGCTTTTCTCTTTCCTGGAAATGGGCAGATCTATGCCTTATAAAATACATTACTCGTATTTATCATCATAACACGCGTTGAAATATTCGTCAATCGGCTTTCCATCCGCTTCAGTCAACAGAAGGGTCAGCTTCTCCGCGCCTGTTCCATTCAGATGATCCACGTCGATATAATCGTCAGCTGTCAGCTCCAGGTACTCCGTCTTCGCCAGATTGAAATCCAGATACTCCACGCCGAAACGCTCCGCCAGCTTCTGCACGTAAGCATGGGCTGACTCGTAGGGACCAATGGCTTCCAGATACTGATTGAGGCTCGGCGCTGTCACAAATACCAGACGAATATCATGCTCCCGGCAAAAGCTTACGATTTTTTCTATATAAGAAACAGGATACGTCGTATCCAGCTGCATGTCATCGGCCACTTTGCCGAAATTGTCCCACCAGGTAATGGCGTCCACGTCCAATCGCGCGTCAGACCAAACGAAGCCCCGACCTGCGTACTGGTCTGCCTCCACGGTCACCGGCTCGTATTTCCGGTAGCTTTCGGCCTGCTTCTTCGCCAGATTTTCCCGTACGTACGCGAAGTCTCCAAGCTCCTGCCAGCTGCGCCGGAAGGGAAAGAAGCGGTTCGTGTAATTCTTCGCCTCCGTGGTAGTCAGCAGGAAAGAAAGCTTATTCAAAGAAGGCCGCATATAGTCGGAAATGATATTGGCCTGCACCAGGTCACGGTCTTCGCTGTCCATAAACAGGAACTTGTAGTACATATCAAGATAGACGGTTTTCAGGTCGTAAAGTCTGGCCGCCTCCCGCAGAAGGTAGTAGGATGTATCGTAATTCTGGGAAGAAGAACCCAGATTGTATGCTGTCCTTCCGGTCAGTTCTTCGTAGAGTTCCGGGTCGTAGGCCCGGTAGCAATGGGAGCTTCCCAGGAACAGGGTATCAATCTCCTCGCCTGCGTCGGCGCGCTCATAGAGCTCATGCATAGTTAGCCTTGTGTAACTTTGACTGTCGTCCATCAGGAGGTAATTACAGAGTCTGATGAGACCGCAGAGCAGGGCTATGACTGCCACTATCATCAAAAGCCATCCGCACAGGGCTTGTTTTTTTGTTTTCACGGAAACTGAAGCCTCCTTTCCCGGACGTTCGGCCGCGCCAATTCGCAAAACCGAACTGTTCAAATACGGACGTTCGGTCGCGCCAATTCGCAAAACCGCTCCTACGGAGCTCTCCGCTGCTTCGCAGCTCATTTTTGCTCATTACCTGGCGCTCATCTCATGCTTCTGTATAGCAGGATTCTTATGCAAGCATAAAATCCTGCCACACAGAAGCATGGCCGAACTGTTACTTAAAACTGTGTATACAGGAATCCGCTGGTATCATAAGCCGCGCCGTACACGCCAAAGATGAGTACAGCCCCAAGCAGCGCCGTATATATCAGGCACCGCAGCACTGCATTTCGCTCCAGAATCCAGCTTTGGAACGCGAAGCCTTTTTCATTCAGCACGTCCTTCGCTATCACAGCCAGAATACCAAACACCAACAGCACCCACTCGAAACTGCCAAGCTGCATACCCGCAAAATCCTGCAAACGGAAATTCGTGAGAATCACCCTCAGCATTCCCTTTAAATCTCCCAGGGAATTCACCCGAAACACCATCCAGGTGGCGTCAACGAACAGGAATATCAGTACACGTTTCACTGCGCGCGGCACTTTCCAATTCTTAATATCGAAAATCTGTCCGATGCCATGCAGCAGTCCCCACAGCAGAAAATGAAAGCCGGTTCCGTGCCAGATACCGCTGACCCCGAAGGTAATCAGGATATTGACGGCTCTACGAAAGCGCCCCCTGCGGCTGCCCCCCAGCGGAATATACACATAATCCCGAAGAAAGCTGCTTAAGGAAAGATGCCACCTGCGCCAGAAATCCTGCACGGAATCCGCCTGATAAGGCCGCTTGAAATTCACCAGCAAATCAAAGCCCAACAGTCCGGCAATTCCTCTCCCCATATCCGTATAGCCTGCGAAATCGCAGTAAATCTGAAAAGCGTAAAGCGCCGTCGCCAGAATGATTTCCACGCCGCCGAAGGCCCCAAACTGACTGTACACCGCATTAACCGGAATGGCAATGCGATCCGCAATCAACAGCTTTTCGCACAGACCCCAGAGCAATAACAGGGCGCTTCGCCGGATACGCTCCGGATCCCGCACCGGGAGCGTACCTATATTCTGAATCTGTCGGAGCAGATTGCCGCTGCGCTCGATGGGTCCCTGCACCAGCTTTGGGAAAAAAGCCTGGAACAGGGCGAAATTCAGGAGATTACGCTCGGCCCGCACGGTTCCGCGGTAAACGTCGGTTAAATAGCCGATGGCCTGAAAGGTATAGAAGGAAATACCGATGGGCAGGGCGATATTGCTGCGGTTGTATTTGAAAAAGCAGAGGACCGCCACGTGGAATCCCACGACTGCCACAAAAACGCCCGTTGCCAGGCTGCTTTTTTTCTGCTCTGAAGCAGAACTTTTTCCGGCTTCCGGCATTGCCTTTGATTCTGCCTCAGCTTTTTTTACGCCGCTTGAAATTCCATATTTTCCCAGTGCCAATCCGGCCACCCAGGTCACCAGTGTGGACCCGATCAGCACCGCCAGATACTTTGTCCCAAAGGTCCCTAAAAAAACATAACTGGCCGCAAGAAGCCACACTGTCCGGAACCGTCCGGGCAGCATTAAATATACAAGCCATACGATTGGAAAAAAGACCAGAAAGGCCAGCGAAGTAAATCCCATACTTTCCTCCCTTTATTCCTGCACTTTTCCGAAAAACCGGCCCTCTGCAGGCCATTTCCCATAAAGCAGAAAATCAAGCAGCCGTACCCGCTTCGTAACTGCGATAATCGCCGCCGTGATGGCACTCATGGCGATAAAGGACGCCAGCACGAACAGGAACCATCCCGCCGAATACTGCGCATACACCTGTCCCCGGTTCAACACCGTGGCGAAATGGAAATGCACCACATAAATCTCCAGGGTATAGCCGCCCAGCCAGGCCAGAAACTTTTTGAACCGATTCGGACCGCATTTCCACAGAAGCCAGCAGACCGCCGCACAGCCCAGAAAGGAAGCAATGATCTGCCGCCCCAGTAAAAGAAGCGTGGTCACATCCTGAAGATCCAGCAGTACCGCCATGGTCAGAAGTCCCACAAGTGCCAGCGCGCCGCCTGCGTTTTTCACCATTTCCGGCAAGGCTTTCAGGCGTTCCTTCTGCTCTCCGGCCAGATAACCGGCCAGATAGAATGGCAGATAAAGCCGGGTCAGTCCCGGACTTAAAAACTCCACGCCCACCAGTGTCTCCAGCAGAACCGCCGCCGCCAGTCCCAGATAGACTGCCCAAAACACAATTTTTCCGCCCAAAGCGCCAAAACTCCGCTCTGCCACTGCGCCCGCCAGCTCTGCCGTATAGACCATCAGCGTCAGAAGAAACAGCGTCATCAGAAACCACAACCCCTTATCCAGCCCGAACAGAGTCTCCACAATATTCGTCATCGGATGCAGAGGATGCTGCAGCACGATCCAGAAAAAGAAGGGCGTCAGATAGCTGAGTGCCCGTTTTTTCAGCTTCGCGCCATACGCGGAAAGGCTGGAAATTTTCCGTCCCATTCCGCACAAATAGCCGCTGACCAGAATGAACAGCGGCATTTGAATGACTTTTATTACATCGTAAATAATTCCGTCCTCCATATGGTTCCACACCAGGACGTGGCCCGTCATCACAAGCAGAATAGCCATGCCCTTGGTGGCATCTATGGTAAGACTGCGGGATTTCTGATTCATAAATAATTACGATTCCTCATTCATCTTCGCCAGCTTTGCTGCCTGGTCGGCTGCGATGCAGGCGTCGATAATCTCCTGGATATCTCCGTTCATGATCTTATCCAGCTTGTACAGGGTCAGTCCGATCCGATGATCGGTCACGCGGCCCTGGGGGAAGTTATAGGTACGAATCTTCTCAGAACGATCTCCGGTACCGATCTGGCTTCTTCTGGCCTCTGCCTCCGCGTCGTGGGCCTTCTGGCACTCGATATCGTACAGCTTGGCGCGAAGCAAAGCGAACGCCTTCGCCTTATTCTGCAGCTGAGACTTCTCGGTCTGGCTGTATACCACGATTCCTGTGGGGTAATGGGTAAGACGTACCGCGGAGTCAGTGGTGTTGACACACTGTCCGCCGTTACCGGACGCACGCATGACGTCAATACGGATATCCTTCTCGTCGATCTGCACATCCACTTCCTCGGCCTCCGGCATCACGGCCACGGTAATGGTGGACGTGTGAATTCTTCCGCCGGACTCGGTCTCCGGTACACGCTGTACCCGGTGTACGCCAGACTCGTATTTCATCACAGAGTACGCGCCCTGACCGTTGATCATGAAGGTCACGCTCTTCATACCGCCGATGCCGATCTCGTCGGCTTCCATCAGCTCTACCTTCCAGCGGCGGCTCTCTGCGTAATGCACATACATACGGTAAATCTCAGCCGCGAACAGGGCAGCCTCGTCTCCGCCTGCGCCCGCGCGGATCTCCACAATAACGTTCTTGTCATCGTTGGGGTCTTTCGGCAGAAGCAGAATCTTCAGGGTGTGCTCCAGCTCCTCGATGCGGGCCTTCGCTTCGTTCAGCTCCTCTTTGAGCATCTCGCGCATTTCCTCATCGTTCTCTTCTTCCAGCATCATAAGACTCTCTTCCACAGTCTCTTTACACTTTTTGTATTCCTTATAAGCATCGACGATAGGCTGCAGATCACTCTGCTCCTTCATCAGCTTCCGGAAACGCTCCTGATCACTGACCACATTCGGCTCATTCAGCTCGTTCATGATATCCTCGTAACGCAGAAGCAGGTCATCCAACTTGTCAAACATGCTTGTTCCTCCATTAAAATCTTATCTATTAAAACCTTCCACGACCCGGTCAAGTCCGGCCAGGTCCTTTACTACCTTTACATCTGCGAAGCCCTGATGACGCAGAAGCTCTGCCACACACGCTCCCTGATCGCAGCCGATTTCCAGGAAAAGACCGCCGTCCGCCCGTAAGTACTTCGGCGCTTCTTCGGCTATTTTCCGGTAAAAATACAGTCCGTCCTCATGTCCATCCAGCGCCATATAGGGCTCGTGGAGCCGCACCTCATCCATCAGGGTTTCGATCTCCGCCCTTTTTATATAAGGGGGATTGGACACGATTACATCAAAGGCGCTCTCTATCTTATCAAATAAATCGCTTTGAATAAGCGCTGCTTTCGCTCCCAGCCGCTCCCGGTTTTTCTCAGCCACCTTCAGGGCTTCCGGCGATAAATCCACGCCTGTACCTTCCACGCCGGGTTTTAGATGCAGCAGACTCAGGAGAATACAGCCGGATCCGGTACACAAATCCAGAAACTGCATCCCGTCCCTCAGAAACTTCGCTGTCTCCTCCACCAGAATCTCCGTGTCCTGTCTGGGAATCAGCACATGCTCATTTACATAGAAGGAAAGCCCCATAAATTCCTGCTCGCCAGTAATCTGCTGCAGGGGAATCCGCCGTTCCCGCTTTACAAGCGACGCCCGGTACTGCTCCTCCTGATCATGGGAAATGATTTCGTCCGGATACGCCAGATAATGACTGCGGCTCACGCCCGTACACCATTCCAGCAGATACCAGGCATCGAGATCCGCATCCGGTACCTCTGCTGCGGTTAGTCTTTTCTTACCAAGGTTCCAGGCCTCCCGGAGCGTCATGCCTTTTCCTCCAGAACCTCTTCCACTTCTTTCGGCTCCCCGTCAAAGGTCTCTGCGGATGCTTCCTCATCCTCTTCCAGGATCTCTTCCAGGTCACCGGCCTGAAGCTGTGCTTCTTCCGCCTCGTCTACTGTCTCAGCTTCTTTCTCCAGCGGCTCTCTGCCCTGCCAGGTTCTCCAGTCAAAGACCGCCTCCACAGCGGCGATAGCCACCTCGATCATATCGTCGTCCGGCTCTCTGGTGGTCAGTCCCTGCATCCACATACCGGGACGGCTTAACGCCAGTACCAGCTTATTCTCGCTTCTTCCGGCCAAACGGATGAATTCATAGGACACGCCCGCGATCACCGGCACCAGCGCGATACGGAATACCACGCGGAGAATTGGGGATTCCACACGGATAAAGATGAAGAAAATGATGCTGACAATCATAACAATCAGCATAAAACTGGTTCCACAGCGCTTATGCTCCTTGGAGCTGCCGCGCACATTTTCCACATTGAGCTCCAGTCCGTGTTCCACGCAGTTGATGCATTTGTGCTCCGCGCCGTGATACTGGAACACCCGCTGAATATCCTTCATCCGGGAGATTAGCAGAATATAACCGATAAAAAGCAACAGACGAATGCCTCCCTCGATCAGCGCGAGCAGGGTATCGGATACGATGACCTTGCGAAGCAGCGCCGCTGCGAAATAAGGCAGAACCATGAAGATCGCTACAGCCATGACAATGGAAAATGCCACAGTCAGATCCATGACTACCTTCTCAGCTTTTTCGCCAAACAGCTTATCTATCAACTGATCCGCTTTGGACGGCTGGGTCTCTTCCTCGTCGTAAAAGCTGGCAGAAAAGGTCAGGCATTTCATGCCCAGCACCAGGGAATCCACGAAGCTGATAACGCCCCGCACGATGGGAAGCCGCTTCAGCCTTTTATTACCGATGCCCTCATAGGTACTCAAATGCACCTCGATCTCTCCGTCCGGCTTTCGCACACCCACGGAATAGACATCCTGATTTTTCATCATAATGCCTTCCAGAACCGCCTGTCCGCCGATTCCTGAATATCTTGTCGTACTCATGTGTACTTTTTCCTCCATATATAGGCATTTCCTATTGTATGCAAAACGGGATGAGATCTTCCAACCTCACCCCGTGCTCACACTTCTTAATATTATTTTGTAATACCGTACTTACGATTGAATTTATCAATACGTCCACGAGCTGCAGCAGCCTTCTGCTGACCTGTGTAGAATGAGTGGCACTTGGAGCAGATTTCTACGTGGATGTCCTTCTTTGTAGAACCTGTTACGAATGTGTTGCCGCAGTTGCAGGTTACGGTTGCCTGATAATACTCCGGATGGATTCCTTCCTTCATGATTTTCACCTCTTCAAATTTATTTTGTGAACTTCTGGTTGCTGTTTCCCGGCCAATGCTGTTCCGATGTTTCCGCAGCAAGCTACCCCGGGCTATCCCTGCAAGTCCCTGCAGTTGAGCTGAACGCACACGTCTTTGCACATACAACAGCTTTTAGATTATAGCACAGGCTCGGGCGGATTACAAGCCGGAAAATTATATTTTTGAAAATAAATACTTTGTAACAGGAAAATCCTGCGGACTGACACTTATTCTCTGTCCGTCCGCAGGATTCTGTCTGTTCCTTCTATATAGAAGATTCTCTAGTTTTTAAGCTGCCTCGGTGCCTTTCTTCTTATTAAAAAGCTCCTTGCCCGAAGTGTATACAATAATCACACCCAACAGCATCAGCAGAATTGCCAGCACAAGCTGCAGTCCCTCTACCATGAATACGCCGGTTCCTGCTGAAAATGCCTTTACCATGGCGATAGCTCTCTGTACCAGTGCCGTAAATGTTACACAAAGCATCACGATAAGGGGCGGGAACAGGGTCCGATTCTCACGTCCTGTCACCTTCAGGAATACGCAGAGGGTAATCAGTACCAGTGCACTTAAGAGCTGATTTGCGCTTCCGAACAGCGGCCAGATATTCGCATAGCCGATCTGAGTCAGGATGTAACCAATCAGCAGGGTAACTACGGTGGAGAAGTACTTATTGCAGAGCAGCTTTCTCCAGCCTTCCGCATGCTCCATATCGTCTACGCTGAACAGCTCCTGGAAGGACATACGTCCAATACGGGCTACAGCGTCCAGACTGGTGAGCGCCAGGGCGGATACGCACATGGTCATAAAGCACTGGGCGATATAAACCGGCAGACCGAACATCTCCAGGAATCCGGCTACGCCGTTGGAAAAAATCTGGAACGGAGTTCCCACTGCCGCGGTTCCGTCTGCGGATGCTGCAGCGCCTGCCACACAGAGGGCCAGAACAGCCAGAAGGCTTTCCAGAACCATGGCGCCGTAACCAACCTTTACCATATCCTTCTCATTTTCAATGGTCTTGGATGAAGTTCCGGAGGATACCAGGCTGTGGAAACCGGATACCGCGCCGCAGGCTACGGTAACGAACAGGATCGGGAACAGGTTACCAAGCTTCTCATTCTGGAAACCGGTGTAGACCGGCAGGTTCATATTCGGATGAGCCACCAGAAGTCCTGCTACCGCGCCGAGAATCATGCCCACGAACATGAAGGTGGTCATATAATCACGGGGCTGCTTCATCAGCCACATAGGTAATACAGATGCCAGGAAAATGTAAGCAAAGGTCACATACAGCCAGGTGCTCTTACCTGCTATCAGCGGCATATTCATGCCGAGAGCCAGGGAAGCAAAGGTGAACAGCAGTCCTAAAACAACCTCTTTCCAGCCGTCCAAGTTAAACTTCTTCTGAAGCAGTCCGAATACTACCGCAAAGCCCATGAAGAACAGGGAAATGCTTCCGGCTGCGCCATTTACATTTGCAAGCTCTGCAAGAACCGTTGTGCCCTCTTCGGTAACCGTGTAGGCATTGAAGGTTCCGGCTACCATGTCGGCGAAGGCTGCGATGACAATCAGGGTAAACAGCCAGCAGAACAGCAGGAACAGCTTCCGTCCGGTCTTGCCGATATATTTTTCAATCAGCAGTCCCATGGATTTTCCTTCGTTCTTGACACTGGCATACAGGGCTCCGAAGTCTGTGACGGCTCCGAAGAAAATGCCGCCGATGAGAATCCAGAGCAATACCGGAAGCCAGCCAAAGGCCGCTGCCTGAATAGCTCCGGTCACAGGGCCTGCGCCCGCGATGGATGAAAACTGATGGGCAAATACGACCCAGCCGTTGGTAGGCACATAATCCTGACCATCCTCTTTGGTCACTGCCGGGGTCTTGGCCTTCGGATCGATGCCCCATTTTTTCGCCAGCCAGCGGCCATATAAGGTGTAGCCGGCCAGCAGGCATACTGCTGCGATTACTACGATAACAAGCGTGTTCATAATGTTACTCCTCCTCGATGTCTTTTATGTTTACGTCTTTGGTTTCGCCTGTCTCATTATCAAATTCTTTTCCATGAATCAAAAAAGCCTCCGCCTTCTCAGATTACTCTGAAGAAGACGAAGGCCTTCAAATCCTCCGCGTTACCACTTCTCTTGCTGACTCGATCGCTGTCAGCCTCTCAGTCACGTCCTCGAGCTCGTCCGGTCTTTTTTGTATCCCGGCTGCTTCCCGATTGAACATGTGCCCCGATAACGGCGGGCTTCCGGTTCCGACTACTTCTTGTGATATTTTCATCTGAACTGCTTGCAGGGGATGAATCTTTTTCCTGCCTGTTCCCTCACACCGACCGGGAACTCTCTGAAAAGCATTCTGAAAAAAATCCTTGTCCTGTTCATTGCATTTGACTTATGAAACAGTATGTTTGCATTATAATCCTCTTTTTTCAAAAGTCAAGAGGGGAATTTGAAAAAAAGTTGTACTTTTTCCGATACACACTTTTAAATAAACTTGTTCTTTTTCACAGTCTGCACAAATTCCGCGTTGTTCTTGGTACGGGCAAACATGTTCAGGATATTCTCCACAGCCTCCTCCGGCTTCAGTCCGTTGAGCCCCTTACGGATAATATCCATGGCCTCCAGCTCCTCAGCTGTCAGAAGCAGATCCTCCCGACGGGTGCCGGACTTTGGAATATCGATGGCCGGGAATACGCGCTTCTCCTGCAGCTTCCGGTTCAGCACCAGCTCCATGTTACCGGTTCCCTTGAATTCCTCATAAATGACGTCATCCATCTTGCTTCCGGTTTCTACCAGTGCTGTGGCCAGAATCGTCAGGCTGCCGCCCTCGCGCATATTGCGGGCAGCGCCGAAAAAGCGCTTGGGCATATGCAGAGCCGCCGGATCGAGACCGCCGGACAGGGTACGGCCACTGGGCGGAACCGTCAGATTGTAGGCCCGGGCAAGACGGGTGATGCTGTCCAGCAGGATAACCACGTCCTTGCCGCTCTCCACCAGACGCTTCGCGCGCTCGATGACCATCTCCGCTACTCTCTTATGGTGCTCCGGCAGCTCGTCGAAGGTGGAATGAATCACCTCCACATTCGGCCCCTCGATAGCTTCTTTGATATCCGTAACCTCCTCAGGGCGCTCGTCAATCAGCAAAATCAACAGCTGCATGTCCGGATGGTTCCGGGTCACGGACTTGGCCACATCCTTCAGAAGAGTGGTTTTACCAGCCTTGGGCGGGGACACGATCATGCCTCTCTGTCCCTTTCCGATGGGGGAAATCAGATCGACGATCCGCATGGCGGTGCTTCCGCCCGGGCGCTCCAGATGGATCCGCTGGTTCGGGAAAATCGGAGTCAGATCCTCGAAATTCCGTCTTCTGGCCGCCTCCTCAGGGCGCAGTCCGTTGACAGTCTTTAAGTACAGAAGCGCCGCGAACTTCTCGGTCTGGGCGCGGACTTTTATGTTCCCGCAGAGGATATCGCCTGTCTTCAGGTTATATCTGCGGATCAGGGCCGGATTGATGTAAATGTCGTTTTCACCCGGCAGATAGTTGTCGCTTCGGATAAAGCCGTAGCCGTCTGCCAGCACCTCCAGAATACCGTTGGCTACCTGGCCGCTATCCAGATTGGTGGACTGCTCCTGCTGGGGCTGAACCGTGGTCTGGGTCTGTGGCGCTGCGCTGCGGTCATAGGAGGGGCGCTCGTAGGGGCGCTGTTCGTAGCGTTCGTTCCGATCCGGACGGTCATAAGTGCGCTCCGTTCTCTCATATCGTTCATTGCGGTCGTAGCGATCCGACCGCTCTGTGCGCTCATATCGTGTGGGCCGTTCTGTGCGTTCCGTTCTCTCCGCACGTTCCCGTTGCTCTCTCTGCTCCTGACGCTGCTCATAGCGCTCCTGCCGTTCTTTCTGGAACTTCTCCGTCTGGGCAATCTGCTCCTGCCGGCTCACTTCCTCGTCCTTCTCCAGCATCCGCGTAATCAGATCGCTTTTTTTCAATGTGGACGTTCCTTTCATTCCTCTGGTTTTCGCAATACCCTTCAGCTCAGCCAGCGGCAATGATTCATACTGTTCTCTGGTCATTCCCTGTCCTCCTCATTCTACGCCTGTCAACTCTGTAATTTAAAATACGCAAACTTCTGCATTCTTTCTCATTGGGAATCCCGCCCGGATACAGGACGGATCGAAATTTTGAATTTATTATATCCTATTTTCTTCCTGTTTGCAATTCTATTTTTACTTCACAATCCGCCAAACTAATGATAAAATAAGAGAAATTAAAACAGGATGGTGTCTATTGTGATAAAAAAACTGATTTTGCCCGTTTATCTGTGGGCACACCGGCTGATGATGAAAATCTGCTGGAATATTTTCATACATTTTCCCCTGGATCGTAAAAAGGTGGTCTTCAGCAATTTCAACGGCGGCGGCTACGGCGATAACCCCAAGTTTATCGCCCAGGAATTCTTAAAACGAAACCTTGGCTGGAAGCTTTACTGGGTATCTGCCTCGAACTACGATCTGCCCCAAGGCCTTACACCTGTTCGGCCCAATACAATCGCTTTTGCCCGACATATGGCCACAGCGGGCACCTGGATCGATGATACGAGAAAGCTCTATTATTTCAAAAAGCGGCCCGGCCAGTTCTATATCCAGACCTGGCACGGAGGATTGGGCCTTAAAAAAGTGGAAAAGGACTGTGAAGAAGCCCTCTCCAAGGAGTATGTAGCCTACGCGAAAATAGATTCGAAAAACATGGATCTTCTGCTGGCCTGCTGCCGCTGGGAGAGCGAATCCTACCGGGAAGCCTTCTGGTATGATGGTCCGATTCTGGAAAAGGGCATCCCGAAAAATGACATTTATTTTGAAGATCCCGCGCCCTATATCCGAAAGGTCCATCAGCATTTCGGCCTGCCTGAAGGCACAAAGCTCGCCCTCTACGCCCCCACCTACCGGGACAGCCGCAAGACCGATATGTACAACCTGGACTACAGCCAGCTCCTGTCCACGCTTGAGAAACGCTTTGGCGGCAGCTGGGCCGTTCTGGTACGGATGCATCCCAATGTCAGCTATAAAGACTACCCGCTGACCTATACAGACCGCATTCTGAACGCCAGCCCCTACGAGAATATGCAGGAGCTCTTGGTGGCCTCCGATATCATCATCAGCGACTACTCCGGCTGCGCCTTCGACTTCCCCATGATCGGCAAGCCCGGCTTCCTCTACGCCGAGGATTACGAGGAAATGAAGCGCATCAAGGACTATTATTTCCAGCTGGAGGAGCTGCCCTTTACACTGGCGCTCACAAATGAACAGCTCATGGAGCAGATCGAGCATTTTGATGAGAAGGATTATCAGAAGAGGTGTAAGGAATTCTGCGATATGCTGGGATTTTATGATGACGGACATGCGTCGAAAGCGGTGGTGGATCTGATTCTTGAGAAGATGAAATCATAAATTCATGTCAACATTCGCTGTCTGTCAATCATACAAATATGTTGACTCACTTGCACTCATTATATTTATGCCGGAAAGCGGCTACGCCATATCAAACGCAGCCGCCTTCCTATTTTCTATTGATATTTCTTTGTGCTTATCGTATAATTAAAAAATCAGAAACGGGTTTTCACCACACTGCTTGTTGTGGCCTTCCCGTTTCTTTTTTCTTATTCTACCACGATATCCAGCTCCTCATAAATTCCGACCTGTATCTTTTCTCCGAATTTATGCAGTACCGGCACTCCATCATCGTCCTGCCGGTATACGATAACCGATTCCCGGATAGGATCCACGATCCAGTACTCCCGGACTCCCGCCATCAGATACAGATTCATTTTTCTCAGATAATCCATCCGCTTACTGGACGGCGACACAATCTCAATCACCCAGTCCGGCGCTCCGTGGCAGCCCTTATTATCCAGCTTATCCGGATCGCATACTACAGAGATATCCGGCTCCACATAGGCGTCATTTTCCTTGTCATCCTTCAAAAACACCCCGAAAGGTGCCGGGAACACCTCGCATTTTCCGTGATGTGCGTCAATGTAATTTCCTATCTTTTTGTCAAAGAAATGTACCAGTCTCTGATGCCCCGTACTCGGCGGCGCCATCATATACAATTCTCCCTCTAACAGTTCCGCTCTCTCGCCCTCCGGCAGAGTAAAAATATCCTCCAACGTATAAATTTCCTGTTTCATCAAAGGCATCGCCATACCTCCTTTGTCTCTCCTTTCTTGATTATAATGGATTTTCAGGTTGAAGTAAAGGCTTCCGCATCTTTGGTAATATACAATTTTATTTCATCGTTTTTCGGAAATTCCGGAGAGATTTCTCCTGTGAAATACAGAAATTCGATACCGTGAGAATAGCATGTTTTATACTGAAATACAAGATTTTCCGTTCAACAATATTCGACAAAAACCGCTGTGTAACAGAGTACTTATTTCTGCCACACAACGGTCTTTCTATTTAGATTTCTCTCACATCTTTTTTCCGATAAAAATCTTCCATAACCCCCGCTATCGCCTTCGACACACCCCGGTCTACATAGGAATTATCCCGGCCATCCTCGATGGATTTCAGGAAGGCTACGATCTCGTAGCGGATGCCCTCGCCGTCCAGCTGGTAGAAGTAGCGCTTGTTGTTGGCGGGATTTTCGTAGCGAATCTCGAAGTAGTCGGTCTTCCACCAGGGAGCCGGGACGTAGATGTATCCTTCCGTGCCGGAAACCACCAGATCGCCCTCGGACTTGATGCCCTTGCCTACCTGGATGGAGGCCATGGCGTCCGAGTATACGAAATTCACTCTGGAAAATGCGTCATAGGCCTTCGCCTCGTCCGCATAGTGGGTGATGATCTGCTTCTCTGCATAGTCGGTGCCCAGAAGCTGGAACACCGGCAACAGCGCCGTGGGTCCCCAGTCGCAGAGACTTCCCCAGCTGCGGTTGAACTGGCCCGGGTAGACGTTCGCCTCGTCCTCCAGGCGGGTGCAGGCGGCGTCCACCGAAACCACCTTTCCGATACGACCACTCTTAGCCAGCAAAAGTAACCGGTAATAAGCGGTCGAATAAGCGGTCTTGATGGCCTCCATCAGCACGCACTTTTTCTCCTTCGCCAGGGCGAACAGCTCCTCGCACTCCTGCACAGAAAGCGCGATGGGCGACTCGCAGAGCACATGCTTCCCGGCCTCCAGGACCGCCCGGATCTGCTGATAATGCACGTCCGGGTGTGACAGGATATACATGGCGTCCGACTTCTCCAGAAGCTTCCGAAATTCATTCCGGTCATCCCCGCAGACGCCGGAAATTACTGCGCCGTTTACATAGCCGCTCTCCTTCCGGAACTTCTGAAGGTCCGAAGCATCCCCCACCAGTCCCAGACGGATGGCGTGCTTCTCCGACCGAAGCTGCGTACTGGACACGCCTTCCGTTCTGTCAAGGTAAACCACTTTACAATATTCATTCAGATAATCAAATTTTCCACGCCAATCGGAACCGATGGCAAAGATATCCACATGATAGCGGCGAATATCGTCAATTTTCTGACCCTCGTACTCCTCGATGATAATTTCGTCCGCCAGGCCGGTGGCCCGCACGCCCTCGATGCGCTCCATCAGGGACTGCTGCACATTGATCTTGCCCCGGGTCTTGTCGAAATCCTCGGCGGTCACGCCCACGATCAGGTAATCGCCCAGCGCCTTGGCCCGCTCAAGCAGGCGGATATGGCCGTAATGCAGCAAATCATAGGTTCCGTATGTGATTACTTTCGTCATAAAAATCCCCCTGCGCTGTTAGTCCGCATCCACCTGGAAAAACGCGTCCAGGAATATCTGCATGGCTTTTTTTGAGCCCACCGACACGCGCAGATAATCCTTCAGAAGCTCATTTCCATAGGGGTGAACCAGCACCTGCTTCTCCTCTTCCAGCCGCTTCGCTATCTCCTTCGCGTTATGATGAGGCTTTACGAAAATGAAGTTTCCGCGACAGTCGCGGCACTCGTAGCCCTTCTTCTGAAGTTCCTCCAGCGTATAGGCCTTGCCCTCCCTCTCGATGCGAATCAGCTCATCCACCATCTCCGGGTGATCGAGAATCCGCTCTGCGAACAGCAGGGCAATGGAATTGGCGTCAAAGGTCAGTCGGGCATTCTTTACGTAATGAATGATCTCCGGATTGCTGATGATGACGCCCAGACGGCAGGCCGCGATGGAGAACAGCTTGGAGAAGGTACGCAGCACCACCACATTTTCATCCTTCAGGGCATGTTCGATGAAGGTGTTCGGATAAAAATAATGATACGCCTCGTCGATAATAACGATAGCGCCCACCTCTTTCGCCCGCGCGATAACCTGCTGAAGCTCTTCCTCGGTATACACATTTCCCACCGGGTTGTTGGGATTCAGCAGCACCACGATGCGGGTATTGTCATGGATCGCATTCAGAATGTTTTCAATTTTGATGGTCAGATCCGGCTCGTAGGCCACCGGCACATGCTTATAGCCCAGGATACAGCAGTTGACCCAATACATCTCGAAGGACGGAGCCACGGTCACGACCTCCTTGCCCACCTCGCCGAAGGTCTCCAAAAGATAGCGGATGGCCATATCGGAGCCGTTGGTGGTCAGGACATTTTCATACTCCGCGCCGATGAATTTCGCGTATTTATGCAGGAACCGGTCCGGCTCCGGATAAATCGCAAGGAATTCCGGCGTAATCTCCTTCAGCACGGAATCCACAAATTCCTTCGGCAGTCCTTCCGGGTTCTCATTCATATCATAGCGGTGCATGCCGTAGCGGTTCTGCATGGGGAAGACCCGGACGGTGTTTTTTATATATTCATTTACGTGGTAGTTCATAAGATACCTCCTGTCTCTCTGCTGCTGTGGTTGGTAAGCAGAGCTTAGCAAAAATGTATTGTAAATATTTTCCTTTTTTCATTTCTATATCTTCATCTTACTGCATATGGACTAAATACACAAGTCAGGATTCTGCCGAAATTCTTAGTTATAATTCTCAATCTGAGTTCCGGAAATCCATTCATTTACATCGTGATGCCAAGCATACCAAACACCATTCCAATGACGGAATACACAAACAGGTGCAGACACAAAATTGGCAGTGTATGCCGTCCGATGCATTCCAGCGGTCTCTGCAGCCACTTCGTATGCTTCGTCTCATACAGGGCGCTGCACAGAGACATCACAATCAGCGAGCCAGCCGTTCCCACGAAGAGATACAGGGCCATGCTCCGTCCATAATCCCCCACGGACATATTGACGCTTCCATTCCAGCGGGCTGCAAGCACAAAGGCTGCGGCCACCAGGAACAGATAAAACGGCTTTTTCAAAAGCTTTCCGACCCAGTCCTGCACCGCCGCCAGCTTGCCGATGATCAGGAAAGTCACAGCATAAAAGGCACAGTCGATGCTCCAGGGCAGCAGTACAGGACACGCGTAATGAAGGCCAATGGCTATCAGCAGATAAATTCCGTTTCCCACAAAGGCCTTTCGGGAATCACCCTTCGCTGCCCGCATCAGAATCCAGAACAGGATATAGCTCACAAACATGCAGGTCAGAAACCAGGTGGGCGCGTTCAGAATCTGCATAAAATATACATTTGTGGCGGAATCCATGGGCATCAGACAGTTGCGGGAATAGAGGATGCCAAGCAGGGTCTGCCCGTCCGCATTTCCCCGCAAAAAGAAAAACACAAACAGAAACAGGTTGTAACCGAAATAGGGAAGCAGCAGACGTTTCGCTTTTTTCTTTACAAAAGCTCCAAAGCTCTCCTCCGGCTTATAGGAAAAGGTCATGCCAGCCGTGATGAAAAAGATGGGCATATAGAACATGCCGCCGTAGAAGCTTACCGGCCCGAAAGAGCGCCCCGTGTGTACCAGAAGCACCACCAGGATGCCGACGGCCTTGACCGCATCCAGCCATGCGATTCGTTTTTTCTCCATTTCCATCACTCCTTCTTCCTGCCTGCAAATGTCTTCGAAATTCCGGCGGTCAGCCGCCCGCTCACCGGCTCCAGATACTTCCGGCTAAGCGCCGAGAGTATCAGCACCAGCGCCAGCGTGCAGACAAAATCGAAAGCTGTCAGCAGCCCGTAGCTCATTTTCCCGTAAAGGCTTAAGAACAGCCAGCAGGAAAAGGTCGCAATCACCGGGAAATGCAGCAGATACAGGGAATATGACACCTTACCTAAGAACCGGAAGGGCTTTGCCCCGAAGAACCTCTGCAGTCCCGGCAGTCCCAGTACGCCTGCCAGCAACAGCGCAGCGCCCGCCAGGTGATAAAGGGTTGTATAGGCCGATGGCAATATGCCGTAAATCGTGCCGCTCATGTCCGAACCGATGGACGGATAGGACAGCAGGTACACGCCCAGTACAAAGCTGCCAAGCGGCAGAAGCCAGAACCGCCGCCACAGCTCCATGCCCTTCTGCCGGGTGCAGAAAAAGTCTGACGCCGCGAAGCCTAGGAAGATACCCGCAAAGTAAATGTCGGTCTTCACCGCTGCCAGCAGCATCACCAGATAAACCACATACCGAAACGGATTCTCCCCCACCAGATAAGCCGCCAGATAGACCACCAGCGCGCCGGAGAACAGGTAAGGGATGGTCCAGAGGACGCCGTTATAATTGTTGGTGCCGAACAGAAAGCAGCCGGCCAGGCTCTCGCCCAGCATCTGCAGGAAGTTCGGCTGAAACTGATTAAAGCCCGCGAACCACACCGTCGATTTGGTCAAGATGGCCGCCTCGTCGTTGCGATAGCATCCCAGGCTCATCAGGACAAAGATCACGGTATTGATCATCAAAATCATCGGCATCAGCCGGAAATAACGCTTCCAGGCCGCGGACTTCAGCCGTCCTTTATCCCTTGTGTGAAAATAGGACAGGCAGAGCACGAAGCCGCTGAACACCAGAAATAAGCAGACCGCCGAATTCCCGCTGTAGAGCAGATTCAGAGGCGTTTTGCCGATAGTAATCTCGATGCCGGAATTGGTGTTCACTGCATCTCCGGTCAGGCTGTAGGCCGCGTAATAAAAGGCAAAGACAAAATGGCAGAAAAATACCATCAGCGCGCCGATTCCTTTCAGTCCGTCGATATAGTCCAGTTTTTTCAAGCTGCTTCCTCCATTCTGTCTCCGCCAATGCCCTGCGGTAATTTTAGTTTACATAACTTTGCTTCTATCATTTGATAATTTTTATTCTGTCGCTTTTAATTTCTCACAGAGTAAGGCTGTATAGCTCTCGCGTCCCTCCGCCGACAGGTGAATCAAATCCTGATAACCTCCAGCTTCCGAAATATCAAAATCCAGCTCCTCCCCGCAGAGAATCGCAAAGCTGCCGTCTCCGGTCCACCCACTTTGTAGCTCCTGCACGATAGAAAGAGCCTCCGCGTATAACTTCTGATAATCCTCATCCGCATACATCCGCTCATACTTGGGCGTCTCCAGAAACCAGAGGTTCAGGCCATAGTCTTCTGCCAGCTCCACGATTTTTCCATAGCCCTCGGCCTGGGTGCGGTTCACGCCGTCCCGGCTTCCCAGGGTTCCCAGGGCATAGAGCTCTTCTCTTGTCCTGCCCTGCTGGCGAATCAGACTGCCGCCGTCCCGGAACTGGGACGACACAATCTTATTGTTCAGAGGATAGGTCAGAAGCTGCTCGTTGTTGGCCGTCACAAAGAACTCATAGAAGTCCCCGAAGCTCACGTCGGTGCTGTTTCTCATCAGCCGCCAGGCCTTTGCCTTGAACTTCAGATCTGTGTCCAGCAAAATCTTGGTGTCGCTGATCCAGGGATCGGCTGCCGCTGTGTAGGGATACAGATCAATGTACAGATTTTTTACCTGCAGCCCCTGCTCCAGCATATACTGCAGCTCCAGGGCCATCAGCGCCGGCTGGTTGCCATTATAAGACAGGATGTAGCTGCTGCCGGGAAGCTCCGCCTCCAGCACGTCGATATCCAGGCCCTGCCGGAACATGGACGAACCGATGAAGAGGTTATCCACACGTTCTTTCCGGATGGCTGCCTGCATGCCGTAGGTAGATGCCGGAAGACAGCGGGCGTATTCATTTTTAATTAAAATCAGGATCAGCGCTATTATGAAGGCAACTGCCACGGTCTTTAATACTCGTTTCATAAATAAATATTCTCACTTATCCTATAAAATTTATTAGAACTTTTCTTTTCCAATAAGATTTTATAAACTTAAACCTTAAATTACTTTTTCTAATAATTATAATTATCCACAATATTTTAAATAAAAGAAAAATTTATCCACTTTTCAATTATAAAAAGGTGAACAGATACTTTCATATCTATTTTTCAATTCTCTATTAGAAATTCGCGTACAAAAACCCCGACGCCCCGAACACTCCGAACAGCACCACACTCACCAGCATCACGGCCAGCCACGCACTACTCAGCACCATGCCCTCGCGCTTCTCCTTCTTCCCATACACCTGCCCTCTCTCATAGAGGAATAACAGGAACAGAAAGCCACAGGCAGTCAGGAAATAGGCGGCGCAGGTATTATCCCCGGTGAAGGGCAGAATGGAATTCTGGATGTCCACATAGGACAGGGAAAAGCAGGTAACTGCATGCGTGAGGAACCCCAGTGCCTTTCCGAAGCTCTCAGCCCGGAAGAAGACCCAGGCTAAGGTTACGCCGCAGAAGGTAATCAGTGTCTCAAGCACCCTGAGCGCCAGAGGCACGCTCTCCTCTTTCTTTGTGCTTATGATATTCCACAGGCCATGCATCCCGCCCCAGATCACAAAGCTCCAGTTCGCTCCGTGCCAGAGACCGCTGACCAGAAAGGTCGCCAGCACATTTAGCCGGTGGCGCACAGGGCTTACCCGGTTGCCACCCAACGGAATGTAGATATAATCCTTAAGCCAGCCGGACAGGGAAATATGCCACCGGCTCCAGAACTCCTTGATGCCCCGGGAAAAATAGGGACAGTCAAAGTTTTGACCGCTGTCAATTCCCAGCACATTTGTCATACCGATGGCGATATCTGAGTACCCCGAAAAATCGCAGTACAGCTGGAATGAATAAAAGAACGCCGCCATCACACAGGCCAGTCCCGGATAACTCTCCGGCGCGCCAAAGACCGCGTCCACGTACCCCGCCAGCCGGTTCGCAATTACGATTTTCTTAAACAGTCCCAGCACTATTCGCTGAAGTCCCACGGAAAACAGCTCCGCATGGTATGTGGGTCCCTCATGAAGCTGTTCGATAAAATGCTCCGACCGCTCAATCGGTCCCGACAGAATCTGCGGAAAAAACAGGATGTACGTCAGATAAGCGCCGCAGCCCTCCAGGCCGCGCTCCGCACCCCGTTTTCCCAGATAAATATCCGCCAAAAAGCTTATCATTTTAAAGGTATAATAGGAGATCCCCATTGGCACCGCCAGACTTAGAACCGGCGCGCTTCCGCCCAGTCCCGCCAGTGCCAGCAGTGCCGCCACCGAACCCACAAAAAAATTGAAATATTTATACACAAAAAGAACGCCCAGTATCGGCAGAATTCCCGCCCACAGCCAGACCTTCTTTTTTTCTTTCGTCTCCGCCTGTTCGATTTTTGCCCCGGCATAGAAGCTCCAGAGCGCGCTTCCGCCGGACAATACCAGCATCCACGGACCGGCACTCACATAGAAAAGCATGCTTGCCAGAAGCAGCAGCCACTGCCGGAACCGCCTTGGAACCAGGTAGTAGACTGCCGCCACGCCAACTAAAAATGCCAGGGTCAACATAATATTTGAAACCATTCTATTCTCCTATAGGGGAATGTTACTCGCCCTTCACAGCCGCGCGATAAAGATCCACGCCCACATTCGTAAGCATCGCCAGCAGCAGTACAGAAAATACCACCATCGGCAGCTTCGTCTCGCCGTTGATGGCGTACGCGTAAGCACTGTAGGACACAATCAGATGCAGCATCGGCAGATAAAACCGCTTCGGCCAGCGCATGAAGTAAATGAGCGCCGCCACATCCGCCGTATACCCGGCCCAGGCCGGCATATAGGGCGCAAAATAAGGCACTAGAATCGCTGCAAACAGGAAGATGCGAAGCACCATGTCCTTCGTTACCTTCACCTTTTTATCAGCAAACCAGTAAATTCCAGTTAAAATCATACCAGCGAGAATCAGCAGGGATACCTTATCGTAAAGCTCCACAAAGGCATTTTTCCCGATAATCTCGTAGAAATTCGGCCACCCCCGATTCAAGGACACCGGATAGGCCACGTCAAGCGTCATCCACCAGGAACGGACGCGGAACACCGCGATCAGAAGCCCCGCCAGGATGCTTCCGGTTCCAAGCAGCGCATTTCCCCGACTGTAGAGATAGAGACCCAGGAAAAGCAGAATCGCATAATAAATACAGTTAATATTCCACAGGGAGCCGTTCGCCACCGCCGTGGGATAAATCGCCAAAATTGCGTAGGTCAGGAAAGCCCGCAGCCGGCTTCCCGTATAACTGTGTACAATCGCGCCGCACAGAACCGCCAGCGCAAATTCCAGCACAACCGCACAGAGCTTCCATGTGTCGGTCGGCGTATATTCGATGACCGTGGAGCGGAGCGCCAGTCCTGTACCGGTAATACATACTGCCAGCAGCAGATCCAGAAAGGTAAAGGTCACGCCGCGCACATTCCATTTTCTGGAAATGAAGTTTCTCAAAAATTCATCCATCACGCGGCCTCCTTCTTCACAGTCTCTTGTTCCATAGGGATCTGGTTCTCCGGATTCCGCATATAATGCCAGATATCCAGGCCCACCAGGACGAGCAGCCCAAGCTCTGCAAAGGCCCACACGCCGTAGTAAATGGTAGGCTCGTCGGAACCCAGATGGCTTAAGTAAGCCATATAGGAATTGAAGGACACCAGAATCTGCACCAATGGGAAATAGAATTTCTTCGTATTCATCATGGCATAGATAATCGCCAGAATATCCGCCACACAGCCGTACCGCTCATGCATGTGCGGCAGGAACCAGGGCGTCAGAATCGCGAAAAACAGCGCCATCTGCACGATGAATTCATTGGTAATCCGGTAGCGTTTCTGAGCCATGGCGTACAGGATGATCATCAGGATACCAAGAATCAGCCACGTGCCCGCCGAAGCGTATTCAAGCAAAAAGAACTGATTTCCGATGATCTGATAGATATTCGGCCATTTGATGGACAGGGACCAGACATCCTGAGCTCCCTGGGCCATGTAGATATTGATCAGATCCATCAGTGGCCGTCCCGCAATCCAGGCCGGCACGATACTTAAGAAATACAGCGCCGGGATCCACAGAAAATGCTTCAGATCCACCTTTTTATTCACCCACAGAATCACCAGGAACGGGAAAATAAACAGGGACTGGAGTTTAAACACAAAGGCCATCCCGTAGAAAAACATGGCTTTGCAGGGGCGGTCCTCAAACAGGTAATAAAAGCACAGCAGCAAAAAGGTCATAAAAATAATGTCGCACTGGGCCCACAGGGCGCTGTTGGCCCAGATGGTGGGCACAATGAGAAACAGGCCGTAGGACAGGATGCCTTTGCGCTTGCTTCCGGTAACCTTCCAAATCATTTTTCCCAGAATGCCCGCCGCCACAAAGTCCAACACACAGTGCAGGCCCTTATAGGCCGTCATCGGGTTGATGGACAGCCTGCTGATGGCCCAGAGAATATAAACGAAGGTCGGTGTATAATCATAGCGATCCGTAGCCAGATAGGAAAATCCCATCTCCTTCAAATCAGAAATCCACGGATCCCAGTACATCAGCCAGTCGTCTGTAATCACCACACGCAGGATGACACGGATACCCAGGCCAATCAGCGTCAGAGCCGCCAGATAGCACAGATCCATCCGGTTCAGCCCACGCTTTTTCAAAAAGCTGTTCATAAAACTCTCCTAATTATTTATCCAGTACAGTCTCAATAATATACTTGGGGCGCGCCTTGGTTTCCAGGTAAATTTTTCCAATATATTCACCCACAATACCGATAGCCAGAAGCTGCAGGCCGCCGATGGCCCAGATAGACACAATGGTGCTGGTCCAGCCGTGTACGGTTCTGCCCATGAAATGCACCACCAGGAAATAAATCAGCATAATCAGGCTGATGGCAAAAATCAGAAAACCACAGGTGGTAATCATACGGATCGGCTTGATGCTGAAGGAAGTGATCCCATCGGTGGCAAAAGCAAGCATCTTCTTCAGCGGATACTTGGACTCGCCCGCGAAACGTTCATGACGCTCGTAAGTGACGATGTCCGACTTGTACCCAATGAGTGGCACGATACCGCGCAGGAACAGATTTACCTCGCGAAACTCTGACAATCCTTCCAGGGCGCGCTTGCTCATAAGACGGTAATCTGCATGGTTAAATACGATTTCCACGCCCATAGCCTGCATGATCTTATAAAAGCCCTCGGCAGTAAATTTCTTAAAGAAGGTGTCCGTATCCCGGGCGCTTCTGACGCCGTATACCACGTCATTTCCCTCATAATACTTCTCCACCATCTTGTCAATGACGTCCACATCGTCCTGCAGATCGGCGTCCAGGGAAATGGCCATATCCGCCTTTTCCTTCGCCGTCATCAGGCCGGCCAGAAGCGCGTTCTGATGACCCTTATTCCTGGACAGCTTCACACCGGAATATATGGGGTTAGACTCATGTAACTCCCGGATAATTTCCCAGGTCTTATCCTTGGAGCCATCATTTACGAACATGATTTTGCTCTCCCGGGAAATCATGCCCCGATCGAACATGGAATTCATTTTCTCCAGAAGCTGCTTCGCGGTCTCATGCAGTACAGCCTCCTCGTTATAGCAGGGAATTACCAGATATAAAATATCATTTCCTGTCATCGGATCTCTCTCCTTCTCTTATGTGCAAATGTTATTTCGCCAGCAGTTCCTTCATGTATACTTCGATAGCGTCCTGCCAGGAAGCGAAGGAGAAATCGGTGGTCAGCTTCAGCATATAGTTCTCCAGAATGGAGTATGCGGGCCGGTCTGCGGAGTTCGGGAAGCGGCGCTTGTACTCCTCTGAGGTAATCGGCTCGATCTCCGTCCTGCTGCCTGCCAGGCGAAGTACGGTAGCCGCAAACTCGGCCCAGTTGGTGTCGCCCTCGCAGGTACCGTGGAACAGACCGTAATTGTCGGTCGGAAGCAGATATTTGATAGCCTTGGCCAGCTCTACCGCGCTGGTGGGGGTTCCCACCTGATCCATGACTACGCCGATCTTATCGTTATTTTCCGCCAGCTTCAGCATGGTCTTTGCGAAGTTGTGACCGTCGCCGTACAGCCATGCGGTACGGATGATAAAGTACTGATTTGCGAAATCTTTTACGAAATTCTCGCCTGCCAGCTTGGTTGCGCCGTACATGCTCTTGGGGCTTACTGAGTCAAACTCCGTCAGTGGATGGGCGGATACATCCCCCGGAAATACATAGTCGGTAGAGATATGCATGAGCTTTGCTCCGGTATCTGCTGCCGCGATAGCCAGGTTGCGGGCTCCGATGGCGTTGATCTTATACGCCAGATCCTGCTCCACCTCGCACTTGTCCACATTGGTGTAAGCCGCGCAGTTGATGATAGCGTAGGGCTTTACCTCTCTGGCAAGCTCCAGTACCTTATCCACCTTGGTGATATCCAGCTCTGCCACATCGGTATTTACCAGTTCATACTCGGTACTGCCTGCATACTGCTGATTCACTGCCCGTCCCAGCTGTCCGTTGCATCCTGTCACAATAATCTTTTTCATGTTTTTTCTCCTATTCTGCTGATTCAGCGTCTTCTGTATTGTCTGCGTTTTCTGTATCCTCAGTCTGAGCGTCGCTATCCTCCCCAGACGATTCTTCCTCTTCTACATGCTTTATCATGTAATCCTTATGATAATAATCGCACATGGCCAGATTCCGGCTGTCGTCCGGATCCGGCGTCAGTGTGCCGAAATAAAGCAGCTCCGGACGGTAGGTAACCTCTTCTACTACAACCTCTTTGACATCCGGATCGTGATAAAGCTTCTCACGCATGCGGATTTCCTTGTCGTATACCTGTGCCTCTCCATATACCATGGATTTCAACGCCGTCGCAAAGGTAATTTCTTCCAGATCACTTACAATGTTAATCTTCCACATTCCCACGATCACACAGCATACGCCTGCCACGCCCAGCAGTACCGGAGTGGCTTTCCGCAGAAGATCCTGTACCTCCTGCGCGCATTTCTCATACTGCCGTCTGAGCCATCCGGCATAGTAAATGGCGTTGGACGCGTAGAACAGAATCACACCGTAGAAGCAGATATTATAGTAACGGCCGCCGGAGATAAAACGCACGGCGAAGATGGCCGGAACCCACATAACCACCACCAGGCTGTAGCTTACCAGGGTAAACATCAGCGGGCACCGGAAGGAAAACTTCGTATTCTTCAGCTGCCACAGCATCACCAGGAACAGAGCGAAAATCACCAGCACAATCACCACATTGGTGGCCTCGTTAAACATATAGTCCAGAGACTTGGTATAGGACTTGTAAATAGCCTCCATCGGGGTACGGGGCTGGAAATTGGACTGGCGGCGATAGTTGCCCGGAGCCAATACATTCAGGAAAAAGGCCGGAAGGTATACGATAAACAGGGAACCCAGCTGAATCCGAAGCTTCTTCGGATACCGCTTTTTTTCCACGATCGCGTCCAGGAACAGCAGGAACATCAATACCGCTGTCAGCAGCGCGTTGGGATACATGCCGCCGCCCAGCAGGATCAGGATCAGAATCATTCCCACCATACGTTTTGCGGAAATCTGCTTTTTATGCATACCGTCGGCAATCAGCCCCATCAGAATCAGCAGCATGGAGAAAAATCCTGTATATCCCACGCTTCCAATCCACCAGTAAAAGGCTTCCAGGCCCACCGGGACATACTGGATGCAGAGCGTCAGTACCACCACAGACACGCTGACAGCCACAGCTCTCGACATGCCTAAGATTCGGTGCAGCATAACATCGATAAAATAAGTAAAACCAACCACCATGACGCCCACCAGAATAAAGGTCTGGATGAAGGTCAGGCGTTCAGAGATAATCGAGGGCCGCAAAGCTCCAATCACCGCAAAGCTGTAGGTTCCCTGCCACTCATGCCACAGGTTTTCCGCTCTCTGCACCGCCGCCCGCAGCACTGCCGGGATCACAGCCAGTCCGGAGTTCTCCTCCAGGGCATGGCGGGTCAGAATACCATAGTTAAAGTCGTCCATAACCGGATGGTTGAAGAAGCTCAATGCCAGAATCGGAAGCAGGCTCAGTATAAAGCAGCATACCAGAAACTTCGCCATATTCTTTTCGTCTTTCATCCAGTTTACATACTTTTCCCAGAGATTTCTGGTAATCTCGTATATCGTTTCCACGTTTCTAATTCTCCTTTTCTTTCAGTTCGTCCGCCCGCTCCTTTTCCTCCAGAGCCAGCTCCTGGGTCAGGTCCTTTACCTTATTTTCCAGGGTAGACAGCTCGATGGTCATCATAAACAGCTTCAGCAGCAGAATGAAGATGAACACCATAAACACGAAGTTTACCGGCAGCTGCATGCCCAGAAGTCTCGTAAACAGGGTCACAAGCCACGGGAACAGGCTGATGATGACCAGCACGCCCGCAAAGACAATCCAGAAGATCGCGTATTCGATCTGCAGCTTGGACTGACGGATTTTCTTTAAAATATAATAGGTGCTGAGGAGTGATACCACAATCAGCACAATGCGAAATACCGGTGTCATGAAACCTTCACCTCCCTGCGCTTCCGGAAGTTCTGAATCAGCAGAATCGACAGAAGCATCCGTAACATATACATCATGGATCTGGTCAGGTTCAGATAGCTCTCACCTGCGATCCGCTCATCCATCTCCACCTGAACCTCGGCAATGGTGGCACCCTGCTTCAGAAGATAGGATACCGTATCCGGCTCCGGGCCGTAATTCATATTCAGGGCAAATTCCGCTATCATTTTCTTATTGAACATCCGCATGCCCGAAGTGGGATCCTTGACCCTGCGGCCGGTGGTCAGCTTCATGGCCGTGGAAATCAGGTTGCTGCCCAGCATCCGTAAGGAATGGGGCTTCTTCTCGGTCACAAACCGGGAACCGATGACGATATCGTAGCCCTCCTGAATCTTGTCCAGCATGGGGCCGATAAATTCCGGGCGGTGCTGTCCGTCCGCGTCAAACTGGATGGCGTAATCGTAGCCATTCCGATAGGCGTATTTGAGCCCCGTCTGGAAGGCTCCGGCCAGCCCTAAGTTCACCGGCAGATCCACCAGCTCATAGCCGTTCTTCCGGCAGATTTTTGCCGTGCTGTCGGAGGATCCGTCGTTGATGACGATATAGTCATACATCGGGTAATTATTTTTCAGGTTTTCCACCACGCGCACAATGTTTTCTTCTTCATTGTAGGCGGGGATGATGACCAGACATTTCATCTGTGTGTCTCCTTATGTTTTATAGATCGTCCAGGCATGCAGCTCGATGCGCCCCAGGGCACTTTCGCATGCCTTAGTGTTACGCCATATTTTAACGCTTCTTAGCGAATTGTGCAAGCACTCTTAGCGTTCTGCACAAATCTGTAAACCACGCGAACCGCACGCCATTCTCGCGAAGCGCCCGATGCCCCTCTTTCATTCCGGCCAGATACGCTCCCAGGCTGTTCGTACTGGTGCCGCCGTGGGACATGTAAATCAACACCTCCGGCAAGTAAGATAACTTCACTTTCTTATTCTTCAGAATCCGTATCATAAACTCATAATCCGCGGAAATCCGGTAATCGGTCTTATAAAGGCCGTATTTGTCATACACACTTTTCTTCAGATACAGGGTCGGATGACCGGGCATCCAGCCGCAGCGGATATTACCCTGGCCCTGGTGCCAGTAGCGCACCACCTTGTCGCCCTCCATATAATAGAGGTCGCCGTGTACGCCGTCCGTGCCCTCCTTTTCCATGATGGCCACCATCTTACTGATGACGTCCGGGCCTGCATATTGGTCGAAGCAGCAGCCTAAGATGTCGCCGGTGGACAGCCGGATTCCCTTGTTGATGGCGTCATAGATTCCCTTGTCCTTCTCGGAAATCCATTTCAGCCGATCGCCGAAATATGCCTCTGCCTCCGCAATGACCTCCCGGGTGCCATCGGTGGAACCGCCGTCCACGATGACATACTCGATATTGTCATAATCCTGCTTCTTCACCTGGGCAATGATTTTTTTCAGATTCTCTTTATCATTATAGGTCGTCGTAATGATCGAAACCTTTGGATTTTCCATAATTTTACTCCTCGTGTAATAGCTTCGCGTACAGCTTCAGATAATCCTGAAACCGCTCGTTCTTATCATAATGAGACGCTTTTGTAAGACAGGCCGTCCGCTTATCCGGCTCTGACCGCATGGCCTTCACCGCCGCCTCCAGGGCTTCCACATCCCCCTTGGGAACCACCTTGCCGCAGCTTTCGTCCACAGACTCCACGCTTCCTCCGGTGGCAAAGGTGATAACCGGGGTTCCGCAGGCCAGGGCCTCCAGATTCGTCGTGGGGAAGGTATCCTCCAGGGTGGTATTCACATAGGCGTCTGCCATGGAATAGTACTCCGCCAGTTCTTCCATGCTGTTGGTGCGCATAACTCCGTGAATCTTCGGGTGCAGCTTTTTCATCTTCCGCTTCGATAAACCGATTAAAATAATCTGATAGTCATCGGGCAGCCGATCCGCCAGCTGTTCAAAATAAGCATAACCCTTCCGTTCCTCCCACATACTTGCCACGCCCAGAAGAATGTATTTTCCCTCGAAGCCCAGTTTCCTGCGGAGTCCCTGATCCACCGGATGAAATTTATCCAGGGCGATCCCGTTTGGAATCACCTGCACCGGATACTCTCCCAGATAGGACTCTCTTGCGTAGCCTGCCAGCCACCGGGAGGGGGTCACCACCGTCAGGGAAGGCACGCCGGTAAAGGCTGCCTTTTTTCTCTGGTAATTGGAGGCTGTATTGTCCCTAAATAACGCATAGGGATAGACGCTACGGTACTGGGGGCAGCTTCCGCAGCCTGTCTTCCATTTCATACAGCCGATATAATCAAAATGGGCGCAATGTCCCGTAAAGCTCCAGCAGTCATGGAGCGTCCAGACTACCGGCTTCCCGGCCTGCTTCAGATACCAGAACAGCTGCTCCACGTCCAGGTAAAAGCCGTGGATATTGTGGAGATGAATGATATCCGGATCATATTCCTTGATCTTTTCTATCAGTCTGCCCGTCTGCTTTTTGGAAGCAAAGCCGTGCTCCCCCCGGAAAAAGGTATGAAGCACATGGAAGCCCATGTCCAGGTCCGTTCCGAATTTATACGTGGGGATTCCTTCCGGCCCGGTCCGGCGGCCAAAGGCCACCATTCCCTCGTCTCCCTGTTTCTCCAGGGCATGTACGATATCCACCGTGATACGGCCCACGCTTCCGCTTCCGCAGATGGTATTAATCTGTAATACTTTCAAAATGATACTCCTTATACTAACTCACAGTCCCATACGTCCACGCCGCTGTCCTGGAACACGCTGCGGATCCGCTCCCGGAGCTGCTCCTTCGTGCAGCCCTTTTTCAGAATGGCCTGCAGGAAGCCGCCTCCGCCGGCGCCGCAGATCATCCGGGCTTCTAATAGATCCTCGCAGCTTAGGAAAATCTGATCGATACAGGTATTGGTGCTGCCGCCGTCCAGACGTCTGGACAGTTCCCAGTGCCGTTCCAGAAGCTCTGCGAACCCGTCGACATTACCCTTTTCCAGCTCAAACTTCATCAAGACCGCCACCTGCTGAATCTCATAAAGCACCTGCAGGGAATTGGGATTGGAGCCGATATAGCCGCCGACCACCTCCCGGAGCAGATTCCGGGCAAGTCTGCGCTGCCCCGTATAAATCAGTACAAACCGGTCCTTCAGCTCCTGAAGCGCCTCCTCCGGAATCTGAAGATGCTGGACTTCGATATTCTGCATCAGCCCAGGTCTGGTCGTCACCAGCTTGATACCGTCGGTGAGGCCGCCCACCTGATCCTGCCAGCCGCCTCCGGTGCTCATGAGCTGCTCCATGCAGAGCACATGAGTATATAATTCATTTTCAGTCACTTTTTTCCCGATGTATTCGAAAATAGCTTTCACACAGGCGCCCGCCAGGATACTGCTGGTGCCAAGACCGGAACCTCTGGGAATTCCCATAACCGCTGTGGACAGGTACAGACCGCCGCCAAGCTTACCAAGAAGCTCCTTAAGCGTTGTCTCCCGGTTCAGGGGCACGATGCCGCAGGCCAGAAGCGCAGCCTTGTGAAGGGCATAGGTATCAAAGGGATCCCGGCAGCTCTGCAATGCCTTCATATCCGTAAATTCATCGTAAGCACCTGAATCGGTACTTGCCAGCGCAATACAGGGCTTGTCTATCTTTTTCACGGTCACAATCACCGGCAGAATACCGTTCAGCTTCGCCGCCGCATTGAGCACTGTGCCGCCATGCTCGTTGCAGTAAGGCGGCGTATCGGACCAGCCGCCGCCGAAATTCACACGGATGGGCAGCTCCACCTTCACTTCATCCTTTGTGATGTGGTATGGCTCCTCCGCCGGGGTCTTGCCGATGCTGGCCTCATATAAGCTGTCGCAGAGGTAGCGGAAACACTGATTTTCCAAATCCTCGCTGACCTGACCGGTCGTCATTTTCGATAAATAATAGTAAATACGCATGCGGATACTGAAGTCCGACTGCTCCGCAATGTCACGCAGCTTCTCCACCTGGGAAGCCGTCACACCCTGCTCGCCAAAAACCGTCCTGGTTTCTTCGATGCTTTTGCGCTCCTCCAGCATCAGTAAAAATCTGGCAATTCTCACTCTTGTACCAAGCTTCGCCTGCCATGCGGTAATTTCCTTTACGTCAGCCTGCTCAAAGCTCTCCTGCAGGCTCAGACGTTTCTGGCTGCAATACCAGATAAGCGTCGCCGCGTCCGCCGTGCCATCCGCAATAGCCAGAATTCTCATGGCTGCTGCCACAGCTTCCTCGATAGTTTCACACACCGGATAAAGCTTCGCGGTCCAGAGGTAATGAGTACCTTCCGCATTTTCCCAGAGGTCTTCCGGCTGCATGCCTGCATTTACCAGAAACTCCGGCAAGGTACCGTTCAGGAAGGCTCCGCCATCCTCCAGCGTCACCTTCGGGTTATCCTGCACGCCATAGACGCGCACCACAAAGCAGCCGTCCTTCTGCTTTAATCCATGCAGTGCCGTATTTTCCGGGATCTTCTCCCCCCGCAGGGTCACCGCAGAAATCACGCAGGCTTCTCCCACCTGGCTGCCGTCGTAGATATAACTGTCTTCTATATAGGAAGATTCCGCAATCTTCGTATTTCTCTCGATATAGCTGTTGCTGCAGGCGTTGGCGTCCTCCGACTCCTCCACACCCAGAACCTGTCGCTTCCAGTCCAGGAACTCATAGTTGTCGATGTCCTCCGTCACCAGCTTCAGCAGCTCATGGGTCGTTCCAAAATGGATAAACTGAGCCGGAGACAGGCACAAAAGCTTCAGAGAATAGGGATGCAGGACCTCCCAAATCTCTTTCCTGCAGGCTAAAAGCTCCGGGCAGAATTCACCCTCCGGCTTCTCTTTTAAAAATTGCTCAAAAGTGGATCGGGACGCCAGCGGGTACAGGAAATCCCCATAAAAGCTGATGCGCGCCCGCTCGTTGACAAAGCGGTCATATTTCTCCGGAACGATTTTTCCGTTTTCGCCAATCAGGGAGAACAGGCTTTCCAGAAGATCGCAGTCCAGCATAATGGCTCCGGTATCCAGATCCACCGCATTTTGACTGTTCACCGCGCCAAGCTCCCGCAGATGCTCCACGCTCTGCTTGTGCAGGAAGTTAGCCACGTAACCGCTCTCGTCACCCAGGAATACGCCGTGATCCTTTCCCGTATCCACGTCCTCCTTGATGGAAATGGCCGCTGCTCCGTGGAATGTAAAATCAATCTGCAGCGGGTTAAATAAAAGCAGCACATCACCGGAGAGCACCAGCATGCCCTCTCTGAACCGGGACGGCATACCCGCCATTCCAATCATAAATTCGTCAAACAGGGTGGAACGCCGTCCGTCCGGCAGTTCCCTGGGTACCGGTGAAAATAATTTTCCACAGGCCGAATACTGGGGCACCCTCTTGGAATCACCGCCGGAATGAATCACCAGGATTCGTTTTCCCCTGAAAAAGTCCGCGCCCTCGCCCTGCTCGCTTAAATATTTCATCACATGGAAGGTGGCTCCGCCGCTGCCTACCCGCTTGCCGTCCGGATCGGGCAGCACCCGGTAGATGGTCTCCTTCGGCAGTCTTCCCGCTTCCAGTCTGGCGTCAATCTGCGCCTGGTAAGCGTCAGCCTGCTCCTCATTGGAGGCGGTCAGAATCACATAGTCCCAGTGAATAAAATATTTCCTGGTCAGAGATTTTTCGTATTCCTCCCAGGCGTCCTGATAGCTCTGTCGTAAAAACAGATTCTTAATTTTCTGTGGTTTCATAAGTTCTCCCTTGTGTGCATTCGGGCAGAATGCTATAATATCCGCGTTACCTATTACAATCGATATAAAAATGAAAGGCAACCGTAGCTGCTTCCGTCGCATGACCTGTCCGCAACTACGGCAGGGTATACTATGTTAATAATACAACCTTCCGGCGGTTTATGCAATAGGATGCGCGTGATAAATTCCGCAATGAAGCTTGCGAAGCGCAGAAAGGAAAAGCTGGTCATCCTCTGGTATCTGAATCCGGAACTGAACGCCGCCTTTGAGGATCTGTTTCAGCCAATCCTTGAGCCGGATATCACACTCATCAACATCCATTCCCTGAAGGATCCCAGGAAGCTTTATTACCAGCTTTCCGCAGGCCAGCGCTTCGGCGATGACGATATCCGCAATAACAAGACGGATGACCGCCTGAACGACGACTTTTATCGGGCATTGAAAAAGCGGGTCTATATCTTCACCTGCGAGCGCTTTGATCCGACGAAGGACTATTCCCTCTTTGTGCCCACCGACACGCTTCAGAAGCGTGTGGACACATTTACCAGAGACTTTGCGCCCCGCTGTGTAGGCGTCCATATCCGCCGCACCGACAATGCGGTTTCCATGGGAAAGAGCACCACGGAACAGTTTATTGCCGAGATGGAAAAGGAGCTGACAGCGCACCCGGAGACCCGGTTCTTCCTGGCCACCGACGACCAGAACGAGGAAGAGCTGCTTCGCAGCCGGTTCCCGGGAAAAATCATCAGCAATCAATCCCGAACCATCGACCGCAATTCCGTGGCCGGCATGCACGACGCTCTTCTGGATCTCTATTGCCTGGCCGCCAGCGACAAGATTATCGGCAGCTACTGGAGCTCCTTTACGGACACAGCTGCGGATATGCATGGCATTGAAAAAATCATCGCAGGCGAGTAGCCCGCGACCTGTATCACCCGACATCTAAGGAGATTTTATGACTCGAAAATGGATTTATCCGGTGCTTCTGACCGGTCTTTTTGCACTGCTTATACGTCTGTCGCTCCCTGCAGGCTGCGTTTACGGCTCCACCACCGACTGGCTGAGCCAGCACACTGCCCTGGCGGAGACCATCCGTACCGCCATGCTGGAACAGAAGACGCTTCTGCCCACATACCTTCCTCTGGGCGGCGGCAGCAATGGCTTTCAGTTTTCTTATTACGGGTATCTCAGACCGGACATCCTGCTCGGGTGCCTGCTGCCCGCAGTTTCTATGTACAAAATCGTCATTGCCTATGCACTGGGCGGCTATCTTTTAAGCATCCTGCTCTTTTATCTGCTGCTCCGGCGGCATAACCTGTCCGGCTTTGACTCTTTTATGGGAAGCGTCCTCTTTCTGACTGCTTCCTGTTTTTTCCATACACACCGGCAGCTGATGTTCGTGAATTACATGCCGTTCCTGCTGCTGGCCCTGCTGGCGGTAAAAAAGAGCCCCCGGCGGATGCCGGCCCTGCTGCCGCTGTGGATGCTGCTCATCTGCCTCCACAGCTTCTACTATGCACCGGCCTGCTTCGTGGTCATCGGCTGGTACTGGGCCTGGCTGTCCGGTAAATATTTTTTCCGCCCCTGGTTCGTATCCTGCGCTCTGGGCGGCTTCATGGCCTTCGCCCTGCTTCTGCCCACCGGCCTGTCCATTCTGGAACACCGGCGCGCTTCGACCTCAGGCGACGCGGGACTGGCCACCTTTTTTGAAGATTTCCAATCCCTGCTTTACAGTTCCTACGGGCTGGGCGTGACCCTTATCGTCCTGTATCTGGTAATACTGGGCGTCGCCATCCGAAAATACCGGGCTATCAGCCTGACTTTTCTTCTGCTGTTCCTCTGGGGCGGTATTTCCTATTTATTAAACGCGACCCTTTATGCCCGGGCGAAGATTCTGATGCCCTTTCTGCCGCTTTTGCTGCTCCACTGTGCGCTGATTCTGTCGGATCTGAAAAATGGGCGGGAACGCTGGCAGCTCTGGCCGTTCCCATTGCTCTTTGCCGTCATTTTCCGCTACCTGCATAAGAGCTACTGGACGCTGGTGCTGACGGATTTCATCTTTCTGCTGGCTGTAGTGTTGCTGGCTATGGCGGTCAGCGAGGAGCGGGCGGAGGCTTCCGAGGGCGTCACGCCTATGCCGGGCTCCAGGCTTCGCTACCTGCTGTCACGCCTTGCGTTCCTCTGTCTTCTGATTATGCCCTGCCTCTTTTTCCTGCGCTCGGCTTCGAAAGAAGAATTTGTCACCCAGGCCGATATGGACGCCGCCCTCGACAAACCGGCGCTGGCCCTGTATACGGACTCCCTGTACCGCTACGATTCACTGGTTCACCCGTTAGTCAATGGCAACCGGGAGGCCTCATCGGTCCGCAGCAAAAGCTCCATGTACTCGTCGGTCTACAGCAACGAATATTCTCAGGTGTACTACGACTACCTGAAAACGCCGGTGCAGATCAACAACCGACTGGCCATCCTTACCGCCAACAACCCGTTTTTGCTGAACTTCATGGGCGTCCGCTATCTGGAGACCAGCCCGTCCCATGTGCCTGCGGGCTACCGGGTGCTCTGGAAAGACGGCAAAACCGCAGTTTCGGAAAATACGTCTGTATTGCCGACAGCCTATCTGACCACCGACACCATGACCGATACCCTGTTCAACCGGATTAAAGGCTGGGAACAGGCCGAAGCCCTGACCCGTACCACTGTAATTCCGGAGTCCGAAGCTGACGCTTCCACCATTTCCGGAAAGGTTTCTACCGAAAATGCTGATGGCTGGCACACAGAAATCCGCTACTATCAACCTCTGTGGTCTTCAAAAGAGATTCCGGCCACAGTACAGCTCACCACCACGGGAGACATAAAGAACCGTTCCTACGATCTGAAGGTCAGCCGGGACAGCACCGTCACCCTGACCTTCAAGCAGCCCATCCAGGAGCAGCTCCTGCTTCTGAAATTCGATGTGGTCAACCACACCGGAAAGGCTGTCACCATCACCATCAACGGCGTGAAAAATAAGCTGTCTGCCCCCAGCGCTGCCTATCCCAACGGAAATGAAGCCTTCCAGTATCAGTTCCTGGCTTCCGCCGAGAAGGAACTTACAAAATTAAGAATCAAGCTGCCCAAAGGACATTACACCCTGAGAAATATCCGGTTCGGTCTTCTGGACGCTTCGGTCTTTCAGGAAAAAAGCTGGAATTCTGTGGAATCACTGGATACAGAGAAAAACGAAATTCTCGCCTGCCGCGCTTCGACAGACGAGGATACCTGGTTCGTTACTTCCATTCCCATGCAGAAGGGAATGACGCTTTTCGTGGACGGTGAAAAGACTGATCTGGTCACCGTCAATACCGCCTTTGCGGGCGCAAGGCTGACTGCCGGAGAGCATGAGATCCGGCTGTGCTTCGATCCGCCCGGCATGAAGGCCGGGATTTGGATCAGTATGCTGGCTGGAATTGTGTGGCTCAGCCTTCTTATCTTCCAGCACTTTCATGCAAATAAAGAGCGGCACTAAGCGCTGCTCCGGAAGCTCCCTCTTCCTGCAAATCTGTCAGGATGAGCGGAGCTTTAAACATATCAGAAATAGCTTTTTGTAAAAACAGATTCTTTCTCAGCCCATTTCCGGAACCATTGATTACTCTGGCTTCCAGTCCTGTTCCCTCATGAATCGCCTGATAAAGCTCATAATATTCCCGCGCGATTCCCTGAATCACACCCAATGTAAGATTTTCCGGCAGAAAATTATTCTCACTGATCCCCTCTATATGACCGCGCAATTCCGGATAGGTCCGCGTCCCCTGGAACAGCGTTGTCACCCGGAAACCATCCGCATCCGCAGCTGCTTTCCCGGCAAGCTCTGCCATCATAGCATAGCAGGAACATTCTTCTACTCCCAGAGCCTCCGCGCAGCTGCGAAAGAATTTTTCCAGACATGCATAAGCCCTTCCCGCGCAGAGGATAGCGCCTGTCAGAATCCAGGCTCCATGCAAAAACGGTCTGGCTTCTATTCCCTCTGTTTCAAAATGCTCATGCGAAAGTACGGAAAGCTGTCCACCCGTTCCCACATTCAGCTGCCATACCTGTTCCTGCATTCCTACGGAACCGAGAAAACTGGCCTGATTATCTCCAAGGGCCACAGTCACCGGAATTCCCTGATAGCTTCCCACTGCTTCCATCTCATTCGCCGTATCCGGAAGGATAGCCGGATCCATTTCTGCCAGACGAATCTTATCCTCACAAAAGCAACGTTGCTTTGTATCATAAAAACCTATACTGGCTGCATTAGATGCATGTACCAACGGCTTCTTCCGGCCCGTCAGCTTCATAGCGAAATAATCTGAAATGGTTCCCATGGAAACCGCGCTCTCCGGTACCTGTTTCTTCCTGCTCTGGTAGAAATGAGTCACCAGTCCAAATCCGGTAGCCGCAGGAATCCCACAATTTTTTCGAATCCAGGAAGCCGCCGTCTCTCCGTCAAACTCCCGCTGATCGCCTCTTCCATCCTCCCATGTATACAAAGGGCTTACCGCCCGTCCTTCCCGGTCTGTATACACGATACCATGCATCTGCCCGGTCAGGCCAATGGCCTCCGTCTCCGGATATGCCGCCAGAAGCTCATCCAGCACTGCCTTAGCCTTATCTGTCAGCTTTTCCGCATCCTGAATCCGTTCCCAGTCTGCGCCCTTTAAAAAGCTGCCGTTGGCAATGGTTCTGGATGTCAAAAGCTTCTGTCCGCCATGTCCGTCTGGCTCCAACACCACTGCACTGACGGTCGTCGTTCCGATATCAATTCCTATTACCTTCATCTATCACCCAGTATCTGGCGGTGCATTACCCCGAACGTGTGCGCTCCATTATCCTGACCAATACCTTCCCCAGCTGCTGTGTCAGCTTCCGGCGCGCCATCGAAATTCTGCGCGAAGCCTGCGGCCAGCTGGATGGCATCACCTTTGGCCGTCTGGGACAATGGATGATCTTTGCGCAGCCATTCCAGGAAACGGACGAGACTTATATGTTGGACTCTGAGCTGGCCGATATGGCCGCCCCCTACCCGATGCCGGGCTACGCCTATAAAGCGCAGTGCAACGCCATTCTGAGCTTTGACATTTTAAAGGAGCTTCCCAAAGTCAAAGCTCCGACCCTGATTGTCGGCGGTGACCGGGATCTCTTTGTTCCGGTTGAAGTCACCAAGACTATGTGCGACGCCATCCCGGGTGCAAAGCTTTATATGGCCCCAAACGGCGGACATGTGCAGCACTGGGAACAGCTGGAGAAATACAATCAGATAACTCTGGATTTTCTGCTTGCACAGCTTCACTAATATCTTTTTACTATGCCTCGGTTTTCCTCCCTGCGAACACCGATTGCATATAAAAATGGGAATGTCCGATCCTAATCACAAAAATCCCCGAACCGTTATGACAGAGACGGTTCGGGGATTTTGTGTTGTTCTTTTCTGCTACTGCGCTGCGTCCGAAAGCAGGATCCGGTCATTATCCAGTTCATGTCCCGCGCCTGCCTTGAAGCGGGTCAGCAGGTCTTCCACAGTCATATGTTTTCGCTCTTCGCCGCCCACATCCAGCACGATATTGCCATCGGCCATCATCAGGGTCCGGTTGCCCAGTTCCAGGGCCTGGCGCATGTTGTGGGTGATCATCATGCAGGTGATCTGTTCCTGCTCTACGATGTCTTTGGTCAGCTGTAGCACCTTCTCTGCCGTTGCCGGGTCCAGGGCTGCGGTATGCTCGTCAAGGAGCAGCAGCTTCGGCGTTACTAAGGTTGACATAAGTAGTGTCAGGGCCTGGCGCTGTCCGCCGGAGAGAAGACCCACAGGCTGCTTCATCCGGTCTTCCAGACCCATATTTAACAGGGCCAGACGCTCCCGGAACAGTTCCTTATCTTTCTTCGAAATACGGGAAAAGGCCGAGGTTCCCTTGGCACTACGCAGATACGCCAGCGCCAGATTTTCCTCAATGGTCATGCCCGGAGCCGTGCCCTTTAAGGGGTCCTGAAACAGCCGCCCGATGAAGCGGCTGCGCTTGTGCTCGGCCAGGAAGGTGATGTCCTCACCGTCCAGAATGACTGCACCGTCATCCACGTAAAACCCGCCTGCGATGGCGTTGAACAGAGTGGATTTTCCGGCTCCGTTAGAACCGATGATAGTCACGAAATCGCCATGATTCAGATGTAGAGAGAGTCCGGACAGAGCCGTCTTCGCATTGACCGTTCCCGGGTTAAAGGTTTTCGATATGTTCTGAATATCCAGCATTATGAACGGCCTCCTTTCGCTGCGTACGTCTTTTTCCGGGCACTCTTTTTCTGCTGAAATACCACCCAGTTCTTAATCGTCGGGAACGCGATAGCCAGCGCCACAATCACAGCCGTCACAAGCTTCAGTCCCTGTACCGGCATAATCTTTGTATACAGTACAATCGCGTAGATGAATCGATAGATAATGGAACCAATCACAGCCGCCAGTGCGCCTTTGACTACGCTTTTGCGACCCAGTATGGTCTCACCGATGATGAGACAGGCAAGACCGATGACCACGATTCCGGTTCCGCCGTTGATATCGGCGGTGTTCTGATACTGACCTACCATGGCTCCGGAAAGAGCCGTCAGTGCATTGGCCACGCAGAGGCCTACGGTGATCGTGAAGGTCGGATTGACGGAAGAAGCACGCACCATGTCGATGTTATCGCCGGTGGCACGGATGGAAAGGCCAAGCCGGGTGCCCAGGAACAGCACCAGCAATACGCCCGCCAGAATAACCACTGCTCCGGCCAGCAGTGCCTCATACCACTGTCCGCCGATACCGGTCTGCTGGAACAGGGTGAAAATGGTGGCTGTCTTCAGAAGGCTCACATTGGCACTCCATTTCATAACCATCAGGTTGATGGTGTAAAGTCCCATATTGGTGACAATACCGGCCAGGATGGACGGCACGCCAAGTCTCGTCTGCAAAAATGCGGTCACAAAGCCGGCACAGACGCCTGCTGCCATGGCCGTCGGAATAGCCAGAAACGGATGTCCGGCTGCCGCCATGGTGACGGACACCGCCGTGCCCAGCACGAAGCAGCCATCGGTGGTCATATCGGCGATGTCCAGTACACGGAAGCTTAAGAACAGGGCCATGGGCACCAGCGCGTACAGAAAGCCCAACTCCAGGGCTGTTTGTAAAATATGTAACACAGGAATCCCTCCAAAATAAAGATGGGCAGGACAGCCGCGTTTCTAAAAATCGCCGCTGTCCTGCTTTTTGTCTCTTCTTATTTTAAAATCTGTGATTAGTCTTCGGTAGTCTGAACCTCTACGACAGTTCCCAGGTCATTGAATACGGAGTGGTCGATGCCAAGAGTATCAGCTGTCTCTGTATTAACAGTGATGATGCCGCCCTCTGTTACATAGTAGTCTTCCAGACCGTCCATACCCTCTGTCATAGCGGTGTATGCCAGGTCAGCTGTCTGGGAACCAAGATCCGTGTAGTTCACGCCACAGGTAGCGAAAGCGCCGTTTCTTACGAAGGAGTCAGCTCCGGTGTAATGCGGGATGCCTGCCTTTGCCAGGTCCTCATAGATTGCCAGCTCTGCTGCCATGATAACATTGTCGGTCGGTGTGAAGATGGCGTCTACTTTATCAGCTACCAGCGCGGATGCTGCTGCGATAACCTCGTCGTTGGTATTGGCTGTCTGCTCGGTGTAGGAAATGCCGTTCTTATCCAGGTATGCCTTCGCGTCTGCAATCGGCTTGGTGGAGTTTGCTTCAGACAGGGAGTACAGAAGGCCTACATTCTTAATATCCGGGTTCTGGGCCAGTATCATTTCCATGATTTTGTTGGTATCCAGAGCGTCGCTGGTTCCAGTCACATAGTCAATGCCGGTCAGCTCTGCTGCCTCCGGATCGGAAATTGCTGCGAAGACAACCGGTGTCTGGGTGTCCTGGGCGCATACGGTCATAACCTGTGCTGCCAGAGTCGCAATCGGGATAATAGCGTCTACGCCGTCCGCAATGGCCTGGTCGCCAATCTGCTTCAGGGTCGTCTGGTCGTTCTGTCCGGAATAAATCTCGTAATTGATGGTCACATTATTATCTTTTGCAATCTGATCCAGCTCTGCTGCCACTGCATTTGCAATCTCATCCAGAGAAGCATGGTCAAGCTGCTTTACGATGGCTACGTTGTACTCTGCAGTATCGCCGGATGCTGCATCCGCCTCCGTCTCTGCTGCGGTGCTGTCTGCCGCGGCATCTGCGGAAGTATCGGCCTTGGATCCGCATCCTGCCATGGAAACTGTCAGTGCTGCCGCACAACCAAAAGCTACCAGTTTTTTCAGATTCATCTTCTTCATAATTTTTTCTCCATTCTTTTTTAATTTAGATGGCAGATGTGACAGTCGGCTTTGCCGGAGGCGGCTGTCTGGAGGAAAGTATCATTCGTTCTACCCCGCCAGGTAAATCCTGAGAACACTCCGTGTTCCCAGGCTCGCGGCTGTTCGCCGCATGTTTAGATGAAAATCCAAACCGGATGATGTGCAAGCACCTCCTCCGGCCCGGCTTTTCATCTGAACGCCTGGCTCATTAGGTATACGAAAAACGCCTCTGCCCCATATACATGGGACAAAAGCGTTATATACTTCTGCGATACCACCCAAATTGACATTTCCTGCGAAATGTCCACTCGCTACACGTACCATCATACGTGCCCCGATGGATAACGGGTGGGGTCCCGTCAGCTTCTACTTGACCGTTTACTCGTTCAAAGCCGCCCTCCGAAGTCCATTCACCGACTGCCTCACGCTCCGTTTCCACCCTCCGGAACTCTCTGTAGATCCACATCTGTCCGCTACTACTCTTCTTCACAGGTTTCTCTGTTTGATGTTGTTTGTATTATATGCACGTTTTTCTGGTTTGTCAATAGTTTTCTAAAAATTTGTTTTATTAGTTTAACTTATTAAAGTCTCTCCACTTGACATTCCCTCTTCCTCCGTCCTATATTCTACTGCCTCTTATACTCTCTCCCGAGATAATAATTCACCTTAAAAAACCCCAGCACCAGCCAGTAACACAGGTTATAATGCCCCGTCCGCATCAGCCACAGGTAAAGCTTGATCGACGCCGACAGCTTATCCATCGTATGCTTTTCCATGGCATCACGTACCATCACGTCCTCACAGATCCGCTTCACATTAGCGACCACATTCCGGCGCCCGGCCTTATAATTCCGATAAATCTCATTTTTCACCGCCAGCACAGCCAGTCCGAGAAAATCATTCCGAATCTGCGCCGTGAAATCATAGACGCCCTTAGCGTCGCTGATAGCCTGAAGCCGGCTGCTTAAAAGCTTCACCTTCTCAATATAAGAGCTGTCATACTGCCCCGTAATTGATTTGTTATTAATCCAGTAATGATAGGGATAAAAATTCTGCACCACGCATAGCTTCTTCGTATCCAGAAGCACCGGGAACGTAATCTGCAGATCCTCCCCCACCGCCACCTTGTCATCGCAGAACTGCACATTTGCCTGCAGAAGCGATCTCCGGAACAGCTTCGTCACCCGGGCAGGCTGCAATGTCCGTCCGAAAAAGTAGCCATCATTGATAAGCGTTGGAAATAAAGCCTCCAAGTCCGCCCGTCCATAGACTTCTTTTTTGAAATTCGAAATTTCATTTCTTTTCGGAATCTTCGGATCCTCAAAATCAAAGACCAGCCCGCAGACCGTCACATCCGCATCCTCCTGCTCGGCAAGTGTCAGCATCCGCTCATACATATCCGCGTCAATCCAGTCGTCGCTGTCCACGAAGCCCACGTACCGACCGGTCGCAAGCTCCAGTCCCGCTTTCCAGGCGGTCGTCAGGCCGCCGTTTGACTTATGATGCACCCGGATATTGGCGTGCTCCGCTGCATAAGCGTCACACATGGACCCGGAGTTGTCCGTGGAACCATCGTCCACTAAAATAATCTCCAGCTCCTTCACTGTCTGATTTAAAATACTGTCCACACAGCGCTCCAGATACTGCTCCACATTGTAGACCGGTACAATCACGCTTAATCTCTTACTGCTTTCCATTTTCATCCTTCACCTGATTCAGTAGTTTCCGATACAATCCCGGCCAGGTCAGAAACAGCCGATAGCCAATCTCCGTCCGAAGCGGGAACTTCCCATACTTCTTCACACGCCGCAGACCTTCGCGAATCAATGTCCGTATTTCCTCCTGCTGCTTTTCACTGCCCGGAAGCTGATCCCGTAAGCCAAACCAGATATCAATACTTCCATCCGCCAGCGCCTGAAGTCCCGGCACCATCAGCTCTGTATAGCCTTTTTGTTCAAAGAAATCCAGCCGCTCCGCTACCGCCGTCACCCAGTCCATCCGTTTTGGATTGAACCCCCGGGTGATACTCACCGGCGTCACGAAATAGCCGTACAGGGAGCGATCCACATAAGCTGCTTTCTTCACCTTATCGTAGATACGGTAGGTGGTCGCCTCATCCTCATGGATTCTGCCCAGCGGATACCGGATATCCTCGAATAATTCTTTTCTGTAAAGTTTATTCCACGCTACCACAAAATAAGCTCCGTCCGGCACATAGAAATTCGCCAGCATCTCCCGGCCTGTATACACGCGCGTCTCCCCGGTTCCATGCTCCGGAATTGCCTCACCGTGCACATATTCCCAGCGGCAGACACTTAAGCTGCTGCCCGTATTCACACAGGCCTGATACAGTCGCTCCAGAAAATCTGCCGCCAGATAATCGTCCGAATCCACAAAAGCCAGCCACTGACCCTGCGCCATGTCAATGCCCGCATTACGTGCCCCGGACAGACCTGCATTTTCCTGGTGAATGACCTTCACCCGGCTGTCCTGTCTGGCATACTCGTCACACATGACCGGGCAATTATCCGGCGATCCGTCGTCCACCAGAATGATTTCCATATTCGTATAGGTCTGCTCCAGCACTGAATCCACGCACCGGCACAGATATTTTTCCACTTTATAAACAGGAATAATGACTGATATTAAATCACGCATGTTCCGCTTCCTTCTCTTCTTCCTCTGCCGCCGCCCGTCTGGCCCGGACCAGCATGGCCCGCAGCTCGCACAGCTCATAGGTTAGCCGCTTCCAGCCCCGGCGCATGCAGAAATGAATCACCTGATAATCGAGAGCCCTAAGTGCCGCCACCTGCCCCGCTTCCCGCAGTTCCGCGTCCCGGCAATAGGCGTCTATGACTTCCAGCTTCTCCTTCTTCGTTTTCTCCGCATCGAAAGGAAGCCCCTCTACGTCGTCCAGCATATCCTGAATCAAACGGGCATTGATGACACCGCTCTCATCCGGATGCCCTGCCAGTTCCTGATAAAACTCGTTCGTCTCCCGCCAGATATGCTTTGCCAGCATCAGGCGATCCTCCCGCTTCTGCGACGAGAGACTTGCCCCGGTCTCATCCTGAATATAGTGGCAAAGCGGCGCTTTCACAATGGCGATTCCATCCGCCCGCCGCAGATAATCCAGATTAAACAGCAGGTCTTCCCCGAGACTTAAGGACTCGTCAAAACGTCCCGTCAGCTCCCGTTTATACAGCTTGTTCCAGGGCATATTCAGAAATCCTTCGCCGTAGAGCGCCAGAAAATTTTCCTCGCCGCTTTGTCCCGGCACCTCCGGAATCCGGACGATGTCCCGGCCCTGATAGTGATGATGAAAGCCGCAGATGGCGATATCGTCATTTCCGATGCCACCCAGAAGCTTCTCCACCATATCCTGTTCCACATAATCGTCGCTGTCCGCGAACAGCAGATAATCACCCTTCGCAGCCTCAATACCCACATTCCGGGCCGAGGACACGCCGCCATTTTCCTTATGAATCACCCGAATCCGGCTGTCCTCTTCCGCCAGCTTGTCACAGAGCTCCCCGGAACCGTCCGGCGAACCGTCGTCCACCAGGATCATCTCTGTGTCCTCTACCGTCTGCGCCAGCAGGCTTTCCACACAGCGTTTCAGCGTATCCTTACTTTTATACACAGGTACAATGATACTTACCATTTCAGTCCCTCCTCATACTGGAGCCTAATGCTTTACCAGTTTACTGCGCACCTTTTCCAGCACCATCTGCCGCTCACCTTTCCGCAGCACCACAAAAAAGTTCACAAGCAGCGCCAGGATTCCGGCCACGATGCCTACGCCAAACAGCTTGAGCCATCCGTCGATGTTGATAAATAACTCAAAGGGCAGCACCACCAGGCAAATCAGGCCGATGGACACCAGGCCCATCAGAATATCGCCGTAGAAGGTATACCATTTCACCTTCAGGCAGTGAGCCGCGTAAAGCGGCGTGAAAATCAGATTACGCAGGATTCCATAGATCATGCTGACGCCCACGATGGCATACATACCGAGATCCGTGGTCTCCAGCAACACAAAAACCGTTGCCACGGTCAGTACGCCGCTTCCCACAATGACCATGGAATTCACTTTTACCTTCTTGGTAATCAGAAATACATGGTACAGTACCTGAATGCTGGCGCTGACAAAGAGCGTACCCACATTCAGAAGAGCCAGAATATAGAGTTCTTTTGGGTCCTGGGTCTTGCCCACCCAGAGTCCGAAAAAGGTCTTACCGAATACCGTCAGGAACGCAATGGGGATACTGATAATAAATATCATAATGCGATCCGCGCTGGCGATAATCTCCAGCAGCTGTTCCTTATCTTCTTTTGCATAGGCAATCGTCATCTGTGGGTTAAAGACGCCCGCAATGGTTCCCATCAGATTCGAGATCACCTCCGGAATCTGGGTAGAGATAGAGATGGTCGTCATGGCCGCTGAGCTGACCATAATATTCGCGATAGAGGTATTCAATCCATCCAGCAGAAGCTGTCCCAGACGGGTCACCGAATTCCAGGCCCCCAGAGACACCAGTTCCCAGATCTTGCTCCAGCGAAAATCCCGAATCCGAATCTTCATATCCGGCAGCAGCCTTCTGGTAAAGGTCAGGTTCGCCACCGCCTGAATCACCGTGGAGCAGACTGACGCACAGCCCACGTAAAACAGATAGGGCTTAAAGCAAAGATAGCAGACCGACAGTACAGTCAGACGGGTCAGCTCTCCGAGAATCGTGGAAATGGAGCTGAGCTCCAGACGATCCTTACTGTAGGAAGCCACGCTGAACACGGAAGTAATGATGCTGATCAGGAAGTTCAAAAAGATAAAGAAGAACAGCATCTGGATATCCATCAGGCTGGCCGCTTCCGGGATCTGGAAAATTCTTCCTATATACATGACCACGAACAACGCTGGGAACATAAATACCACCGCCATCAGCACATTGGCGAAGAACACGGAAGAAAAATATTCCTCCGCTTCCTGCTGCTCGTTCCGGTGAATCCGGATAGTAATAAACCGGCTGGCCATGGTATTCAGGGCCGACACGATGATCTGGGCCGCCGACACGAATTTATTGGCGATATCCGTGAAACCATAGGCATTTGGAATCATCGACTCAATAATCGGCACCAGGATAAAGCCCAGAAGCATATTGACGCCAAAAGCCAGAAGCTGGGCCGTCATGTTGATCGCTACTCGTTTTTTATTCATAAAGTTCCGTTTCCTTTTTTACAATATCAATACTGCCTTGATGAGATACATCACCGTCAGCAGCTGTCCTACAAGACCCGCATACATCAGGCCCCGCTCCGCAGACCGGTTCCAGGTAAGCCGTCCATTCCGGAGCACCAGCAGAAACGCCGGCATAAACGGAATGAAATACCGTCCCTGCACACCCTCAATGGAGATATGATCCCGTGGCGTCCAGGTAAGCAGCATGCCCGCCAGAATCAGCCCTGCACAGACCGCACAGACGCAGACAATCCACCATTTCTGCCCGGTCTTCACATACTGAGGTTCGTCCTTCGTCCGCATGCAGGACAGTACCAGAAGCAGCAGAAACAGCATGGGAATCACTTCCGAAATCTCGATTTCTACCCACCCCATCTTCTGTCCCACCAGAGACATCAGATAGAAAGCACTCTTGTCCGCAATGGTATTCGCCATGATACGCACCAGCTCCAGAGGCTGTGACAGGAAATACCCGAGGGTATAACCGGCTGTGGTGGAAGAACCGACTGTAGCCGTGGCCTCTGTAGTCGTTGCTATATAATTGACTGCCACGGTGTTCTTATTTACAAAAGCCAGCATCGGCAGCAGACACAGAGCCAGAATGCAGAAATTCCGCACCCGTTTTCCGCCGAAGCGCTCCGCCGGAATCAGCAGCGCCAGCAATGCGATAGGCAGATAGATACCGCTTTTTCCGTAGATCATCACAATACTCAAGATTCCCATGACCAGAATATCCACCGGCTTCACCGGTTCTTCCCGCCAGGTCAGAGAAATGCAGCAGCAGATATACAGGAAAATCACACCGTTAATCACCGCGTCATAGGAAAAGGAGGTACACTGCTGCAGATTCATGGGCAAAATCGCCAGCAAAAACAGCGTTATCTTTCCAAAGGGCAGCTTTTTCATGCCGATATATGTCATCAGCGCGAAGAACAGAAGACTGCACCAGCGCGCCAGCAGATACATGGGCACTGTTCCCAGATGCAGAAGTCGCGCCAGCGTCATGCCAAGCACCGCCGGAAGATACAGAATCATCGGCGCTTCCGTGGTGGATGTAGCGTCCGCCTCCACCAACCGGTTGTCCCTTACGCCCCTGAAGAATCCGTCGTAAATGTTCTTATAATTCTCCAGGCTGGGCTCCGATGTAAATTCGATCTTCGTATCGTCCATCCGCTTATAGCACTTATTCTCGCCCGCCGACTCGATACCAAGCAGCGTATTGGAATGCCGGTAGGTCATGTCGATATGATAGGATTCATCCGGCGTCATATAAGGCGTAATCAGGAAATTATACAGAATGCCAAGGCAGAGAATCGTAAACAGAAATACTTTCTCTATCTTGCACTTCCGCATAAAAGCCAGGTAATAAAAGCCTGCGCACACGGCCTCCGCAAACAGAAACATGGCAAAGAAATACTTTTTCAGGAACAGATTGAAATACGTATGGGCGTTCATGCTGAGCCGGACCGCGCTCTCCGCGCCGTTTACCAGCAGGGTATTCTCTTTGTAATAACCCTTTGGCGTCACAATCACTGACAGACCGGAATCCAGAAGCGAATCCGCAAAATGCAGCTTCACCTCGTAGGTATGTCCCTTGGTATCCGTCTGGGAGTTGTCAAAAATCAGGCCCATATACTGACCGTCCAGCAATGTAGCCGCGTCGATATCCGCTGCGCAGAGCAGGCTTCCCTGATCCGCCAGATCGGTCGTCTCGCCGGAAGCTGCCGCCCCGGTCACATCATAGACCTCTGCGTGAATCAGCCCCTCTCCCGCAAAATTCTCGCCCAGATCCATCCGCACACCCAGCCCCACCAACTGTTTTTCTTCGGTGGTATAATACTGAATCAGCTCTTGTGTATCCGCTGTCACGGGCAGCAGCTCCTGATTGTCCTTCATGACTACTTCCCGATGGGTGCTGTTCATGGCCTTTCGAATCTGTACGTCATACACATACAGGAACATAAGCGCCGTAATAAAAAGCAGCAGTCCCAGCCCCAGGAGCTTTTTATGTTTCTCATAGAAGGTCTTCAGCTTTCTCCCGAAAGCAGCCGCTTTTTTCCCAAGTCCGGAATCCCGCTTTTTTGTCGCTTTTTCCTGCTTCTTCCCGGACACCAGGAAAAACATGGCTCCCAGAATCGTCAACATCAGCGTCGTGATCAGCGGTTTCTTCACATAGTGCACCTGTGTCCGGTACACCGCATTAAAAATCAGATTATTCTCCAGGATCTGTCCATCCTCGTAGGATGTTCCGGCTGTCTCCGTCTCCGTATTCAGCCAGATATAGGGTCCGTTCTTTATACCCTTTCCGGTGATGACCACCTCGACAGCCTGTCCCACCGGCTCCTGTGTAAAGTCCACACCCCAGAAACCCTCGGCACCCAGATCCTGCAAATCATAGGAAGCGCTGGCCAGAAGCTCCCGGGTCTGCGCGTCATAGGCCCCGATATCAATCCGGCCATCCGTATAGACGCCCTCGTCATCCGCCGTAAAATAAAAAGAAAGCTGGCTTAACGCCTGTGCATCTGGCAGGTATTCAAATCTCAGCTCTGTATCATCCGTTATCGCTTCTGTCTTCAGTTTTAACGAGGGCTTTCCGATACCCTCCAGCCCCCGGGATTCCAGTCTGTCATGGGGCATAGCAACAGACACGGCGAAATAGAGTATGCAGAATACTGCATACCCTATCGCCCATTTCTTCTTATTCTCCAAGACCACTCTCCACTGCTTCTACCATTGCAGCCAGCGCTTCTGTTTCATCTGCGCCCTCACAATGAAATTCAATCTCATCTCCTGATTTTACACATGCACCCAGTACGCTTAAAACACTCTTCGCATTGGCTGTTGTATTGCCAAAGGTGAAGGTTACCGCGGAGCGGAACTGCATGGCCGTCTTGCAGAGGATTCCTGCCGGACGAAGATGAAGACCTGTCGGATTTGTGATAGTTACTTTTTGACTTACCATAGATGTCAACCTCCCGTTCTTTTACTCTGTTGCCGAGTCATTTTTACTCTCCCCCGCACTGTCTCCGCTGCTATTGTCACCAGCGGTGTTATCCGGGGTACTGTTTCCCGTTGTATTGTCATTTCCGGCGTCCGAGACATTCTCCTTTTTGCTGTCTGTGCTGCCGTTTGTACTGCTGCTGTCTCCTGTAGTCTTACTGTCGTCAGCTGCTGTTCTCTTTACCAGTTTATACTGGATTTCCACATCCTGCATCAGGCTGCAGCCACTGTCCGGAAGGGTTACGTTCAGGGTTTCTGTATAATTCCCCGCTCTGGTGTGTCCCACATCCAGCGTCACTGCAATCGCCTCTGTATCCAGAGCTGCCAGTTCGCTGCTGGTTCCCATTACCATCAGTTCAATACTGCTGGTGTCGCCGAAGTCCACTTCCATTCCTGCCGGCACATTCTGTACACCGATGCGGGATACCGGGATGGTCACAGTCTTGCCCTGCTTCTTCTCAATTTCCACGCTGACCGCGATCAAAGCGTCTGTCTCGTCCGCCAGTCGAATGCCATCGGGCAGATACTGGGTAATGTCGATGGTCTGCTGCTGATTCTCGGAAACAGCGTCGATATTGATCGCCTCATCCGGAATCAAAATCGCTGTAATCTTACTGATTGCGTCAGAAGCTCCGGCAATCATCACTGTCTCCGGTTTATAGGAGATGGAGCTGAAGCTGTAGCCCTCTTCCGGTGTGCCTGTATGGCCTACAGACAGCGGAACTGTCTTGGTCCGCAGCATGGTGATGGCCACATCCATACCGTCGTTCTTTCCGGTATATTCCAGATAAGTGGTATCTACGGCTTCGCCGTCGCTGTTCAGCACATTCAGCTTGCCGTGAATGGTCCGGTCTGAGTTGACGCCGGTGGTCTTGATCTCTACCTCCACGCGCTTGATCTTGGCGATCACGGAAGCCGGGCCGCTGATCTGAATCAGGCTCTGCTCCGGAAGCGCGGTTCCGATCATGTAACCGTCGGCCACCTTACCGTTCTGCTTCACCACTACGTTAAACTGCTCCGAGGATGCGTCCTCTACGCTGATAACTACGTTTTCCCGGCTCAGGTTGATGTCGGCGCTGCGGATGTTTTTATTGCTGCAGGTCACCTCGATACCTACCAGATCGTTGTATTTGATATTTTTCTGCATATCCGCCGTCGCGGTAAAGTCCGTGATATCCAACTCACGCAGAACGGATTTCTTGCCCCACACACGGATACTGATGACGTCGCTGCCGTCCTCTATCTTGTAAACCTTACCCTGATCCGTTACCACGTTCTCATTGAGCATCGTGACCTGAATCGGAGAGAAATCCCTGTATGTATAGGGATCGTCAATATTCATGACAATCAGCCAGAGCATAATGGCTCCGATCACGGAAAGGAGCTTCAGTCCCAGGTTATTTGTCAGCATTTTTTTCATGCTTCTTCACCCGTCCTTTCCATAATCTGAATCTGCCATTGTCCTGCGCCTTATCCTGGGCTGCCACAAGCTGCGCCCGGAGGTCATCCTGATTCAAATTGCGCTTAATGTCACCCTCCATGGCCACAGACACAGCTCCGGTCTCTTCCGATACCACGATGGTCAGGGAATCCGTCACCTCACTGATTCCCACAGCTGCTCTGTGACGGGTTCCCAGCTCCTTACTCAGAAACAGGTTATCCGACAGCGGCAGATAACAAGTGGCTGACACAATCCGGTCACCCCTGATGATGACCGCGCCGTCATGCAGCGGCGTATTTTTCTCGAAAATATTGATCAGAAGCTGACTGGTAATCACGGAATCCAGCGTAATGCCGGTACGCTCATACTCGTTCAGCGGCGTCTTCTTCTCAATGACTATCAGCGCTCCGGTCTTGACCTTGGCCATCTCAAAGACCGCCTTTATAAGCTCATTAACGGTCTTGTCGCTGAACCTGGCTTCCGACTCCTTCGCGCTGTCAAAGCTGAATACCGAACTTATGATGTTCTGCCGTCCCAGCTGCTCCAGCGCTTTACGAAGCTCCGGCTGAAATACAATAACCAGCGCGGTAATTCCCAGGCTGAAGATATTCTTGCCCAGCCATAGAATCGTGTTCAGGCGGAAGGCCCAAGCCACAAAAATGAATACCAGCAGAACCGCAAAGCCCTTCAGAAGCACCCATGCGCGGGTCTTCTTGATCCACACCATGATTTCATAGAGCAGGAAAGACAGGATAATAATATCCAGTAGATCATTCCAGTGGATGGTGTTGAACGCCACATATTGATTGATATAGTTCCACACAGAACCCTGCACTTTTTCACATCCTCTCTGCCGCCGGCCAGTTTACTGGTGTCTCGACGCGCTGCTCTTCTTTCTTCCCGATGAAACCTTTCTCTGCGGCGCTTTCTGCGCGTTGATCTTCTTTACTTTTTTCTGCGGAACCGCGATACTGATCTTGGGAACCGCTTTTACATAGTAGTAATACTCGTCATCCTCAAACTGTACATATTCGGTTCTGGAATAATCCAGACTGAATATACTGATCTGCAAAAGCAGCGCCAGCACCGCCGACAGGATCCCACCCACAATCACGCTGAGCAGCTTCGGAGACACCCCCAGGATCAGACTTCCGGTCAAAAGCACGATGGCGTCCGCCACAGCGCCCGCCACTACGGCAATGGTCCATGCATGATCCACGGACATTCTTCGAATCATGTATACAATCACTATCGTCAGGGTAAAGGCCACAACTGTCAGAATCATTTCTTTATTGTTCAGTACATTATCCAGAAGATAAGTAATCTTCTCGGTCACCGTACCGTTCTGGGCGCTGCTCAGCATGGCCGTATTCATGCCCAGATAGTGAAGCAGGAAATACACCACCGTACCACAGGCAACCGGAATCGCTGTCACCGGCGTGGAAACCAGTCCCATGGCAAGCGGAACAAAATACGGAATCTTGAACACGAAGGCCAATGGTGTCAGGAGCAGCACATATCCGAACTTGGGCGCAGTGCTGAAAAAAAGCAGAAACATCACCGCGAATACCACAAGGGTAATTGCGAATACCTCCAGAGAAAGCGCGTAGGCATGCAGCAAAATCAGAATCGCCGCGAACACCGCCGTCACATTGACCGGCAGGAAGGAGCAAAGAAGCGCCAGCACCAGGGCTATCCCCGGGTTATCCAGCTTCTTCATAAAGCCCACATGACCGTTGATCAGCAGAAACGTCACCAGTGCCATGATAAACTTCAGCACCGGATATATATAAATATCATATTTGCTTAAAAAAATCTTCAGTTTTTCTCTCATTTCCAGTAAGGTCTTCATTCTTCCTTCGCTCCTTCTGCCATACTTGTGCTGCCCGACGTCTCCGACTCATAAATGCCGGAAATACGCTTCAGAATGTGATTATATGCAGCCAGCTTCTTCCGGTTTTCCTGATACCGGTTATAATAAACCACATACTGGATCACCAGATAGATGCCCAGAAGCGCAAGATAGAGAAGCGCAAGCCCTTTTCCAAACGCGGCCAGATCCATCTTATGAAGGTTTGTCATCAGATATTCCATTTTATAAAAAGCCCAGAGACCCACGCACAGGCAGAATGCCACCGTGTAGGAAATCCACGCGCCGATGAGATGAATACTTAAGTAATCACCCTTGTAAAAACGGTTCATTTCCAGCGCTTTCTTTCCCTCGCCCGCCTCAAAGGAGGCCGCCTTTGTCATGAGTCTGATTTTTTCTTCATTTAACATAAATACCCCTTAACTTTTGCATACTCCTAATCGAATTCAGTATAGCATATTTAAAAGCCTCTTCCAATACAAATGCTTAAAAAATACACTTTTTCCACCCCCGCTGCCAGAAGGGCGGCTGCCGCCGCATCCAGGGTGCTGCCGGTGGTGTAGATATCGTCTATCAGTACCACTCTCTTTAATTTTATATCATTTCCACAGAGTTGAAAAGCATTTTTCAGATTCTCCCGTCTTGCGGAATCGTTTAATTCCTTCTGGGGACTGGTCTTCTTTACCCGTATGAGAAGCTTTTCTTCCACCGGAATTCCAAGCCTCTCTCCCATACGTTCTGCCACCAGCGCTGCCTGATTAAACCCGCGTTTCCGCATGCGGCTCTTATGGAGCGGCACCGGAATCAGGGCGTCCGGCTGCCAGGAACGAAGCATACGCCCATGGGCCCGCAGCAGCTCTTCTGCGTAAAAATCCGCATATTCCCTGCGGTTGTGATATTTAAACCGGCTGATGGACGCCCGCATGACTCTGTCATATAGGAAAACTGCCCTGCCCTTTTCATATCGATGCTTCCGCCGCAGACAGTCGGGGCAATATTCTGCCTCCTCTTTTGAAAGCGGCTTCCCACATTTCATACAGACCGGTTCGCGCACCGGCTGCAATACCGTCCGGCAGCTGTCACAGATAAGCTTTTCTGCCCCGCCGGTAATCTCATCACATATCGGACATCTGCGAGGATATATAAGATTTGATAGTTTCGCAAAGACCTGTGTAACGCTTCTGTTCCGTACCATTTTCAATCATTGCCTGGAAGGTGGCGGCGCTGCCCACCAGGGTCACACAGGATCTGGCACGGGTCACTGCCGTATATAAAAGGTTCCGGTTCATCAGGGGGCGGGGGCCGGAAAGCAATGGAATCACCACTGCCGGATACTCGCTTCCCTGAGACTTATGTACGGTAATGGCGTAAGCCAGCTCCAGTTCATCCAGCTGTTTAAACGGATAAGAAGCCATACGCCCTTCATCGAATTCTACGGTTACTTCCTCCGCAAAGGTATTGATGGCACGGACGATTCCCATATCGCCGTTGAATACGCCCACGCCCTTATCAATGGCAATGCCGTAGCGATTGCGGACCTCCCACTCCAGCTGGTAGTTGTTGCGGATCTGCATGACCTTGTCGCCCACCCGCAGGATGCCCTTTCCGGTTCCGCCGTCCTCCGCGGCGACGCCGTGTCCAAAGGGAATCTCCGCTTTGTCCTTATCCTCGGGATTCAGGTAACGCTGCAATACCCGGTTCAGATTGTCCACACCAAGCGCGCCCTTGCGCATGGGGGTCAGCACCTGGATATCCGAAATCTCCGCATTTACATAACGGGGCATCTTCTCCTGCACCAGAGCCAGCACCACCCGCAGAATGATGTTCGGATCCTGCCTTTGCAAAAAGAAGAAATCCCGGCTCTTATTATCCAGAGTTACCGGCTCGCCACGGTTGATCTTATGGGCATTTACAATGATATCGCTCTCCGCCGCCTGTCGGAAGATCTTAGTCAGGCGCACCACCGGAAAGGTCTCGGAACGGATCATATCCTGCAGAATACTGCCGGGTCCCACGCTGGGCAGCTGGTTCACGTCGCCCACCAGAATCAGTCTGGTTCCCGGTACCACCGCTTTTAGAAGCGCCTGCATCAGATGCAGATCCACCATAGACATCTCGTCAATGATGATCACATCCGCCTCCAGCGGATTCTCCTCATTGCGGGCGAACATGGCCCGGCCTCCAACGGCGCTCTCCGGCCCGCCGGACAGCTCCAGCATTCGGTGAATGGTCTGGGCCTGACAGCCGGTAGCCTCGGTCATCCGCTTGGCCGCGCGCCCGGTGGGCGCTGCCAGAAAGATGCTTAAGTTCTCCGCCTCGAAATAATGTATCATAGCGTTGATGGTCGTGGTTTTTCCGGTGCCGGGACCTCCGGTCAGAATCAGCAGACCGTTTCGCACTGCTTCCGCCACCGCCTCCCGCTGGTGCTCGTCCAGCGTAGTCTTCGTGGCCTTTTCTATCTTTGAAATCCGCGTGTCAATCACCGCGTCTGTCTCATCCATGGACAGATTCAGATGATACAGCATGGCTGCGATACTGAGCTCTGCGTAATAATAGGACGCCGCGTAGACAAAGACCGTCTCCTGCCCCCGGCTGTCCGGCAGAGCTTTTCGTATAAGCTTCCGGTCGATGCTGAGATCCGACACATGGCGCTCCACGGATTCTGGCGGCACGCCCAGAAGCTCCACGGTCCGGTTCAGCAGCATCTGCTCCGGAATGCAGGTATGCCCCTCCGCCGACGCGTTCAGCAGTGTATACAGAATACCGCTGCGGATCCGGAAGTCTGAATCCTCCCGGATCCCGACGCGCTTTGCGATCTCATCCGCTGTCCGGAAGCCTACGCCCGCGATATCGTCCGCCAATCGGTACGGATTCTCCTTTATTATACGATAAATCTCCTGTCCGTACTGTTGGTAAATCTTCACAGCCAAATTCATGGAAATGCCATACTCCTGTAAAAAAACCATAGCGTCCCGAAGATCCCGTTTTTCTTCCATCTGCTCCGCGATCTCCCGGGCCTTCCGATCGCTGATACCTTTCACCTCAGCCAGGCGCTCCGGCTCCCGTTCCATGATTTCGAAGGTCTTTGCGCCGAAGCGCCGCACAATCCGGGCCGCCAGCGCCGCACCCACGCCCTTTACGGCTCCGCTGGCCAGATAGCGTTCCATGGCCAGGGCGTCCTTTGGCGTTTTCACCTCAAAGCGTTCCGCCTTGAACTGCTGACCGTACATGGGATGCTCCGTATAGTCGCCCTCCAGCTCCACCAATTCTCCTTCGCCGATATAGGAAAAGACGCCGACAACCGTGATTTCATTCTCATCGGCCATCAGATTCAGCACCGAATATCCATTTTCCGCGTTTCGGTAGATAATATGTTCCACATACCCCTCAAGTTTCATACGTTTATACCTTTATGTATTTTTCGGAATCCTGCATTGCAGGATTCCCCGCCACTTCTCTGTTATATACAAATGGGCATGACAGATAAACCTCCGTCATGCCCCTCATTTGTAAAAGTATAATTTACTCGTCCCGGTTACCGGCCATGAACTCTACAAACTTACCGGTTCCGATGGCTACACACTTCATGGCATCCTCTGCCGTCATGGTGTTAATGCCGGTTTTCTCCTCCAACAGTTCCTCCAAACCACGAAGCAGAGCGCCGCCGCCGGTCAGGACAATTCCTCTGTCCGCAATATCTGCTGCCAGCTCGGGCGGAGTCTTCTCCAACACGCTGTGAACAGCCTCCACGATCTGCATGGTAGACTCACGAAGCGCTTCCTCACAATCCTCAGAGGTTACCTCTACGGACTTCGGAAGACCTGTCACCAGGTTACGTCCGCGGACGCTCATACGATCCACCTCCGCGCGGGGATAGCAGGTACCTACTTTGATCTTGATATCCTCTGCGGTACGCTCACCGATCAGAAGATTGTGCTTCTTACGCATATAACGGACGATAGCCTCGTCAAAGTCATCTCCCGCAATCTTCACGGAAGTGCTGACTACCGCGCCGCCCAGGGAGATAACAGCGATATCGCTGGTACCGCCTCCGATATCTACGATCATATTACCGCAGGGACGGGAAATATCGATACCGGCTCCAATGGCTGCCGCGATGGGCTCCTCGATGATCATAACCTCACGGGCGCCTGCCTGATAGGTAGCGTCCTCTACAGCCTTCTTCTCTACCTCAGTTACACCGCTGGGTACACAGACTGCGATACGCGGTCTTCGAAAGGATCTCTTTCCTGTAGCCTTCTGGATGAAGTACTTCAGCATCTTCTCCGTTACGGTATAGTCAGAGATAACGCCCTGACGCAGCGGACGTACCGCTACAATATTGCCGGGGGTTCTTCCCAGCATCAGACGGGCTTCCTCGCCGATGGCGCGGATCTTATTGGTATCACGGTCAAATGCCACTACGGACGGCTCTTTTAATACGACGCCCTTTCCATTTATATATACAAGGATACTGGCTGTACCCAGGTCAATTCCAATATCTGTTCCTGCCATTTTACAGATTCCCCTTTCTCACATTTCCTTAATCTTCTATAATATCAGTCTTACACATTTTCAAGCTGTTATTCAGGCTTTGTGCAAACACCTATTTGCGTAACTTATATTATATACAAGGAATTCCAAAAAGAAAAGTGTTTTTTTTCGTCGCAGGAAAATTTAATGGTTTCTTAAGATCCTTGTAAGATCCCGTTTAGAAACAGTGAGCCAGCCATTCGCACACCTGCTTTGCTTTTTCCCGCTGCTCCGGTGTAAATTCCGCTGTCTCATCATCCAGGTTCAGGTCCGCCATATCATACCGTTTCCCCTGTAACAGCTTCTCCAGCTTCGCCGGGAATTCCACGTCCAGCATATCGGAATAAATCTTGATCTCCTCCATGTGCATATTTTTCAGGCGCAGCCAGATCTCCACCTCACCCCAGTCGAAGCGCCTGCTGTAAGAGGTCTCGCACTCAGGAGACTTGCCGAACTTCCAGTCCCAGGATGAATAAAGATTATAGATTTCCTGTACCTCAGCGTTTTCAAAGATAGCCGGGTTAAGCTCGGAAAAATCACCGTAGGCTTCCACGAAGCTCTCCTTCAGGGCTGACCGCAGAGCGTCTGTGGTGATGTCCGGATTCAACGTCTTCAGGTTACATACCCGGGACTGTACAGACTTCACGCCCTTGGCCTTCATCTTCTCCTTGGACGGAGTCAGGTATCTGCCAAGCTGCGTCACATCCACATCCACCATCAGGGTTCCATGCTGAATATTGCAATGGGAATTCTTGGAAAACGCATTTCCGGAAAACTTGAACCCATCCTCGGTAATGATATCGTTCCGTCCGGAAAACTGCGTTTCAATGCCGAATTTCCGGCAGGCTGCCTGAATCACCTTCAGCTGCTTTTCCAGATCATAGCGCTCCGGGGATGCCAGAAACGTAAAATTCAGATTGCCCAGATCATGGTACACGGCTCCGCCTCCGGTAGTACGTCTGGCCAGAAAGCCTCCCTCCTCCTCCAGAAGCTGGGCTTTACACTCACGGATGGCGTTCTGGTTGCGGCCAATAACTACCGTATGATCATTCTGCCAGAGATAAAGCACCACGTCGCCGGGCTCGATTTTGTCTGCCAGATATTTCTCCACGGCCAGATTTCTCCAGGGGTTCCAGGTGTAGGTCTGTACAAAATAATTATTCATGTCGCGTCTCCTCCTTGCAGGTCATTTCTCTGTTTCTTAATTTTTCTCTAATTTTCCATAGATTTCTTGACGTATTCCTTCTTATCCTATATGCTATCCCTTACAGATGATAAAGGAGTTTGTTATGAGTACGTCGTTAAATCAGCATTTCACGCCCTGGGCGCTTTTAAAATTCGCGTTTCCGTCCATCATCATGATGATCTTCATGTCCCTCTACACCATTGTAGACGGCATTTATATTTCACGTTTTCTGGGAAGCAATGCCCTTTCTTCCCTCAATATCGTTTTTCCCGTAATCAATGTGGTCATTGCCATCGCCACCATGCTGGGCACCGGCGGCAACGCCATTATCAGCAAATATCTGGGAGAAGGTAAGAATCAGGAAGCCAGGGAATGTCTGACCGGTTTCACGGTCATCGGCCTTGCGGTCAGCATTCTGCTGCTGATTCTGACTCAGGTATTTCTGATACCCATCTGCCGGATTTTAGGTTCCACAGATATTCTGCTGGCAGACTGTCAGGCATATCTGTCCACCTCTCTGATGTTCGCTCCGGCCTGTATGCTGCAGACTCTGTTCCAGTCCTATCTGGTAACTGCAGGTATGCCGGCTCTGGGACTTTTTCTGACCATCGGCGCCGGTATTCTGAACGCGGTTCTGGACTACGTTCTCATTCTGGTCTTCCCTATGGGAATCACAGGCGCTGCCCTGGCCACCGGTATCGGCCAGTCCGTTCCGGCCATCGCCGGGTTATTCTTTTTCCTGCTTTCCCGGAAAGGCCTTTATTTCACCCGTTTCCGTCTGCATGGGAAAGAACTTCTTATGGCCTGCTATAACGGTTCTTCCGAGATGGTCACCCAGCTTTCCAATGCAGTGATTACCTTTCTCTTCAACATTATCTTGCTGGATCTGGCCGGGGAAAACGGCGTAGCCGCCATCACGATTCTGCTCTATGGGCAGTTCTTATTTAACGGCTTTTATCTGGGCTTTTCCATCGGCATCAGTCCCATCGTGGGGTTCCAGTACGGCGCGCAGAACCGGAAGCAGCTTAGGAGCATCTATAAAACCTCGTTTTTCTTCGTGGCTGCGTCATCTGTCCTCATGACCCTGGCTGCCGTCGCCACCTCCACACTGCTGGTATCCATCTTCACCCATGACCCGAAAACCTTTGCCCTGGCTGACGCAGGCTTTCGGATTTTCGCCATTAATTTTCTGTTCAGCGGAATCAATATCACGTCCTCCGGCTTCTTTACCGCGCTGTCCAATGGAAGGGTATCCGCAATTATCTCATTCTTACGGACACTGGTGTTTATCGTACTGTCCCTGCTGATTCTGCCCCGGTTTCTTGGGGTAACCGGAGCATGGCTCGCTATCCCGGTAGCAGAATTTCTGACTCTGGTGATTACCCTCGGCATGCACCAAACCTATTTCAAAAAACCCGGGGAAAGAAATTATCTTCTGTAAATCGTCGTTTTTAAAAATAGGGCGTCCCTTTCTATGGGACGCCCTATTTTATTCTCTCTCTTAATCTTTTACTCGCCTTACCTCTGAATTAGACACCCAGTTTCAGCTTCCGCATTTCCTCTTCTGCTGTCATATTGGTTACCGGCTTATAATCCTTAAGCGGCATAATCTTCTCGTTGATGGCATCTAGGATCCACTCCTTCTGCGGGAAGAAGTACTTGTCATACTCGAACGGAGGTGTAATCCAGTTCTGAGCACCAACGATTGCAGGCGGTGCATCCAGATAATCAAATGCCAGTGTGGTAATGTTCTTAGCCACGTCGTCCAGGAAGCTTCCTCTTGCGCAGGCATCAGAAGCCAGAACCACCTTGCCTGTCTTCTTCACAGACTCAAGAATCTTGGTGTAATCCAGCGGTACCAGGCTGTGCAGGTTGATAAGCTCTGCGGAGATACCGTATTTCTCTTTCAGTTCCTTCACTGCGTCGTACGCGCGGTACAGGGTTGCGCCTACGGTCAGGATGGTGATATCGGAGCCCTGGGTAATCACATCTACATCGCCCATGGTGATTTCGTACTCTTCCTTCGGAACGCCGCCCTCATGGAACTTCTCTCCTACATCGTAGATTCTCTGGCTCTCAAAGAATACAACCGGGTCAGTTCCGTTCAGAGCTGCCTGCATCAGACCCTTTGCCTCATACGGGGTAGCCGGGAAGCAAACCTTCAGGCCCGGTACATGAGCGCACATTGCGGTCCAGTCCTGAGAATGCTGAGCGCCGTACTTGGAACCTACGGATACACGTAAGATAAGCGGCATCTTCAGAATTCCGGCACTCATAGCCTGCCATTTTGCCATCTGGTTGAAGATCTCGTCACCACAGCATCCGATAAAGTCGCCGTACATCAGCTCGATAACCGCACGGCCACCGCACATGGTATAGCCTACGCCGGTACCTACGATAGCGGACTCGGAAATCGGGGAGTTAAACAGTCTGGAGTAAGGAATGACATCGGTAAATCCTCTGTATACAGCAAATGCGCCGCCCCAGTCACGAACATCCTCGCCGTAAGCGATGAGTGTCGGGTCTTCATAGTATTTATTGAACATGGGCTCGAAGACAGCGTCACGGATATTATAACGCTTCATGGAGCTTACTTCCGTTCCATCGATGTAATGTGTACGAACCTTCTTCTGGATGTCATTGTAACGCTTGCAGTTCTCCTTCGGTCCCATTACAGACGGCTCTCTGGTGGTATCCATGCTGCGCTGGTGTCCGTTGTTCAGCATCAGACGCTCTACGATAGCCGGATCCTTATCGAAGTCCAGATACGGAGAAGCCTCTTTGTCTGCTGCCAGGCGGCAGATACGGGCCATTCTTTCCTTGGTCTTCGCCCAGATAGCATCGAACTCACTATCCTCAGCAATGCCTGCGTCTACGATGGCCTTGCGGAAGGTGATGATCGGATCCTGTGCCTTCCATGCCTCGATCTCCTCCTTGGTACGGTACGCATTCTGGTCGGAAGTAGAATGTCCAAGCAGACGATATGTAACCACATCCAGGAATACCGGGCCTTCACCGCTCTTAACCAGCGGAAGCTTTCTTCTGTATGCGTCGATAACTGCCAGCGGATTGTAGCCGTCCACGCGCTCTGCGTGCAGCTGGCTTTCGGTTACGCCTGCGCCCATACGCGCCAGCTCGCCATAGCCCATGGTCTCTCCGCAGGTCTGGCCGCCCATGCCGTAGGAGTTATTGTTGATGTTGAAGATCAGCGGCAGGCCGCCCTTTCTTCCCTCTTCCCACAGAGTACGGTACTGATCCATGGTAGCGAAGGAAAGTGCCTCCCATACGGGACCGCGTCCCATGGAGCCGTCGCCCAGGTTTGCTACTACGACGCCGTCCTTGTCGTTACATTTCTTGAACAGGGACGCTCCTGTCGCGATGGTTGCGGAGCCGCCTACCAGCGCGTTGTTCGGGTAGATACCGAAGGGCAGGAAGAACGCATGCATGGAGCCGCCCAGTCCCTTGTGGAAACCATTTTCACGGGCGAACAGCTCTGCCAGGGCGCCGTATACCAGGAACTCGATAGCCAGCTCTTTTACATCGCCGTCTGCCTTGCTGACAGTCTGGATAGCCTTCAGGGTCTTGCCGTCGAAGAAATTCTCCATGGTATCCATCAGCTCTTTGTCATTCAGCTTCTGGATACAGGACAGACCTTTTGCCAGAATCTCGCTGTGGCTTCTGTGGCTTCCGAAGGTGAAGTCCTCTTTTCCCAGCAGATAAGCCTCGCCGACTGCGGCTGCCTCCTGTCCCAGGGACAGATGGGCCGGACCCGGATAAGTCGTCTCCACGTCCGCATATTTCGCCTGAGTCTTGATCTGGTTCAGCATATCCTCGAACTCACGGCAGATGCTCATATCGCGGTAGATACGGAGCAGGTCCTCCTTGGTATAGTTGCCTTCCTCTACCTCTTCCTTTACGCTCTTTTTGTATACATTGATCGGGATGTCTTTAAATGTGATTTTTCCTTCCGCACGCATTTTGTCCGGATCTACATATAATGACTTTGGCATGTTTTTTCTCCTTTTTTAATTTGGTTAAGTTCTATATTATTCAGCACGGACGCAGTGCAAGCTCGATTCCGTGCTTCGCACTCCGTCTCGCTTGGGCTAAGCGCCCTATGCGTCTATGTGAATTGCTGAATAGTATCAAAATGGCAGTAGCCGAGGGCGGGGTTGGTGTCGCCCCCGGCTTGAAAGTTGGTTGGCTAAATAAAATTATTTCATCATCAGAAGTGAGAAGTTCTCAAGCGCACCGCACAGCTCTTTTACAAAGCGGGATGCCGGGGAGCCGTCGATGGCTCTGTGGTCGTAGGTCAGGCAAAGTCCCATAGCCTGATACGGCTTGATTTCTCCATTTACTTCCTTGATGCGGGTGGTGGTTCCGCACACGCCCAGGATACCTACCTGCGGCGGATTTACAATCGGGGTGAACATCTCCACGCCCAGGGAACCTACATTGGATACGGTGAAGGTGGCGCCGGAAAGCATATCCGGTGTAGCCTTGCCTTCCTGACAAAGCTTTGCGAGACGCTTTGCCTCTGTGCTTATCTCTGCCAGGCTCATCTGATCCGCATTGAAGATGGTCGGTACGAACAGTCCCTTCGGGGTATCTACCGCCATACCCAGATGTACGTGATGGTATTGACGGAGCATGTTCTCCTGCGGCATAGTCGCATTCAAATCCGGGTGATGCAGAAGGATTCTGGATACTGCAAAAAGTACCATATCATTCAAGGTAATGTTCGGCATGCCCATCGCTTCGCCGTTGGCCTTGATCTGCTTTCTCAGAGCCAGCAGTGCGGACGCGTCGAAGGAATGGTAATGGGTCAGCTGAGCCATGGTGCTTAAGGACTTCATCATGCCCTTCGCGGTGGCCTTTCTGACGCCGGAGAGCTTCACATCTGTGTACTCTGCGTCGTCTGCTGCAGGTGCTGCCTTCGGAGCTTCTGCTACTGTAACCGGAGCTGCAGGTGCTGCTGCAGCCGGAGCCGCTGCAGGTGCCGGCGCGTTTGCCGCATAGGTCTTCACATCTACTTCCATGACTCTTCCGTGAGCGCCGGTACCGGCTGCCGCTGTAGCGTCTACACCAAGCTCTGCAGCTGCCTTTCTTGCTCTCGGAGATACCTTAGCGTCCGGGTTAGCCGGGCCGCTTGCTGCCGGCGCTGCTGCAGGTGCGGGTGCTGCTGCCGGGACCGGAGCCGCTGCCGGGGCCGGAGCCGCTGCCGGCGCTGCCGCCGGTGCGGTGCCTTCTTTCAGACCTTCGATGCTGTCGCCCGGCTGTCCGATAGCGCAGACATTTACCAGTACAGGTACTTCGTCTCCGTCGCCGTAGAAAATCTTAAGCAGAGTTCCTGCCGCAGTGGACTCGCACTCAAAGGATGCTTTATCTGTCTCATATGTAAAGAGAACATCGCCTACATTGACCTGGTCTCCTTCTTTCTTCAGCCACTCGGTAATCACGCACTCTTCTACAGTGATTCCTGCCTTCGGCATCAGGACGCCCGTTGCCATATGCGCGCCGCCTGCGGGTGCTGCCGCCGGTGCAGGTGCTGCTGTCGGTACCGGAGCCGCTGCGGGCGCTGCCGCCGGTGCGGTGCCTTCCTTCAGACCCTCGATGCTGTCACCCGGCTGTCCGATTGCGCAGACATTCACCAGTACGGGAACTTCGTCTCCATCCTCATAGAAGATCTTCAGAAGTGTTCCTGCTGCCGTGGATTCGCACTCAAAGGATGCCTTATCTGTCTCATATGTAAAGAGAACATCGCCTACATTGACCTGGTCTCCTTCTTTCTTCAGCCACTCGGTAATCACGC